>UQQR01000017.1 GCA_900543215.1 uncultured Oscillospiraceae bacterium | reverse complement strand
AGAGATTGACTCTTACGGTAAAGGTTGGTATGCAGAGGGTTTATGACATAGGTGGGAAGACTGTTGTCAAGAAGAAACCCGAGAAGATTGCAAGGTAATATCTCCCGACCTGATTGACATAGGCTTTGTAAAACTATGGAAGGGTTATCTTACCAAATTTCTTAACAACTGTAACAGGCAGGACTGTAAGATACTTGCTTTTCTTTTATCTAACACAAACAGAAGCAACTGCATAGAAATAACCCAGCGTGAAATAGCAAAGCTTCTGGGGCTATCCCTGCCGAACGTAAACAAATCCTTAGCCCGTCTTAAAAACCTTAACATAATCCGCAATTCAAGGCGGCTTATAATGTTAAACCCGAATTTTATAGCCTACGGCAAATACAAAACAAGGAGCAGACTGCTTGAAATTTACGAAAAATTATAATCCGCTATATGAAGCAAGGCAACCGCAAAAATGCGGCTGCCTTGCTTGATTTTAAAAAACTAATAAAACAAAACATTATTTATTAAACCTTTGTCTTTCGAGAATACACTCGGTAACACGGTCCGCAATCAGCCCTCTGTCTCGCTCGGCATAGAATTCAAGCATCGGTTTAAGCTCTGCCGTAATTTCTTTCTCGGTAAACTGCGGAATTTTAAGTTGTTTGCCGAAAAGCGCTCTTGCAGTGTTCATCTGACGGTTAAATGTGGTACCGAACGGACGGGCAATTACCGACTTTATAAGTCCCTTGGGTTCAATATCCATAGGCGAAAACTGCGTGTTGGAAAGCAATCCCGCACCGTTGTCGAATATCGGGCAATAATCAAAGCTGCCGTTTTTTTCAAGCACAGCAATATTGTTAAGGTGTCGGTCGTCATTAAGAAACAGCGCGTCCGCTTCAAACAAAAGGGTCAAATATTCGGGAAATTCCTTAAGACCCGTAAACTCCGCCGTTGCCGTTGCCAAGTATTCTATCCGCTTTTTATCGCTCGGCAAACTTGTCAATTTATCTTTAAGGGAAATTCCGAGCCGTCTTGAAAAAAGATGGCTCAGCGTAATTATCGACTGACCGCTTTTTAAAAAGCTTTCGCTTGAGCAGCCGGTTCTGTCTCTGCCGTGAACATTAAGTCTTTCCATTTGATATTTCGCAAAAGAAAACGGCGTGTCATCGCTTATATTGCTTTTTTCAAGCAGTTTTGAAATTAAGGTCTCGGCAAGCGCCTCGTAACCGAATTGATCTAATTTGTACCATTTATTCGTCTCTTTATCGAACCATTTTTCCTGATTTCCCTTTGAAGAGGTTTCCGCTATCTTTTCATTGCTTACAAGCTTTACGGTGATTTTATTACCTCTGTTTTTATCCATTGCTCATCCTCCGCCATTCTGCCGCCTGTTTTCTTTATTATTTCAAGCGGATCGTACCTGTCAAGTCCCAAGGCATCCAAATACTCTCTTATACCGCTGCGGCTCTTCGGGACACAGCGTTCCTCCAAAAATCCCTCAAAATCCTTCCAATCGGGAAACAAATTATTACCGAATGCGGTTTTTACAATATTATCGGTATAATTCTTTACGGAAAGAGACTTATCGCTTAAATCCGCACATATTTTCGTACACAGTACATTTTTATCATAAAACTCCATATGCAAAAGCTTATGACCCATTGCCTTTTTCTTAACCGGAAATTCTTCAAACGAAAGGCGAGGTGAGATTACGATTTTTTCTCCGTCATAACAAAGCTCTGCCCCGTTATCGTCGAGCTTTAATTCCGTCACCCACCTTGTAGGCAATGAGATCTTATATGTTTTGGCGTTTCCTCCGGCAGTGCCGCCGGCTGTCCCGACAATAATTTTCGCGTTTCGTTTTTCCATACCATCACCGCAAATATATTATCATATTCGTAACGAATAGTCAATATTTTAAAGGCTGCCCTGCGTCATTAAGCGGTTCTGTTCGGTCTATGTAATGAATTTTTTAATAACACTCGGGAACACCAAGGTCGTTAGCGGCTTCCATCTTAAAACGGTTAAGGGCTTCGCGAGCCTCAGGTACTGCATTCTTGTTTGCCATGATTTTTTCTCTCCTATAAAAATTTCTCTTTGCGTTTGCATTAGTATTTTGCGTTGAAAAACAAATAATATTATAGGTAAATTATGCGTTTTTTGTAATTTTTTATAAATGCCGAAAATCTTACGGCAACGAAGTTGTACGCTTTATATTCAGCCATATTTTTAGGTTTGGTTGACAAGAGAAAATCCCTGTGCTACAATCAAGCATAGCAAGCATTTTTAAGAAAGCAAGTAATAATTATGCTGCAATATCACATTTATCCCGGCGGTTTAAAACGGATACTCACCTTCAGCTTTGACGACGGTGCTGAAAATGACGCCCGTCTTATATCGCTTTTCGACAAATATAATCTCAAAGCCACATTCCATCTTAACGGCATCAGTTATCTCGGAAAAAGCACCGACGAAAAGGTCTTTTATAACCCGACCGCCACCGATGTGTGGGTCGAGAGAGACAAAAAGGATATTATCAAAATTCCGGCAGGGCAGAAAATAATTATTCCCCGTTAGACAAAAATTATATCGGTTTGAGGTGAGCGGTACGAACGAAAAAATCAAAAAACTCGGATTTGCCGAAATTATTACGGCTGTTTCCCTGCTTTGCGTGGGAACCTTTCACGAATATATCTCCTGTTTTTTGAGCGTGGCTATGCTTATATATATAATTGTAAAAGCCGCGGCAAATAAAAGTATGCGGTTATTTATTAATATAACCTCCGTTTCCGTATTTTGCATCCCGCTTTTTTATGCCCTCAGCATATTTTGGGCGATAGACGGCGGTATGGCAGCAATAGGCGTGTTTAAGTTTCTGCCGGTATTGCTTTATCTTTTGATATTGATGCAGACGGAAAGCTCGGACGATGCAATATCCGCTCTGCCTGTTTTGGCTGCGGTAACTACCGTGATTTCCGCAATCGGTATGTATATTCCTGTTCTTAAGGATTATTTCTCGGTTTCGGGGCGGCTCTGCGGTTTTTTCGAATACCCGAATACATACGCGATTTTCGCGCTTGCCTGCGAGCTTATTGTAATTTCAAGAGAAAAATACAAAATATGGGATATCGTAATGCTTGCCGTAACGATATTCGGAATTTTGTTTTCGCAAAGCAGAACGGTTTTTGTGATTTTTGTAATTTCCAATTTGGTATTGCTGCTCGTTACAAAAAGCAGAAAAATCAAAATCATCACCGTTTCTGCGGCGGGAGCCATAGCCCTCGCATTAACGCTTTATATCACGGTTTCGGGCAATTCCGCAATTTTGGGAAGATTTGCGGGTATATCGCTTGGTTCAAGCGCTTTTTTAGGCAGACTTTTATATTTCAGAGACGCTTTACCACTTATTTTAAAGCACCCGTTCGGGCTTGGCTATATGGGCTACTATTATGTCCAGCGTTCGGTTCAGACCGGCGTGTACTCGGTTATGTATGTGCATAACGATTTTTTGCAGCTTTTGCTCGATATAGGCTGGGTTCCGGGACTTCTGTTTATTGCGGCGGTGTTTAAAGCGATTTTCTTCGGCAAAAAGCCGTTTTGCAATCGGGTAATTCTGTATTCAATAGCTATGCACTGCTGTTTCGATTTTGACTTGCAGTATATTTCGGTGTTTATGATAATGCTGCTGTTTACCGACTTCCGCGGCGGTAAGGAAATAACCCTTAAAAAACCGGATATTATATCGGGAGTTTGCTTTTTAACCTCTGCCGCGTGTATTTATTTCGGTATTGCGCTTGCGCTTTCTCACTTTAACCGCCATAAAGCGGCGCTTTCAATGTATCCCTTTAATACGCAGAGCGAGCTTCAGCTTCTTACGGAGGAGAAAAACAAAACCGTTGCCGAGAATATGGCTGACGATATTTTAAGCCGTAATAAATACGCCGCCCTTGCGTATACGGTAAAGGCACGGAACGCCTTTGCAAAGGGTGATTTTAAAAAGGTTATGGAATACAAAAATTCCGTGCTTTCAATAGCGCCGTTCTCCTATTCGGAGTACAGAGAATACTGCAATATGCTAGTTACGGGCGTTACGCTTTACAAAAAGGCAGGAGACGCGGAAAGCGCAGAAATATGCTTTGACGAGCTTAAAAGGGTAGCCTACGAGGTTCACAACATAAAGGACAGGCAAAGCCCGCTCGGACTTAAAATCGCAAGCCAGCCCGTTACCCGTCTTTCGGAGAAAATGGAAAGCTATATCGCAAACGGCGGAGTTGTAAGCGATTAAAAAATACCGTATGACAGTTTATCAAACGCGGACTGCTTTTTTGCGGTCCGCGTTTTAACATTTAGGCTCCCTCGGAATAAGATAGTAACAGAAGTCTGTCTTGGGGGGAGAGCAAATGGGTCTTACAAAAAGCTCGGTGGGATACAGTGCGGTTGATTCGGGGCTTGTTATAAAAAAGCGCTCCGAAAACGATAAGGTAATAGCCCTTGCGGGCAACCCGAATGTGGGTAAAAGCACGGTTTTTAACGCCCTTACAGGGCTTAATCAGCATACGGGAAACTGGCCCGGCAAGACCGTGGCGAACGCACAAGGATACTGTGCGACCGCAAAGCACGGCTGTGTTTTTGTGGATATACCCGGAACATATTCTTTAATGGCACATTCGGCAGAGGAAGAGGTTGCAAGAAACTTTATCTGCTTCGGCAAGCCCGACGCGGTAGTGGTAGTGTGCGACGCAACCGCGCTTGAAAGAAACCTCAATCTTGTTTTGCAGACAATGGAGGTATCCGACAGGGTAGTGGTGTGCGTAAATCTGATGGACGAAGCCGCGCGCAAGGGCATAAGCATAGATTTAAAAAAGCTTTCACGGATACTCGGCGTTCCCGTAGTGGGAACATCGGCACGCAAAAAGAAGACCCTCGGCGCACTGCTCGACGCCGTAGACTGCGCGCTGGAGAAAGAAAGCCGGCTTGACTTTAAGATAGATTACCCCGACGCGGTGGAAAAGGCAGTAAATATTGTTGAAAAGGAAACACGCCTTGCCGTAAAAGACAGGCGTCGGGCAAAATGGCTTGCTTTAAAGCTCATTGAAAACGACCCCTCGCTTACAAGGGAGCTCACCGCACTTGCAGGCAATGAATTTTTGAACAGTCCCGCGCTTTTTTCCGCCCGTTCGCAGGCGGAGGAGTTGCTTTTTGAAAACGGCATAACGACAGATAAGCTTAAGGACATAATTGTTTCCTCAGCGGTGGAATACACTGAAAAGATCGCAAATGAAACAGTAACCTTTAAAAACCAAAAATATGCCGCCTTTGACAGAAGACTTGACCGTTTTCTTACAGGTAAGCTTACAGGCTACGCCGTTATGATAGTGCTTTTGGCGTTTGTCTTTTGGCTGACGGTTACGGGGGCTAATTACCCGTCCGAAATTTTGTCAACTTTTTTCGGAAAAATCGAGATGCGCCTTGACGAGCTGTTTATCCGTCTTAACTCGCCCGATTGGTTAAGGGGTGCACTGGTATCGGGCGTGTGGCGTGTGCTTTCCTGGGTGGTTTCGGTAATGCTGCCGCCGATGGCGATATTTTTTCCTCTTTTCACCCTGCTTGAGGATTCGGGGTATTTGCCGAGAATTGCCTATAACCTTGACCGCCCTTTTAAAAAGTGCAATGCCTGCGGAAAACAGGCGCTCACGGTTTGTATGGGCTTTGGCTGTAACGCCGCAGGAATAGTCGGCTGCCGAATAATAGACTCAAAAAGAGAGCGTCTGCTTGCGATACTTACAAATAACTTTGTTCCCTGCAACGGCAGATTTCCGCTTCTTATTTCGGTTATAACTATGTTTTTTATCGGCACCTCGTCGGGCGTTGTTCCGTCCTTGCTTGCCGCCGTGCTTTTAACAGGCGCCATAGTTTTAAGTCTTGCCGTTTCAATGCTTGTGACCAAGCTTTTGTCGCTGACGGTTTTAAAGGGCGTTCCGTCCTCCTACACGCTGGAACTGCCGCCGTACCGCAAGCCGCAGATAGGAAGAGTTATAGTCCGTTCGGTTTTCGACCGCACGCTCTTTGTTTTGGGGCGTGCCGCCGCCGTTGCCGCTCCCGCGGGGCTTATAATCTGGATTACGGCGAATGTATTTATAAACGGTCAGAGCATACTTTCCCTAATGTCGTCGGCGCTTGACCCGATAGGCAGATTTATGGGACTTGACGGGGTTATACTGGTTGCGTTTATTTTAGGCTTTCCTGCCAACGAAACGGTAATTCCGCTTATGATAATGGCGTATGCGGCGTCCGGCACGCTTACCGACCAAACGGGTCTTGCGGAAACATTTAACTTATTTGCGGCTAACGGCTGGACGCCCGTTACGGCTGTAAATGTCATACTCTTCTCACTTATGCACTGGCCCTGTTCCACAACCCTTATTACAATAAAAAAGGAAACTGGCAGTATAAAATGGACGCTTCTTTCGGTAATTATTCCGACGGTCTGCGGAGCGGCGCTCTGTATTATCGTAAATCTGCTCTCTAAGCTCATATTTTAGTCCTTGAAATAAACGGAAAAACAGGTATAATATAATAAGGCAGTTAAAAAGTAAGGTGATACGCTTTTAATGACGGATAAATTTTTTGTTACCGACGCGCACTGTCATATATACCCGGAAAAAATCGCCGCGCGGGCGATTGCCGGTACGGACGGGTTTTATCACGAACATTCCGTAGGAAAAGGCACAGCGGACGCACTTCTAAAGGCGGAAAATTCGCTCAGAATAGACCGTTTTATAGTGCAATCCGTGGCTACCACGCCGCATCAGGTAAAAAGCATTAACGAATTTATCGCGGGCGAGGTTAAAAAGCACCCCGATAAATTTGTGGGACTTGGCACTCTGCATCCCGACAGCACGGATATAAAGGGCGATACCGAGCATTTGCTCGCCCTCGGTCTTAAGGGTGTAAAGCTGCACCCCGATATTCAGGGGTTTAAAATAGACGATTACCGTTGTCTTAAAATATACGAGCTTTGCGAGAAAAACCACCTGCCGATACTTATGCACACGGGCGACAGCCGTTATGATTTTTCAAACCCCAACCGACTTTTGCCTGTGCTTAAAATTTACACGGAACTTACCGTGATAGGCGCGCATTTCGGCGGCTGGTCTATTTGGGAGGAGGCAAGCCGCAGGCTTTGCGGCACGCCCAATCTTTATGTGGACTGTTCTTCCTCGCTTCCTTATCTTAAACGGGAAACGGCGAAAGAAATAATAAGGCGTTACGGTGCGGAGCGTGTGCTTTTCGGAAGCGACTACCCGATGCGGTCGCCCGAAAGCGAGCTTGACGCATTTTTATCTCTCGGTCTTACGGACGATGAAAATGAAATGATACTTAACAAAAACGCCTGTAAAATTTTTAATTTGGAGTGACTTTTAATGAACAAGGATACCATTTGCGTACAGGGCGGCTACACCCCCGGAAACGGCGAACCGAGGCAGATACCGATAATTCAAAGCACGACCTTTAAATACGCCACAAGCGAGGATATGGGAAAGCTTTTTGATTTGGAGGCGAGCGGTTATTTTTACTCGCGTCTGCAAAACCCGACCTGCGACAGCGTGGCGGCGAAGATATGTCAGCTTGAGGGCGGCACGGCGGCTATGCTTACCTCCTCGGGTCAGGCGGCTTCCTTTTACGCAATATTCAACATAGCCTCCTGCGGAGATCACATTGTTTCTTCCTCCACAATTTACGGCGGCACATACAATCTCTTTGCCGTAACTATGAAGAGAATGGGTATAGATTTTACATTTGTTTCGCCCGACTGCACAAAGGAAGAGCTTGACGCCGCTTTCCGCCCCAATACAAAGGCGGTTTTCGGCGAAACAATAGCCAATCCCGCGCTTACCGTGCTTGACTTTGAAAAATTTTCTTCGGCGGCGCACCGTCACGGCGTTCCGCTTATAGTTGACAATACCTTTGCAACGCCCGTAAACTGCCGCCCGTTTGAGTGGGGCGCCGATATTGTCACCCACTCCACCACAAAATATATGGACGGCCACGGCGCCGCGGTAGGCGGCTGTATAGTTGATTCGGGAAAATTCGACTGGACGCGTTATCCCGACAAATTCCCCGGACTCTGCACGCCCGACGAAAGCTACCACGGCATAACCTACACCGAGCGCTTCGGTATAGCGGGGGCATACATAACAAAGGCTACCGTACAGCTTATGCGTGATTTCGGCTCGGTTCAGTCGCCGCAAAGCGCGTTTATACTTAATTTAGGCCTTGAAAGCCTGCATATAAGAATGGCAAGGCACTGCGAAAACGCCCTTAAGGTTGCAAAGGCGCTTGAAAACGACAGCAGAATATCAAGGGTAATATATCCGGGGCTTGAGGGTGATAAATATTACGCCGCCGCCCAAAAATATATGCCGAACGGCACCACCGGCGTTGTAAGCTTTTGCTTGAAGGGCGGCAGAAAAGCGGCAGAGACCTTTATGAAAAATTTAAAGCTTGCCGCTATTGAAACCCATGTTGCGGATGCGAGAACCTGTTGTCTGCATCCCGCGAGCAGTACCCACAGGCAGATGACCGAGGAAGAGCTCACCGCCGCCGGAGTTCCCGGAGATCTTGTAAGATTTTCCTGCGGACTTGAAAGCGCCGACGACCTGATTGCGGACATAAAGCAGGCGCTTGACTGTACGGAAGCAGAGTAAAAAATGCCGATAAAAATACCTAACGATCTGCCTGCGGTAAAAACGCTTAATAACGAAAACATATTCGTTATGACCGAAACCAGAGCCATAACGCAGGATATACGGCCGCTTAAAATTCTTTTGCTTAATTTAATGCCGAAGAAGATTGAGACCGAGACCCAAATATCAAGGCTTTTGGGAAACTCTCCGCTTCAGGTGGATCTTGAATTTTTGCATACAAAAAGCCATATTTCAAAAAATACGCCTGCCGAGCATCTTTTTACCTTTTACAATACCTTTGAGGAGATAAAACACCGCACCTTTGACGGTATGATAATCACCGGCGCACCGGTTGAAAAGCTGCCGTTTAAGGAGGTTGAGTATTGGGACGAGCTGTGCGAGATTATGGAATGGAGCAAGACCCATGTTCACAGCACCCTGCATATCTGTTGGGGCGCGCAGGCGGCGCTTTATTACCATTTCGGCATAAAAAAATATCCTTTAAGCAAAAAGCTGTTCGGTGTGTTTGAGCATAGGGCGGACTATAAAAATTCAATACTTTTCCGTGGGTTCGACGATGTGTTTATGGTGCCGCACTCACGCCACACATATTTTAAGGCTGAGGATATAAAAGCCGACAGCAGGCTTAAAATACTCGCTTCCTCAAAGGAAGCCGGAGTATACGCCGTTTCCACAGGCGGCGGCAGGCAGATTTTTATTACGGGACATTCGGAGTATGACGCAAACACGCTGGCGGACGAATATTTCCGTGATTTAAAGGCAGGCGAGCCTATTGAAATCCCCGAAAACTATTTCCCGGGAAACGACCCGACAAAGCCGCCTGTTGTTTCGTGGCGCGCGCACGCCAATCTGCTTTTTTCAAACTGGCTTAACTATTTCGTATACCAGACCACGCCGTATGATATTAATGATATAAAATAACCGCTTATTCAGCGGTTTTTCAAGGACTGCCGAACGGCAGTCCTTTTATTATTTATCGCTTAATGCCTTAGCGGCGCAGAAGATAGCCATAGAGGTATAATCCTCGTTTTCTTTGGCTTTCGCCATTCTGTTTTGAATTTCCGTTTCTGTCATATGCGCCGCTTTGCTCATTTTTTCGATTAAGTCGAAGTTATCGATTAAAAACAAGACGGCGGTTCTTGCCTTATCGGGCAATTTGGGGATTTGTTCCGCAAGGTAAAGTATATTATCTTCTTTTGATTTTTCCATAAGTGAACACCTCTTAATAATTAAAATTGACTTTAAAGTCAATGGGTTACTTCTCTGCTAACGCAGATTTATAGCTTTTTTACTTTGCCTTAGTCTGCTGCACTCATGCCGTGCAGGCACATCCTTTCTTTATTGAAAGAAAGGATGCAAAGAACATTAGGAGACCGAGGGTGGGTCCCCTAAGACCCCCTACGGCAAGCAGGGAATAGCACAGCCGTGAGCTACAGTCTCTATTTCCTGCTTGCCCAATGGCAAAGGGGTGAAACCCCTTTTGAAACCCCTTGCATAAAACTTTAGTCGGGGATACATACCTTGTGCCATTGCAAAAATTAAAACATATTAATTGTTTAATTTATTTTACAACACATCTGTTCATTTGTCAACACATTTGTTGTAAATTGTGTTAAAAATATAACGGTGATAAAAATGTACTACAATGAAAAAATACAATTCATAAGAGAAAACAGAAATATAACTCAAAAAGAAATTGCCCAACATTTGAATATCAAACAACAGCAGTATGCACGATATGAAAAAGGTGTAAATATAATGCCTGTAACATATTTAAAAGAGATTTGTGCGTATTTGAATGTTTCGGCAGATTATATATTAGGACTACCTGAAGATATGAACTATCCGAAAATATAGAGTAATACAATCTTTATTGTTGTTAAATAGGCTTTAATGTTTAATCAAGGTTTCAGTCGGGGATACACAAGGGGGTGTCCCCCCAGCCGTTAAGGAGAGTCCGAGAACCCGATCGGAAGGGTTCTCGGCGGTTCTTTCCCCTATTTCTGTCCGCACAGAAATAGGGTGCCCGTGCGGCAGGAGCACAAGCAAGCTAAGCAAAGTACAAAGCTATAAACCTGCGTTAGCAGAGAACAAACCCTTTGGCTGCACGGCATGAGTGCAGCAGATTAAAGCAAAGTAAAAAAATATAAACCGGCGTTAGCCGAACTAAGGCTTAGAAAAGTACCCTGCGTTAGCAGAGCAATAGCCTTTTATTTGCAAAATCGCAAGCGTAAAATCTATTATGTCTGATTTCAGACTTTACACCAAACAAAAAGCACCGTCACGGAGTACTCCGTGACGGTGCTTTCAAATCTGTTTTAAATGTTTACGCGTTCTTTTCCTCTTTTTTGCCGGATAAAATCACATTGGTAATTATTCCGAGAATAAGCGCACAGGCTATCGAGGTTATTGTAACCTTTCCGAACGATACGGTAAGACCGCCTATACCGCAGATAAGAATTACGGCTACCACAAAGAGGTTTCTGTTATCGTTAAGGTCAACCTCCTGTATCATTTTAAGACCGGAAACCGCGATAAATCCGTAAAGCGTTACGCAAACGCCGCCCATTACGCAGTTCGGTATTGTTGAAAGGAATGTTACGAACGGACCGAAGAAGGAAATTACTATTGACAGTATGGCAGTAGCAAGTATTGTTACAACGGAAGCGTTGCCGGTTATCGCAACACAGCCGACCGATTCACCGTATGTTGTGTTCGGGCAGCCGCCGAATACAGCTCCGGCAACAGAGCCTACGCCGTCTCCGAGGAGGGTTCTGTGAAGTCCCGGTTCCTCAAGAAGATCCTGTTCGATTACCGAGGAGAGGTTCTTGTGGTCAGCGATATGCTCCGCAAATACAACAAACGCAACCGGAATGTAAGCTACCGCAACCGTAGCTATGTACTGACCGTTAATTTTGCTGAGTCCCTTTGCGGCCTCGAAGAATGTAAAGTCGGGTACCGCTACTACGCTCATATTCTTGAAAACTTCGAAGTTTATTATCTGAAGCGCCTGATTGTCTGTGGCAATTCCTATAACGGTGAATATCGCCGCTGCGGCATATCCCGCGAGTATTCCGATAATAAAGGGAATAAGCTTAACCATCTTTTTGCCGTATACCGAGCAGATAGTTACTACCAAAAGGGTTATAAGTCCGCACACAAGGCACACAAGCGGATTTGCAACCGAATTGCCCTTTGCGTCAAGCACCTTACCCTTTGTTATATCGCTTACGGCGTTTGCGGCAAGGGACAAACCGATTATTGAAACCGTCGGTCCGATAACCACTGCCGGCATAAGCTTATTAACCCAGCCTACTCCGACGAATTTTACCGCTATTGCGATAATAACATATACAAGACCCGCGAAAGCGGCACCGAGTATCAAGCCTACATAGCCTGCCTGAGCGGATGCGGCACCCGCAAACGCGGCAAGCATTGAGCCGATGAACGCAAATGACGAGCCTAAGAATACAGGGCTTTTAAATTTAGTGAAAAGCAGATAAACTATTGTTCCCACGCCTGCGCCGAAAAGCGCCGCGGACTGTGACATCCCGTTTTGCACAATGGTAGGAACAGCTATCGTTGCCGCAAGAATTGCGAGAAGCTGCTGCAAAGCAAAAACTATTACCTTGCCAAAACTCGGTTTGTCTTTAACACCGTAGATTAGTTTCATTTTTACTTCCTCCGTTTTAGCACCACGAGTCTCTCCTCATTAGGTGCTTTTATTTTATATAAAGGCCGTAAAGCCGTTTATACCTCATAAAGCTCCGCCGCCGTTATATCGTCATACGGCGGTATTTTAACCGCTATTACCTCGGATTTTGAGGTTGGGATATTCTTTCCGACATAATCGCCCCTTATAGGCAGTTCCCTGTGCCCTCTGTCTATAAGCACCGCAAGCTGTACAGAAGCCGCCCTGCCGCACTTCATAAGAGCGTCAAGCGCCGCACGCACCGTTCTGCCGGTATACAGCACATCGTCCACCAAAACCACACGGCGGTCGGTTACGGAAAATGGAAGTTCCGCTCCGTGAATTACCGGATCGTCCGATATTACCGACAGGTCGTCCCTGTAATATGTAATATCAATCTCTCCGCACGGAACTTTTATGCCCTCTATATTATATATGTTGTCCGCGATAATTTTCGCGAGGGATACCCCTCTTCTTTTTATGCCTATTATGCAAAGGTTTTCGGTTCCGTTATTCTTTTCAAGAATTTCGTGCGAAATTCTTTTGAGCGCGCGGGTGACCGCCGTTTCGTCCATAAGGGTTGCCTTGAACTTTTCCATAACGCTCCTCCTAAGGCATAAAAAAAGCCTGCGCACGGCAGGACATAATGGTATACATATATATACTGTGTTTCTCTGTCCTTGCCGGCATCCCGTACCGTCTTAAAGGTTTCTTCGAACTACTATATCACACTTTGCGGCGTTTGTAAAGTCCTAATTTCACAAATATTAATATTTTCTTAATACACGCTATATTGTGTTTATTTCGGAAGTTTTTGAATAAATCCCCCACTTTTGGTATAAAATAGTATTGTACAAGCTGTATCTCACGCCACTTTGCGTCATTTTGTAGGATTGCACAAGCTAAATGTTAAAAATTGTCAATTTTCTCAGACTTTAAAAGGTTACACGCTTGTAACCTTTTTGTAACCGCCTTGTAATTTGTGCGTATTGCATAAAAACTGTATTTTTAAGCGCTTTGACATAGTGTGGTTTTTTGTATATAATAGCAAACGAATTGAGAAATCAGTTTCAAAGGAGACATTTGATGTTAGAAAAAATAAAAATTCGATTGTCCGAAATTTTATTTTCAAAACAAACCCGTGTAAAGTGTATCGCAGTGCTTACCGCCGTAACTGTTGCGGTGGTTTCCCTGCTCGGACTTTCGATAAACACCGTAAATGTATTTGACGGTGAAAATAATTATGTTGTCCGCTCGCTTAATCTTAATGTTTCGGGCGTGCTTTCGGGACTTAACCTTAAGTCGGACAGATATAAGATTTTACAGACCGCTTCCGAGGGGCGTATTACCTCTGTCGAGATTGCTTATACATTTCCCGTTTATATAACAAGCGGCGAAAATGTAACCGAGGTTGAGTTTTCGGGCGGAACGGTTGCCGACGCACTCGCTTTGGCAGGCTATACCGCGGATGAATTTGATATGGTACAGCCCTCGCTTGATACCGAAATAACCGAAACCGCTTATATCGACTACACCGATATAGAATATGTAAACGGAACCTATACGGAGGTTATTCCCCACGGGGAAGAGACGGTATATTCCTCCGCCCATGCGGCAGGCGTTACAAAGACCGAGGACGGCGAGGACGGCTTAAAGCAGGTAGCTTACACCGAAAAGCTTGTAAACGGCGTTTCTTCGGAAAAAACCGTCACGGGCGAAGAGGTTTTAAAGACCGCGGTCAACACCAAAACAATAGTAGGAACAAAAAAGACCGCCGCGGTAAAAACAGCGGCTAAAACCGGCGCAACCGTTAAATCGGTTTCCACGCTCACACCCTCTTCACCGATAGAACTTGACGAAAACGGCGTTCCGCTTCATTACAAATCAAAAATCACCTCACGGGCAACAGCATATACCTACACAGGCCATAACTGCGCCACGGGCGTAGCCCCCCAGCCCGGCTACATTGCGGTCAATCCCAAGGTTATACCCTACGGAACCAAAATGTATATAAAAACCGCAGACGGCAGTTTTGTATACGGCTATGCGGTTGCGGCTGATACCGGCGGATTTATTAAAAACCACCCGACGGGCGTTGATTTGTTTATGTCAAGCAAAGCCGCCTGCGTGAACTTCGGCGTGCGTAATGTGGAAATCTATATTCTTGAGTGATGACGGTATACAGAAGAATACGGGACTTAAGAGAAGACAAGGATTTAAGCCAAGAGAAGATGGGAACGGTTCTGTCCTGCAGTCAGCGTGTTTACAGCAACTATGAACGGGGAGACATTGACATTCCGACCGAGACCCTTATTAAAATTGCGGATTTTCACGGCGTGTCCGTAGATTATCTCTTAAACCGAACCGATAATCCGGAATTAAACAAATAAAAGCAGACGGTTTCTCCGTCTGCTTTTAAATTTTTATCGTAAAATCAAGTATTCTCAGTCCGTCCTCTTCTATGGCGACAGCCTTTTTGTACTCGCCGAAGCCTATTCTGCGTGTATTTTCGTAAGCCTTTGCTATTCCGAAAAGTCCCGAAAAAAAGCAGACAGCAACGACAAAGGAAATTGAAAACGACCGTATAAACACTCTTTTAATTTTAATCATTCCTTTTTTGTTTTATGTAAGCGAGTTCATAAGCTCCGCCAATGCGTCGCCTACCATCTGAGCCGAATAATGTGCCTCCTCCACGGTATTTGCGTCGGTTCCGAATTCTATAAGCAGAGAACCTTTTGTAAGGCTTTCGTTGTAGTTCTTAGAGGTAAGACTTATCGGTCTTGCAAGGGTGGGATATTTTGTTTCCAAAACCCTTTGCAGGCGCACCGCCAGCTTGAAATTTTCCTGCCAATCGGGGAAATTTGTAACTCCTCCGCTCTGCGAGCCCATTACAAGCATAACCTGCGCCGCCTTTTTTCCGTCTATCTCGGTTACAAGCTTTACCTTGTCGCTCTCACCGGACGCCACGGCGTCGCGGTGCAGATCGAGAACTATTTTTATGCTCGGATACTTTTTTAAGTATCCGTTTATTGTTTTTGCCGCCCTTGTATAGCTGCCCGTATATTTCGGGTAATCGTGCTCGGTTGTATCATGCAGGGTCTTTATACCTGCGGCGTTAAGCTTGTCGGCCACTATATTTCCGACGCTTACCATATTTTTTTCGGTATCCCGTGTTCTCGGGGAAAAGGCGTCGGTATAGCAATCGGCGTCCTCGGTCATATAGGTTTCGGTTGTATGGGTGTGCATTATAAGAACCTCGGGAGCGTCCGTTTTTGCAATTTTAAAGGAAAGCGGAGCTTCAAGAAACGATTTTATATTGATTTCCAGTCCCGACATATTTTTTACATAAATATTGTCATAAGAAAGCGCCGCTTTATAGGGCGAAATATAATTGCTTATGATTTTTCCCTTGACATTTCCGGGAGCCGACGCCGTCACTGCCTCGCTTTTTTGCTGTTCGGACGAAACGGGGGCGGAGGCTTGTTCTGTCTCTCGGGTTTCGTCGGGCTTTACCGGCTCGGTTTCAGATACCGTGCTTTCCCCCGTATTTTGCGGAAGCGCCACCGCAATGTTACCTGCCGAATTGTTTAAAAGCATACCGTAAATATTATATCCCAAAAGCACTGTGCTTATCAAAAAAACACCGGCAAGCCTTGCAATGCCCGATTTGTTTCGCATATTTTCGCCCCCTATACGAGTTTATGACGGGGGAAAGCTTTTTAGACCAGTCCCGCTATTATATCCGGCTCTATTTCGGGCTGTAAAAATTCGTTTAAGGAAAGCGAGAGTATTTCGCTTATCCTGTCACACAGCAGATCTACATCCTTAGGTGTAACGAACATTCCGCTCTCGGCTTCGGGCATTTTTCCCGTAAGACTGTATGCCAACGATTCTACATCCGTAACGGTGGGAACTCCTACCGCCGCAACCGGCACGCCTACCGTTTTTTCGCTTATTTCACTGCGTGAATTTTTGACCCCCGAACCGGGGCGGATCCCCGTGTCACAAAGCTGAACCGTTTTAAAAAGACGGTCAGGGTCCTTTGCCGCAAGTGCGTCTATTACTATTACCGCCGCAGGCTTTACCGTGTCCGCGGCGCATTTTATAAGCTCTGCCGCTTCAATTCCCGTTTTTCCGAGCACATCGGGCGTTATTACCGCCACGCTTTTAAGACCGGAAAGACCTATGCTTTTCGCAAGCTGACCCGAAATATGCCGTGTTGCGAGTATTTTTTTAGCCGTAAAGGGTCCTACCGAATCGGGCGTTATTTCCGTGTTTCCGAGTCCCGCAACAAGCACCGTTCCGCTTATACCGTTAAGTAAGCTTGAAAGCGCTTTAATGATTTCTTCTTTTATTCCACTGAAATCGGCGATTTTATTTATATCGGGAAATTCCGCGGTGATATATGTTCCGCAGGGTCTGCCGAGGGTCTCTTCGCCCTTTTTTGAGGTAATTCTTATAATCGTGGTTTTAACATCGCCGTTTACGGCTTCTTCCTTTTCAATTCCGCTGTCCTTATCCGAAATGTCGGTCTTTATTTCAACCGCAAGGTCTGTCCGTACCGTACGACTTCCTCCTTTGTCTTTATTACTATAATTTTTTCCTTTTTCTATCAACTTTATTCTTATGAAAAAGTTGAAAATTTCCTTTGGATGTGTTATACTGTATTAGATTATTGATATATATATTATACTATATATAAGGGTGGTTTACATAATGCCGATAAGCTCTATTAACGACATATGGTCCGCCGTTTGTGAGGAATGTAAAAAAACCATTTCGGAAGTTGCTTTTAACTGCTTTTTAAAGGATCTTGTTCCGGTTTCTCTTAACGGCGGCGAGTTTGTTGTCTCAATCAACAATGAATATATGCGAGGAGTTGTTGAGCAGAACTATACCGAGGTTCTGCAAAAAGCGCTTAAAGCCGTAATGGGAATAGATATGCGCGTTAAGATAATCTACGAGGACGACGAGGAAAAAATTATAAAGGCCGAGCAGTTCAGCGACGGGCTTACCTTTGAGGATTTCTTTACCTTTTCAAATTTCGTTGTAGGCTCTACAAACAGGTTTGCGCACGCCGCTGCGCTTGCGGTATCAAACAATCCTAATATAACCTACAATCCGCTTGTTATATACGGTCCGTCGGGCGTTGGTAAGACCCACCTTATGCTCGCCATTAAAAATCAGATAAAGAAGAACTTTCCTTACAGAAAGATTGAATACACAAGGGGCGAGGATTTTACAAATCAGCTTATAAAGGCATTGCAGGACGGTAAGCTGGGACTCGGCACGATAGACGATTTCCGCAACAAGTACAGAGGCGTAGATGTTCTTTTGATAGACGATATTCACTTCATTGCGGGCAAGGAACAGACCCAGGAGGAATTTTTCAATACCTTTAACACCCTGCTTCAGAACAATAAGCAGATAGTTGTAACGCTCGACCGTCCGCCGAAAGAAATAAAGACCCTTGATAACAGAATCCGCTCCCGTTTTGAAAGCGGACTTTTTGCGGATATCACTCCGCCCGATTTTGAAACCCGTGTGGGAATTGTAAAGAAAAAGGCGCTTCAGCTTGATATGAAGCTGGACGAGCCTATTGTGTTTTACATTGCCGAGCATATCAAGGTGAACACCCGTCAGCTTGAGGGCGTGGTAAAGAAACTTAAGGCATATGTATCAATTCAGGGCAGACCCCCAACAACCGCAGTGGTCGGCGGATTTATAAGAGATATTATAAACGACACCCAACCCGAACCCATAAAGATTGAAAAGATTATTTCCGAGGTTGCGAAAACCTACAATGTGTCGGAAAGCGATATTCTTTCAAACAGAAGAACACAGGCGTTGGCTCTTGCTCGTCAGGTAGCAATGTACATAGCAAGGGAAACCACCGACCTTTCCTACAAGGCGATAGGCGAAAGCTTCGGAAAAGACCATACCACCGTTCTTTACAATGTAAACAGGATAGAGGAATTTTTAAAGGACAAGCCTTACGAAAAGGAGCTTGTGGACGATATTATAAAAAACCTCACAAGCGAGTCCTATTCCTTCTGAGTTATCAACCGTTTTAAACTTAATTAACATCGAAGTTATTAAATCGGGTGTTGAAAATCTTTTAAGACTTAAATTACTAAACTTTTATCCAATCCGGATTTAACACCGAAACTTGTCCCTACAAAGCCGTTTTTCGACCTTTTCAACCGTTTTAACACCCCTTATTACTACTGTTATTTTATAATTATCTTTTAGGAGGAAAAAATATGATAATTTCCGTTGAGCGTTCTGCTTTGCTTGACGCGGTAACACGCTTACAAAGAGTTGTAAGCTCCAAAACCTCAATGCCCGTGCTTGAGGGAATACTTCTTTCGGCCGAACAGGGAAAGGTTACGCTTATTGCCTACAACCTTGAAATGGGAATGAGGAAGGAAATATACGCCAAATGCGACGAAGCCGGCGACATTGTTATAAACGCAAGGCTTTTAGGCGATATTTTAAGGCGTATGAACGCTCCGCAGGTTGTTATTTCCTCCAATGAAAAATTAGCGTGCAATATAAAGTGCGGCGAAGCCACCTTTGATATAATGGGAATGGCGGCTGAGGATTTTCCCGAAATGCCGACGGTAGGCTCGGACAGAACCCTTAAAATAGACGGCTCGCTTTTATCCGAAATGGTTAAGGGTACATTCTTTGCCACAGCGCAGAATGAGGGCGCAAAGCCGATACTTACGGGAATAAATGTAACGGTTAAGGATTCTGTTATGCAATTTGTAGCCATCGACGGCTACAGACTGGCAATTAAAAGAGAAAATGTTGACATTTCGGACGATTTTTCATTTATATTATCGGGGAAAGCGGTAAGCGAGGCTGTAAAACTTATAGATGAAAACACCGAAGAGGTTGAAATGAAGGTAGGGGAAAACCTTATTTCCTTTAACATAAACGGATATGATTTCATTTCAAGGCTTTTAGAGGGCGAGTTTGTAAACTATCAGAAAACCATTCCTTCCGCCCATACTCAAAGAGTGGTTGTAAATACCCGTGAACTTATTGATACCATTGAGCGTGTTTCGCTTCTTATCAGCGAGTCGTTCTCAACGCCGGTACGCTGTTATTTTAATGAGCTTAATGTGGTATTTACCTGCGCTACCTCTATGGGAAGAGCGGCGGAGACCTTTAATACCCAGCTTGAGGGCGACAGCTTCGAAATAGGTCTTAACAGCAGATACCTTTTAGACGCGCTTAAGGCGATAGGAGACGAAAAGGTTCAGATTTTATTTAACGGCGCTAACGCGGGCGTGCTTATTCTGCCGTTAGAGGGTAACAGCTTTACCTATATGATAATGCCGATGAGGTTGAGATAATGGATTATAAAAAGCTTTCCGTTAAAGAGGATTTTATAAGGCTTGACAGTGCAATGAAGCTTGCGAGCGTTGTTTCAACAGGGGGACACGCAAAGCTTGTTATACAAAACGGCGAAGTTAAAGTAAACGGCGAGGTTTGCACTATGAGGGGCAAAAAACTGCGTTCGGGCGATACTTTTTACTATGACGGAAACGGTTTTGTAATAGAATGAGGGTCCTTGACGCTGAATGTAAGAATTTCAGAAATATTGAGTTTTTAAATTCCGGAAGCTTTGACGAAATGAATGTCATATGCGGCGAAAACGCACAGGGCAAAACAAATTTGCTTGAGGCAATATGGCTTTTCACGGGAATGAAAAGCTTCAGAGGTTCAAAGGACTGCGATTTTATCCGTTTCGGCGAAAACGCCGCGGTCTTAAAGCTTAATTTTGAGGCGCAGGGCATAAAAGAAGAAGCAAAGCTTGAAATAAAGGAACACAGAACAGCTTTTTTAAACGGAAAAAAGCTTAAATCCGTATCTGAACTTGCGGGAAAATTCAAGGCTATCGTATTTTCACCGGATGATTTAAGTATTGTAAGCGGCGGACCGTCGAAAAGAAGAAAGTTTGCGGACACGGCTATCGGTCAGCTTTATCCGGCTTACATAGGAATTTTAAGAAATTATATGCGCGCCGTTACGCAGAGAAACAAAATCATAAAGGATTACAGATACGACGGCTCGCTTTCGGTTATGCTTGATGTTTTTGAGGATGAGATAGCCTCAAACGGTGAAAAAATAGTGGCTTTCAGAAAAAGATATTTAACTGCTTTAAATGAATTTTTACCGGGTGTATACGGCGGTATTTCGTGTGAAAAGGAAGTCCTCTCAACCGAATATCTTAAAAGCTGTGAAAATTTAAAGGAAGACCTTTTAAATTCAAGAAAAGAGGATATGTTTTCGGGAGTTACGGCTGTAGGTCCGCACAGGGACGATATTGAGTTTAAAATAAACGGAATCGGCGCAAGGGACTTTGCTTCGCAGGGTCAGAAGCGCAGTATAGCGCTTTCCTTAAAGCTTGCAGAGGCGGAGGTAATAAACAAAATATCGGGCGAATATCCCGTATTTTTGCTTGACGATGTTATGAGCGAGCTTGATCCCGAAAGACAAAATTTTGTTTTAAACCGCATTAAGGGGATACAGTCCTTTATTACCTGCTGTGACCCGTCAAATGTTAAAAACCTTAAAAAAGGTAAAATCATAAATATAAGAAACGGTCGGATCATTTAATGTATATACATTTGGGTCAGGGAACGGTTGTCCGTTCAAGGGATGTTATCGGAATATTTGACCTTGAAAGTACTACCGTGTCGAAACACTCAAGAAAATTTTTGAATACTGCGGAAAAAAACGGCGATGTAATAACGTTATCGTACGAATTACCTAAATCTTTTGCCGTTGTAAGCGAGAAAAACAAAAAAAGCAGGATATATATTTCTCAGCTTTCAACCTCTACCCTGCTTAAAAGATCGGGGTTTATAGATTCTTTATAGTGTGGCAGGTTCGAGTCCTGTCACACTAAGATGAACTTCTCATATTACGAAAGGAATGTTTTTTTAAATGAGTAATGACATTACGGCGCCTGTTACGGAAAATTATGATGAAAATTCCATACAGGTACTCGAGGGACTGGAAGCGGTGCGAAAGCGCCCCGGTATGTATATCGGCTCTACGGGCGAGAGAGGTCTTCACCATCTGGTTTATGAGATAGTGGACAACTCGATAGATGAGGCGCTTGCCGGCTACTGCGACAAAATACTTGTTGAATTGCTTGACGACGGCGTGATAAGAGTTACCGATAACGGAAGAGGTATACCCGTAGGTATTCATCCGCAAAAGGGAATACCCACAGTAAGCGTTGTATTTACAATTCTGCACGCGGGCGGTAAATTCGGCGGCAGCGGATATAAGGTTTCGGGCGGTCTTCACGGTGTTGGCGCGTCGGTTGTAAACGCGCTGTCTTCTTGGCTTGAAGTAGAAATTGCCGACGGTAAGCATATTTATTTGCAGAGATATGAGTGCGGCAACATAAAAACCGATTTAAAGGTAATAGGAGATACCGAGAAAACAGGTACAAAGGTTACATTTAAGCCGGATCCTACAATATTCACAGACACTACAAGGTATGATTTTGATACCCTTTTATTAAGACTTCGCGAGCAGGCGTTTTTGAATGCCGGCATAAGGGTTGTTTTAAAGGACGAACGCACCGACGCCGATATTCCCGGCAGAGAGGAAGACCTGCATTTTGAGGGCGGTATAAAGTCATATGTTGAATTTTTGCTTGAAAAAAGCAAAAAGGACAGGCTTAACGGCGATGTTATATATTTAAGCGGTTCTTCGGGCGACTCTATGGCAGAAATAGCGCTTCTTTGGAGTACGGGGTATGACACCAAAATTATGTCCTTTGCCAACACCATTCACACGGTGGACGGCGGTACGCACGAAAGCGCTTTCAAGACAAGTCTTGCCAGAGTTATAAACAAATATGCGAGAACCTTTAAGTTTTTAAAGGATAACGACGCCAATTTAAAGAGCGAGGATATAAACGAGGGTCTTGTGGCGGTTGTAAGCGTTAAGCTAACAGATGCGCAGTTTGAATCACAGACCAAGGCAAAGCTCGGAAATACCGCAATAGGCACGCTTGTAAATAATATAGTTGCCGAAAAGATGATGAATTATCTTGAGGATCATCCGGCAGAGGCAAAGATCATTCTTGATAAGTCGATTGCTTCCTCAAACGCCCGCGAGGCGGCGCAGAAAGCAAGAGAACTGCAAAGAAATAAATCGGGCATAGGCGGAAAAACAAGAATGCCCGAAAAGCTTACAGACTGTATTTCAAACGACCCGACAAAGACCGAAATATTCATAGTCGAGGGAGACAGTGCAGGCGGTTCCGCGGTAGAAGGAAGAAACAGCACCTATCAGGCTATACTTCCGCTTTGGGGTAAAATGCTTAATGTTGAAAAAGCAAGGGTGGACAAGGTATACGGCAATGATAAGCTTACTCCCGTTATAGTGGCTCTCGGCACGGGAATAGCCGAAAATTTTGATATAAACAAGCTGCGCTATGATAAAATTGTTATTATGGCGGATGCCGATGTAGACGGTTCGCACATCAGAACGCTGTTATTAACATTCTTCTTCCGCTATATGCCGCAGCTTATTGAAACGGGTCATATATACTTAGCTCAGCCTCCGCTTTATCGCGTTGCAAAGGGCAAAAGGTATTTTGACGCCTTTACCGACGAGGAAAAGGACAGATATGTAGCGGAACTCGGCGGAGACCCCGATGTTCAGCGGTATAAGGGTCTTGGTGAAATGAACCCCGAACAACTGTGGGAGACAACCCTTGACCCCGAGCACAGAACAATGTTACGGGTTACTATGGAGGACGCCGAAATCGCCGATCAGACCTTTACAATGCTTATGGGCGAAGAGGTAGAGCCGAGAAGAAAATTCATTGAAGATAATGCGGTATTCGCGACAGATTTAGATATATAAAGGGGTGAAAAGAAATGGCAAAGCAAGAAAATGTATACTGGCCGAGCGATGAAGAAACCAAAATCGTTCCGGTTGAAATAGTAGACGAAATTAAGGGCAGTATGCTCCAGTATTCAATGTCGGTACTTGTAGGCCGTGCGATACCCGACGTGCGCGACGGCTTAAAGCCCGTTCACAGAAGAATACTTTACACAATGTTTGAAAACGGACTGACGCCCGACAAGGCATACCGCAAATGTGCCGATACCGTAGGTTCGGTACTCGGCCGTTATCATCCGCACGGCGACGCCAGCGTTTACGACGCAATGGTTCGTATGGCGCAGGAATTCTCTCTCCGTTATCCTTTAATTGACGGTCACGGTAACTTCGGTAACATAGACGGTTACCCCGCGGCTGCCTACCGTTATACAGAGTCGAGAATGAACAGGCTTTCTCTTCATATGCTTGACGATATTAACAAGGAAACGGTTGATTTCCAGCCGAACTATGATAACCGTTTAAACGAGCCTGAGGTTCTGCCTGTCAGATTTCCGCAGCTCTTAGTCAACGGCTCTTCGGGTATAGCCGTCGGTATGGCTACCGAAATTCCGCCGCATAATTTAGGCGAAGTAATTGACGGTATGTGCGCCCTTATCGATAACCCCGAGGCAGATTTACAGGAAATTTGCCAATATATAAAGGGACCCGATTTCCCGACTGGCGGCATTATAATGGGCAGAAGCGGTATCCGCGCGGCTTACGCCACGGGCAGGGGTAAAATAACCCTCAGGGGCAAAGCCGAAATTGAGGAAACCAAAAACGGAAAATACCGCATAGTTATAACCGAAATTCCCTACAAGGTACGCAAAAAGGACCTTGTTAAGGCGATATACGACCAGGCGGCGGACAAGAAAATTGAGGGTATAGAGGATGTTGTGGACTACTCCTCAAAGCGTGACGGCGGTATCAGAATTATCGTTGATTTAAAGAAAGACGCCAACCCTCAGGTAGTGCTTAATAAGCTTTACAAAAATACCGCCTTGCAGACCTCAATAGGCGCAATTTTGCTTGCTATTGTAAACGGCAAGCCGCAGATATTAACGCTTAAGGATATGCTGCAAAACTGCATAGACTTCCAGTGTGATATTATCCGCCGCCGCACCGCTTACGATAAGCGCAAGGCAGAGGAGCGCGCCCACATATTAGAGGGTCTTAAAATAGCGCTTGACTTTATCGACGAGGTTATTAAAATAATCCGTTCAAGCAAGACTATACCCGAAAGCAAACAGGCGCTGTCCGACCGTTTCGGACTTGACGATATTCAGACCACCGCAATCGTACAGATGCAGTTAGGTAAGCTGTCGGGTCTTGAAAAACAGAAAATTCTTGACGAATTGCAGGAAAAGCTGGACTTTATTAAAGAGTGCGAAGCAATTTTAGCAAGTCATGAGCGTATACTTGATATAGTAAAGACCGAGGCTTTGAATCTCCGTGATAAATTCTCGGACGACCGCCGCACCGAAATTACCGATGTTGTGGGCGATGTTGATATTGAGGATCTTATCCCCGAGGAGCAGTGCGTGCTTACAAAAACGCAGAACGGCTTTATTAAGAGACTTCCTGCCGATACCTATAATGTTCAGCACCGCGGCGGCAGAGGAATTACGGGTATGACAACAAGGGAAGACGACACGGTTGAAAATATGTTTGTCTGCTCCTCACACGATTACATTATGCTGTTCTCAAACCTCGGCAGAATGTACCGTATTAAGGCGTATGAAATACCCGAGGGCAGCCGTACCTCAAAGGGAATGAATATTATAAATATTTTGCCCCTTATGCCAGAAGAAAAGATAACCATTATACTCCCTGCCTCCGATCTTGACGAGGAGCGCTATATTACGATGGTTACAAAGAAGGGTATCATCAAGCGCACCAAGCTTTCCGAGTTCAAAAACACAAGAAAGAGCGGTATTATCGCAATATCCATAGATGATGATGACGAGCTTACCTTTGTTAAAATGACAAACGGGGATAACAACCTGTTTATCGCCACCAAAAAAGGTATGGCTATTCAGTTTAATGAAAATCAGGTAAGAGCTATGGGCAGAGGTGCCAGAGGTGTTAAGGCTATTACAATGAAGCCCGGAGACTTCGTGGTTTCAATGGAAATAACCGATGAAAACACCAAGCTTTTAACCATTACCGAAACAGGCTACGGCAGAATAAGCCTGATCAGCGATTACCGTCTGCAATCCAGAGGCGGTAAGGGTCTTACAAACTACCGTGTTGAAAAATACGGCGATGTTGCGGCGTCGCTTGCCGTTACGGGCGAAGAGGATATTATAATGATAGCCTCAAACGGCATAATAATAAGGATATTCTCGGGTGATATTTCCACCTTTGCCCGTCCTGCCAAAGGCGTGCGTGTAATGAAGGTGGGAGACGGTGAAAAGATACTTTCCGTTGCCGTTACGGAACACAGCGACGAGGAACCCACCGTTTTACCCGAAACACCCGACGCAGACGCAGGTGCGGCTGAGGAAAATGGAGAAGAAGATTAAATATTTAAGGGTACAGAGGATAATTTGAGAGAGGTGTAAAAAATGGAAAATGAAAATTTAAACGGCAATGAAACCGAAAATCAGGCTCCGCAATATGAAGCGCCCGGAGTTTCATATGCTCCGCCCTCCGGCTATGTTACCTTTGTACCCTATGGCTTTACCCCTAAGACCTACGAAGAAAAAAAAGGTATCAGAAAAAAGGGAATGATGATAGGTCTTTCCTTTATCATTCAGCTTTTTATATCAACCTTTTGGGCGGTCGGGTACTATTTTGTTATGAAAAGGCTCGGCTTTACGACCTTGAAGGCACAGCAAATAATAACGGAGCCTGCGGCGCTTCAGGTGGCGCAGATAGTTTTGTCTGTCTTGCTTTTCACACTGCCGTATGTTGTTATTTTTAAATCGTTCGGAGTGAGAATAGGGGAACTGATGTCCTTTAAAAAGCCGGAAAGAAAAACCGCTTTGCCGCTTTTCTTTTTGGGAACGGCGTTCTGCGCCTTTGCGAATGTCGCAACCTCGCAGGCAAGCCGAATTTTTGAAAACTTCGGTATAGACTATAATGTTGACTTCGGCGAGGACCCGAAAGGCTTTTTTGGGTTTTGCCTTGCTTTTGTATCTACGGTAATAGTTCCCGCAATGGTTGAGGAGTTCGCCCTCAGAGGAATAGTTTTAGGGACGCTTAGAAAATTCGGGGACGGCTTTGCGATACTTGCCTCAGCAATACTTTTCGGACTTATGCACGGAAATTTCGAGCAAATGCCCTTTGCCTTTATAATCGGCATAATTTTGGGATTCGTAACGGTAAAAACAGGCTCGCTCTTGGTTTCAATGGCTATTCACGGCTTTAATAATTTTATTTCGGTCGCGTTCAGCTATTTTTTGGGTTCGGTTTCACAGTCGGCGCAAAATGTTATCTATTCTTTGGTTTTAATGGCGCTTATGCTTGCCGGTATAGTATCGCTTTTGTTTCTTGAAAACCAAAATGAGCTTTTCACTCTAAGGCCGTCCGATACCGAAAGCCGCCTTTCAAAGAAAATGAAGTGGTTTTTCACTTCACCATGTATTATAATTTTCACTGTTTTCTGCCTTTTGGAATCTTTACAGTTTTTTATGTAGGTGGTTAAAATATGTTTAATTTTTATTTTAAGCAGGATTTTTCGGGATTTGACCGTAGCGCCCTTTTGGCTGTAATGACTGCTTTTGTTATTTTTTCGGCTGTCGCGGCGGCGATAGGCATAATACTTTATATTCTGCGCGCGATTGGCATTTACAAAATGTCAAAAACCGCGGGGCTTGAATATCCGTGGCTCAGCTTTATTCCTGTCGCAAGCTCCTACACGCTTGGCAGACTTGCGGAAAAATACCGCAAAACTCCTACTGAAAAACCTTTTAAATACAGTATTTTACTGCTTGTTATGCATATAATTGAAAAAATCGTTGCGATAGTATTTTTTGTTTTATTCTGTTTTATATCTGTCGAAACGGTACGCACCGTGATAAGCGTTGCGATGTATGACGGCGAGATTGACCCTAATATGGCGCTTGCGATTATTCCGTTTTTCGTGCTGTCGCTTGCCGTGATTTTTACGGAGCTTGCCTTTGCGGTTATAAGATACATAGCCTTATGGCGTGTTTATTCGCTGTTTGACGGCAGAAATGCGGTTCTTTATACCGTTTTGTCGGTGCTGTTCGGTTTCCTTGAGCCTGTATTTATTTTTGTTTTAAGAAATAAACAGCCGGTATATAACCCTTATGAACAGTAAATTTATGTCGGCGGCGATAGAGCTTGCGAGGGAGGCGGCGGCAAAGGGCGAGGTTCCCGTCGGCGCGGTTATAGTTAAGGACGGCGAAATCATAGCATCCTCACGAAATATGAGAGAGGAAAAGCAAAACGCTCTTTCTCATGCCGAAATGGAAGCCATTAACACCGCCTGCAAAAAATTAAATACCTGGCGGCTTGACGGGTGCGAGCTTTATGTCACGCTTGAGCCGTGTCCGATGTGCACCGGAGCAATAATCAACGCAAGAATTAAAACTCTTATTTTCGGAGCGTACGATGGCAAGGCGGGAAGTATCGACAGCGTGGTAAGGCTTTGCGATTATCCGTATAACCACAAGCCTGAAATTTACGGGGGCATAATGGAAGACGAATGTACCGCCGTAATGCAGGATTTTTTTAAAAAAATAAGGAACAAAAACCTTTCTTTTTAAGACAATGGAAAATACCCTCCGTGTACACCTGTACGCAGAGGGTATTTTTAAACGGCTGAGAGCATTTTTCAGTGTTTTTTTGTAAAATTCCGTATATCGTCATGATTTAAAACCCCGAAAAGCATAAGAAAAACAAGGTAGACAGGCAACGAAATCACGCATATAAGTATTATGTAAACCAAATTGCCCGTTACGATTTTTTTAAGCAGAGTTTCGGCAGTAAGGACGATAATATAGGCACAGCCAAGCGGCAAGAAAACTTCTTTGACAAAATAAAGCCTTGCACGGCTTACCTTTAAAAGTCTGCCTACATTCAAGCCGCAGGTAAGCGCATTTGAAAAATACATTATCCATATAAATCCCCTGAGACCGAATATCGGCAGTAGTATCAAAATTAAAAATATTCTGATTACGGAATCGGAAATTGCGGTGCGGAAGGAAAACGCCTGTTGATCGAGTCCCTTTAAAATTCCGTCCGAAATGCTGTCGAGATACATAAGCGGTACAATAGGCGAAAGCGCCCTTAAAAGCTCGCCCACGGCACGATCTTTGTAAAGTAACATTCCTATTTCCCTGCCGGCGCAGAAAAAAACGGCGGCAAAGATAAAGGAAACAAGGGCAGTCAGCTTTAAAACATTTTGGGTGGCGCTTCTTACAAGTCCCTTTTGATTTTTTGCGCTCGCTTCGGAAATTTCTGGTATAAGCAGGGTAGAGACCGAGTTTAAAAGGGTTGACGGAAAAAACAGTATCGGCAGAGCCATACCCTTTATCATACCGAACTGCGAAAGCGCATTACTGCCGCCGAACGGGTATTTTGCGAGATTTTTGGGAACAAGTATGTTTTCGGCGGTTCGAAGCGCCGTGTTAAGGTATCTGCCCGAGGTAATGGGCAGTGCGATATGGAAAATTCTTTTAACCACGGGTTGAGGGGGTCTTGAATTTGATGCTGTTATTTTAAGCTTTTTAGTATCGAACAACCATATTACCCATAAAAGCAAGAAAGAGCATATTTCCGCCGCGCAGTCGGCAAAAAGTACGGCGCCGCAACACAATGCCAGCCCTTTTCCGTAAAAGCTTTTTACCAAAATAACCACGAGAATTATTCTTACCGCCTGTTCGAAAAGCTGTGAAACGGCGTTGGGGGTTATTTTGCGCCTTGCTATAAAATATCCCCTTAAGCAGGAGGTTATTCCCATAAACGGGAGAGACAGCGGCAGAATTTTAAGCGCCGGAACGGCACGGATGTCGCCTAAAAACTGAGACGCTATAAATTCCGCCCCGAAAAATACCGTAACTACCGTGGCCAAAGCAATTATAAGGGTAAGCTCCACCGAACGCCGCATAATTTTGGCGGCGCCCTTTTTGGTGCCCACCGCAAGCTCCTCGGCAATGAGCCGTGTTACCGCCGTGCAGATTCCGCTTGCCGCAAAGGTTGAGGCAAGCATATATACGCTGAAAACGAGCTGATAAAGTCCTATACCCTCTGAACCGATAAGCTTTGCAAGCCATACCTTGAATATTATTCCAACAAAACGCAGAATAAGGGAAGAAACGGTCAGTATCAGGGCGTTTTTGATAAATAATGTTTTCTTCAATTAACTTCCACTCCCTTAATTAAAGCTTATGATAACGGGAACATTTTAATGAGTTGAAAAAATCGCAAAAGCATAGTATAATGTAATCGAATGAAATTAAGGAGGTGCGGTATGAATTCTCCCTTGGCGGACAGATTAAGACCCCGAAAAATTGAAGAGGTGGCAGGACAGAAGCACCTTTTGGCAGAGGGTAAGGTACTTCGCCGAATAATCGATTCGGGAAATGTGCCTAACCTTATATTTTACGGCCCGTCGGGCGTGGGGAAAACCACGGTTGCCAATATAATTGCCGCAACCTGCGGAAAAAAACTGCATTACCTTAACGCCACAACCGCTTCCACAGCTGATATTAAGGAAATAATAAATACCATTGGCACGATAGAGGCGCAGGGCGGAATACTCCTTTACCTTGACGAGATACAGTATTTTAACAAAAAACAACAGCAAATATTGCTTTCTTACATAGAAAACGGGGATATTACACTTATAGCCGCCACCACCGAAAACCCGTATTTTTATGTATATAACGCCATTTTAAGCCGTTCCACCGTTTTCGAGTTCAAACAGCTCTCGCCCGAGGATGTAAGGACGGCGGTAACACGCGCCGAGGGCGTAATAAAGGATGAAAAGGGAAAAGAGCTTTATATAAGCGATATGTCCTTAAAAAAGCTCTGCCTTGCGGCGTCGGGCGATGTAAGAAGGGCGCTTAATATGCTTGAGCTTTGCGTGCTGACAAGCGAAACAGAGGAAAAAATCGAAATATCCGACGAAACGGTTGAAGAAATTTTGGCGTCAGGCTCCGTAAGGTACGACCGTGAGGGAGATGAGCATTACGATATTATTTCGGCGTACCAAAAGTCTATGCGAGGCTCTGACCCCGATGCCGCCGTTTATTATCTGGGCAGGCTTCTTGCCGCGGGCGACCTGCCGAGCGCCTGCAGACGGCTTATGGTCTGTGCCTGCGAGGATGTGGGGCTTGCCTATCCGCAGATTATACCGATAGTTAAAGCCGCCGTTGATATTGCAGAGGCTGTGGGGCTGCCCGAAGCCCGTTTGCCGCTTGCGGACGCAGTTATTTTGGTTGCCACAAGTCCTAAATCAAACTCGGCGTACAACGCAATCAACGCCGCTATGAGCGATATAGAAAGGGGTATAGGCGGAAGTATTCCCCGTCAGCTCCAAAACAAGCATTACGACGGCGAGGACGCCGAGGTAAAGGGTCAGAACTATAAGTATCCGCACGATTATTCAAATCATTATGTAAACCAACAGTATTTGCCGAACGCACTCAAAGGCAGGCGCTATTATGAGTACGGAGACAATAAAACCGAGCAAAAATACAAGGCGTATTGGGATTTGATAAAATCAGAAAAATAATATTATGTAAACCAAAAGGAGGGGGAAAGGATGAAAGAAAGCGTGCTTCCGCAAAAAACAAAGCTTTTGTGGCAGATACGGATAGCCCTTGTCGGTCTTGTGCCGTTGGCTGTTCTGCTTGCCCTTTCTTCCGTTTCCCTGTGGTTTACTGCTGCAGGCGGTTTTCTGCTGCTCCTTTTAATCGCAGCGGTGTTTTGGTATGTTCCGGCTTATTTTGACAGCTACTCTCTCTCGTTTCCGAACGGCGCTATAATAATTAACCGCGGTGTGATTATAAAGACCTGTCACATAATGCCTTTTTCACGGCTTGTCTATGTGCAGAGCATTTCAACACCGCTCGCAAAGGCAATGGGTCTTTCCGCTTTAAGCCTTAAGGCGGCACGGAGCAGTGTCACAATTCCCGAACTCTCCGTGACAGACGCCGAGCGCTTTATAAACGCCGTAACAGGAGATGAACGGCGATGAAAAGAGAGTTTAAAGCGCATCCGTTTATGATTTTGAATTATATGAAGCCGTTTTTGTTCGTGCTTGTAATTCCGCTTTTAAAGGGTATCGTTCAGTATATACTGTATAAGAGAGCGACGGGTATTTTGGCGACCGAGGCGGCGGCGCTTGCGGGAATTTTGCTTATCTGCTTTTTAAAATGCCGTTCCTTTTCCATTGTCTGCGGCAAAGGCGGCGTTAAAATCACAAGCGGCATATTTATAAAGCAGACCTCTTATATTTCGGCGGCACGGCTTTCCTCGGTGCAGACGGTGCAAAATCCGCTTGACGCGGTCTTGGGTGCCGTTACCTATTGCGTAAATACCGAGGCAGGCAAAAAGGGCGATACCGATTTTAAATTTAAGCTAAGCGTTAAGGACAGTAAAAAGGCTTCCGAGCTGCTGTACGGTAAGAGCAATTATACCGCCGTAAGGTTTTCAGCGCTCAAGGTTGCTGTTATGGCGGCGACCTCTTCCTCGGCGGTTACGGGTCTTATAATCGGAGTACCTATTATAAATAAGGCAGGCAAGCTGCTTGGAATAGCGCTTAACAATATCCTGTTTGACGAGATAAACACGGTTTCGGGTCAGGTCAAATCGCCTTTTCCGCCTATCGTAAACGCAATAACGCTTATTTTTCTGTTAAGCTATACCTTCAGCTTTATTTATTCCTTTTTAAAGTATATCAATTTTAAGCTTTTCCTTGAAAAGGATAAAATCGAGGTGCGTTCGGGATTTTTTATTCGGAACAGGACTTCCTTTAAAAAGGAGTCTGTTAATGATGTGACAATCGACCAGACGCCGCTTATGAGGATATTCAGGCGCTATGCTATGAAGGTAAGCGTCGGCGGCTACGGTAATTCGAAAAGCGAAACGGCGGTTTTGGTTCCGTCCGAGCGCAGGGGAATTATAAAACGGCAGTTTCAGGCGTATTTCCCGTTTTTAATATCGGACGGTAAGCTTCTTCACGCCGACCGTACAAGGCGCACAAGGGACAGGTTTCTGTTTTTTCCGATGATTTATATTATTTGCGCTACCGCCGCGGCGGCTGTGCCGGCGGTAATCTTCGCTGATTTTACAAGACTGATACTGTTTTTATATTTGGTGCTGGCGGCTGTAATCGCATATTACGCTTATCTTTGTATTTTTGATTACCGCTTCGGTAAGCTGCGGCTCGGCAGGAATATTTACGCGCAGGGAATAAAGCGGTTCAAAACCTATGAATTTTATTGTCCGTTCGAGAATGTGGGAGAAATCAAGGTGATACGCACTCTGCCCGACAGAAAACACGGGACCTGCAATGTTTCTGTTGCGATAAGGTCAGAAAGCGCCGACAGCGTGACGGTAAGACACTTAAATTACAGAACGGTCAAGACTTATATAGCGGAAAGCTACGGTATCGAGGTATAAAAAAGACAATTCGGAAAACAATATATAAAAACAATGTTTCATGTGAAACATTTAAGGAGCGTTTTTGTATGCAATGTTTTCTGAATTGTCTTTATGCTTTTTTGGTCGGCGGTACAATCTGCCTTATAGGGCAAATACTGATTGACTATACAAAGCTTACGCCGGCGAGGATATTGGTATCATATGTTGTCGCAGGCGTGATGCTAACGGCGATAGGCGTTTATAAACCGATTGTCGATTTTGCCGGCGCAGGCGCTACCGTTCCGCTCACAGGCTTTGGTTACAGCCTTGCAATGGGTGTTAAAGAAGCGGTCGGCAAATACGGCTTTATGGGGATATTCGCCGGCGGACTTACCGCAACCTCGGCAGGAATTGCCGTGTCCGTTGTTTCGGGACTGCTTATGGCAAGCCTGTTCAAACCGGGAGACAAGACTTAATGCGGAAGGCGGAATTATTTTCGCTTAAAATTAATAATCCGGGGTATGTTTTACCGTTATTCCTGTCTTTTCAAATTCCAGTATTATTTTTTCTATCACGAAAAGCTGTTCACACTTAGATATAAAAGGGTTTTCCAATATATCTTTAATTTTTGAAACAAGCTTATAGCATTTACCTTCAACTATTTCTTTAGCGGAAACACTAATAGTTTCGGATTGCGGCGAGCCGTCGCTTTCCACTAAATAGCGTAATAAAATTTCTTTGTAAATTTCCATATTATCATCTCCGCAAATATTTTAACCTGTTTCAGGTTAAAATGCAAGAAAAATTATTATATGACTTATATTTAATACGGTGATATTAGTATGTATGAGCGTATAAGAAGTTTAAGAGAAGATAACGATTTATCACAAACGGAAATTGCAAAAGTTCTCGGAATGTCACAAACAGGTTATTCAAAGTATGAAACAGGCGAAAATGATGTTCCTACACAAATATTAATAAAACTTGCAGATTATTATAATACAACAATAGATTATTTACTGGGCAGAAAAGACGACCCCGCGCCTTGATTATAAAAAATATACAATTACTAATTATATTTCAATGTCAGCAAATGCAGGTGAAAGTATATGCGTGAAATTTTGGCGGCAAGATTAAGAGAGTGTCGCAGGCGTAAGGGCGTTACACAATGGGAAGCGGCAGTCGGATGTGATATCACAGAAACCGCATACCAAAACTATGAAAATATGATGAGACTTCCCCGTGCGGATATACTTGCAAGAATTGCCGATTACTATAATACTTCCACCGATTATTTATTAGGCAGAAAAGACGACCCTACACCTTAAAACAATTCCGCATTACGCATTAAAAAATTCCGTAGCTGCTACGGAATTTTTTTCTGTTTACTTTTGTTTCGTAAAATGCTATAATATACTCCGTGATTTATATGTTTCATGTGAAACATTATACTGGGGGTTTCCGAATGGGCAAAATAGTTGCCATAGTAAATCAAAAAGGCGGAGTGGGAAAGACCACAACCGCCGTAAATTTAGCCGCAGGCGTAGGTCTGGCAGGCAAAACCGTTTTGCTTGTGGACGCCGACCCGCAGGGAAACTCAACAAGCGGCTACGGAATAAGCAAAAAAGAAGCAAAGGTTACTTCATATGAGCTTTTGGTCGGAATGGGAAAGCTCGAAAACGCAATAATAAAAACCGATTTTCAAAAGGTAGACATCATTCCGTCGTCAATGAACCTTGCGGCGGCGGAAGTGGATTTAATTGAAATGGAACACCGTGAGGCTCAGCTTAAAATGGCGCTTGCGGCGGCAAGGGATAAATACGATTACATATTTATAGACTGTCCGCCGTCCTTGGGGCTCATAACAATAAACGCCCTTAATGCGGCAGACACCGTGCTTGTCCCGATACAGTGCGAATACTTTGCGCTTGAGGGGCTTTCACAGCTTATGAATACGGTTCGTCAGGTAAAGCGGCTTTATAACCCTACTATCGAGATTGAGGGCATTGTTCTTACAATGTTTGACGGAAGACTTAATCTGACCGTGCAGGTCATAACCGAAATCAAAAAGTATTTTGCGGACAAGCTGTATAAAACCACAATACCGCGCACGGTAAGACTTTCCGAGGCTCCGAGCTACGGAATGCCTATTCAGTATTACGATAAACGGTCGAAGGGAACCGACGCTTACAATGCGCTTGCAAAGGAATTTATAAAGAAGAACAGGAGAAAGTAATATGGCTGCAAAGAAAAGCGGTCTCGGCAGGGGACTTACTTCACTTTTTGACGAAAACGCGTCCGATAACGAGGGCGCGGTCAAGGTCAATATAAACGACATAGAACCAAACCGTGACCAACCGAGAAAAGATTTCGACGAAACGGCTCTGTCCGAGCTTGCGGAGAGTATTTCTCAACACGGTCTTATACAACCTATTGTGGTTAAGCCGACCTTAGACGGAAGATATAGTATAGTTGCAGGCGAACGCCGTTGGAGAGCGTGCCGCATCGCCGGACTCAACGAGGTTCCCGTTGTCGTTAAAGAGGCGGACGAACAGACCCTTATGGAAATAGCGCTTATAGAGAATCTTCAGCGCGAGGACTTAAACGCCGTTGAAGAAGCGCTCGGCTACCGTTCGCTTATAGATACATACGGACTTACCCAAGAGGAAGTCGCTAAAAAAATGGGCAAATCGAGAAGCGCGGTTACAAACGCTCTGCGCTTGCTTGCCCTCAACAGCAATGAGCTTGAGGCTTTACGCAGAGGAACTATATCCGCCGGACACGCTCGTGCTCTGCTCTCCTGCGAGGACGAGACTCTCCGTGCCAAAATGCTGCTTGCGGCGGCGGACGGAGCATCTGTGCGTGAGCTTGAAAAAGCGGCTGCGGCGTCTAAAAAAGCAAAAACGGCAAAGACAAAGGAAAATGCGGTCAAACCCACTTTTTACAGCGAGGTAGAGCTTTCCCTTAAGAACGAAATGCGCCGAAAGGTACATATCAATCCTTCCGGCAAGGGCAAGGGTACGCTGACAGTTGAATTTTTCAGCGACGACGAGCTTGCCGAATTCGCAAAAAGGCTTGCGGGGAACGAAGATTAATTAAACAGGAGAAGAAAAAACGATGACCTATGGTCTTGATAATTCATTCTCTTTTTTATACCTCTTTTTCTTAGCAGTAATTGTTGTGATAATCTTGATAATTATTTATGATAATAAAAAGAAGAGAGAAAAAAGAGAAAAAATATTGCGGAAGATTATTATGTCGGATTATAACAATCCGACATCTTTAAGTACAGAAAAAGACTGTGAAAAGCTTCCGTACAGAAAAAAATTATTGCTCACAAAAAATGAATATTGGTTTTACAAAAGCCTTAAAGGAATAGCCGATAAATACAGCTATGCGGTTTTGGCAAAAATACGGCTTGCGGATTTGGTAGAAGTGAGCAGTGAGATTGACAAAAACGAATATATGAAGTATTTTGCGAAAATAAGGTCTAAACATATAGATTTTATACTTTGCAAGAAAGACAATTTATATCCCGAATTGCTTATAGAATTAAATGATAATTCTCATAAAACCGAAGACAGAGCAAAAAGGGACGAATTGATTGAAAAAATCTGCGAAAAGGTTGGGTATAAAATAATATTTGTTTATGGTACTCAATCGCTTGAAGAGAACATAAATAGGGCTCTGAAAAGAAATGACACAAATAATAACGATCCTCCCGTTGCTGAAAATACAGAAAAAGAACAGCAATAAAGGGGAAACTTAAAAATGTGGTTTATTTTATCTTTAGTAACAATTATGTTTTGGGGCGGCTCTGACCTCTTCTCAAAAATGGGTTCAAAACCGAGCGATAAGTACAGTCATTGGAAAATAGTGGTGGCGGTCGGTACCGTAATGGGACTTCACGCAACCTTTGAACTGCTCACGGGCACAAAATTCTATCCGATAGATTTCATAAAATACTCGCCGGCAATTATTTTCTATGTATCCTCAATGATTCTCGGCTATGTGGGACTGCGCTATATAATGCTTTCGGTCTCGTCGCCCATATGCAATTCGTCAGGAGCCGTTGCGTGCATACTTTGCCTTATTTTCCTGCGCCAAATGCCAGATGTGTTAAGCTGGGTCGGCATTGTTCTTGTCTGCGTGGGAGTTATAGGCTTGGCGTTCGTGGAGAAAAAGTATGATGACGAGGCGCACGAACTTGCCGAAAAACAGGAAAACAAAAAATTCAAAACCGGCTTTATCGCCGTTTTCTTTCCGATATTCTATTGCCTGCTTGACGGACTGGGCACCTTCACAGACGCAATCCTGCTTGACAGAGGCTATGTAGGCGAGGATTCCGCGAATATCGCCTATGAATATACATTCTTTATAATGGGCGTGATTTCTTTTATATATGTATATATAATAAAGAAGCAGAAGCCGGAGCTTAAATGGGATCTCCCGAAATGGCTCGGCGCCGGCTGCGAAACTGCGGGGCAGTTCGCCTACATATACGCGATAGGCGACAACCCCACTGTTGCGGCTCCTATGATTTCGGCATACTGCGTTTTCTCGGTGCTTCTTTCCCGTATATTCTTAAAGGAAAAGCTCTCGCTTAAGCATTACCTTATTATATTTACCGTTTTCGCGGGAATAATCTTTATGGGTGTTTCCGAGGGATTGGCGGAATAATTAAAAGAATAAGCCTTTTTAAAGGCGAAAGTCAGGGGCAAATCCTTACGGGATTTGCCCCTTTTCTACAATATGTTGTGCTGCTCGACACCCTTCGACAACAAGACGAAAAAAACTTTAAAAAATCTTAAAAAAAGTGTTGACAAGAGGTAGCGGATATGGTATTATAATCAGGCGCTCTGAAAAAGAGGGCAGCAAACGGACCTTGAAAATTAAACAACGACAATAATAAGGACCCGACAATTCTCGAGAGAAATTGAGAGAATAAAGAGTACTTTTCAAAAGTAAAAGGACAAGACAATACGTCAGTATTGCGAATGAGCAGAAAATGCTCTAAGATAGATTTGAATGCCCGAGGGCGTTTAGATATAATATTTTAGAGAGTTTGATCCTGGCTCAGGACGAACGCTGGCGGCGTGCCTAACACA
>UQQR01000016.1 GCA_900543215.1 uncultured Oscillospiraceae bacterium | reverse complement strand
AAAATGCTGATAGATACTGTGTTTTAGCGGATAATCAGATTTTTATTGTGTTTTTCTTTTTAAAAAGACGGTTTATTAAAAACAGCCGTTTATCCGATTTTGTTTCGCCTTTTATGCGTTCCGCAAGATTTTCGGAATGCGCTTTAAGCTCTGAAATAATTCCTGCTATCTCCGCCGCCTTTTGTATCTCGGTATTATCCGTTACGCCTTCAATGCTTTCGGCAAAGGAGCATACGGCGCTGAATGACGGCAGCTTTTTATCCTCGCATAACGCTTTTAACTGTGAATATTTTTCATCCTTAATTACACCGTCGGTAACAGGCTGTTCTAAAATCCCGCCGTCATTATTTTTTTCCGGCTCTTTCATATACAAAAGCGCAAACAAGGATTTAAGCGCGTTGCCCAGACCGAAGCGTTTGTCTGCACGGTCAATAACATCCGTAAGCTCCGGAGATTTCGGAATAAGGCTTTTATACAGCATATCCGTCCCGGTATTGCCGTACATAGCGGTGCTCATATCCACGTCCGCCGTCCAAAGGTTATTAAACCAATCGTCGGCGCTGCCGCTGTCTTTAAATGGATCTCTCATTTCTTTTCCTTTCCGGCTGTTTTTTTATCTCCCCGCCCTTGCTTTTCTCTGATAAGAAAGGTGACTCGCACAGTGGGGCGGGAAAGAAAGAATTAAATTACATAAATGCTTTACTCTTTCTCTCCCTCAGTCAGCCATTCGGCTGACAGCTCACTCGTCAGAGGAAGCCGTCAGCACTCTGTTTACTTTTGCGTTACAGAATCAACCTTCAGCCCGGAAAATCCGGAAATTCATCCTCAATCGGCTCAAAATCGTCCGGCACAGGCGCGGTATTCTGTTCGCTTGTATCCCGCTTTTTCTCTCCGAAATACACGCTGTCCGCAATTATCTCCACCATTTCACGATTATTGCCGTCTTTATCGGTGTATTTGCGCACCTCCGCTCTGCCCTGAACGGTTAAGCCGTCGCCCTTTTTAAAATGCTTTGCCGCAAACTCCGCTGTATTGCGCCAGGCAACCACGGTGAAAAAGTCCGACAGATATTCGTCGTTCACCTTGTAGTTGCGCGTGACCGCTATACGGAACGAGGTCACATTGACCCCACTTTGCGTGGTTCTAAGCTCCGGGTCTGCTACCATTCTGCCTGTCATAATTACCGAGTTTAACATAAATTTTTTCTCCTTTTTCAGTTTTGTAAATCTGTGTACTCTTTAAGCTCCGGCAAAGAAACATAGGTAAAGGAAGTCTCGGCATATGCCGCGCGGCTTATATCCTCAAGCGTGCTAATAAAACTGTCCACACCGGATACCGCCGCGTCGGTTTCGTCAAAATCCTTTTTTATGTTCAAAGCCTCGTTATATAGCTTTAAGAGTTCGGTTTTCACATTCATCAATGCTCTGTTTTTATTGTCCGAATTGTTAAATTCATCACGCACCGAAAACGCCTTTGCGGTAAGCTCGTTTATGCGGTCGCCTATCGGGTTTTCGCATATCCTTTTAAGAATATCCGCCACGACAGATATTTCCTCCGGCTTATTCCAAAGATAATTCTTTAATACAAGCAAATCTTTAGGAACAACCTCGTCTCTGCCGCCTAAAAAGGCCTCCGCACGGACAATATCCCCAAAGCCGAAAAATGTTCGGTCGGATACCTCAATACCCTTTTTCCTGAGTTCCAAAAGCACAGCGTCCATAAGCTCGTTAATGCTGTCGGAGATTTTTATGCTTTTAACCTCTTTCTGCATTTCCTCAAGCTCCGAAAGGCTTACGGTCGCATTGACGGTATTTTCTCCGCCGTTCTGCTTTTTTCTGAGCATTTCCATACGGTTAGCCTTGTCGCGAACATATTCGGTTCGGATTTTTAAATCGAAACGGTCGTACAGCGCCTTTAAAATCTTTTCCTCGGGATTGTTGAAGTTGGGAATTTCGTTAGATGCGGAGAAGAAGCTTATAACCGGAATTTTAACCTCTTTACCCTCATTTGTGTAAACACGCTCGTTAAGAGCTTTTAAAAGACTGTTAAGTATTCCCTCGTTAGATTTAAACAGCTCGTCTAAGACAACAATATTACTGTCCGGTATCTTGCCCGCGGTTATGTATTCCGGTCGCGAAGTTCGGCTTAAAGCCAAGCCCTTTTCGTAGGTTTCAAGTGCGGATTGCGCCTTTTTAACCTCATCTGAATATACCGTGTTTCCGGGGTCATTTCGGAATTTTTCAAGCGTTGCTTCAAGCTCGTTTCGCATATCCGAATATGTCGGGTCGCTGTCAATGACGCTTGACGGCAAATGGCCGGGTATAAGGCTTGCAAGATCTAAACGACCGAATAACTGCTCGGTATCCGTCTGCTTGTTCATAAGGGTTGAAAACTGCTTTGCTCCGGTTATCCTTTTGCAGAAGCGGTCTATGGCGTAGGACTTTGCCTGTCCCACATCACCGAGTACAAACAGGTTTTTACGCGTTAATAACGCCAGTGCTATACCGTGTATAAGCTCCTCACGCTCGCAGACCTCGCCGTTCACCTCTGCCATAACATTTAAAATCTTTTCGTTGCTCATAAAAAATCTCCTTTACGCGGCTTTTTTAGTCTTCTTTGCGGTTTTCTTTTCTGCCTTTTCGGGCTTTGCTTTCGGCTTTACTATGCTGACGGCATTTCTCGGCGTTACAAGATATACCCCGTCAGTGCTTTCAAGCAGCATAAATCCCTTTTTATCTAACTTCACCGACACATTACCCGTTGTAAGAGATAAAAAATCCTCTATTATCCGCGGGTCATAGTTAAAGCCTGCGTCCGGCGTGGGGCTATCGCATAGGGTAGCGACAAATGCTGAGCTTGACCGCTTATACGCAGCACATGAAAGCCTTATCCCCATAGGCGTAAAGCAGATATTCACGCATTTATCGTCACCGGGCAGCTGACACACCGCCGCAGTCTGTATGGCGTTCAAAAGCTCCTTTGCGCCTGCCACGGCGCAGTATTCGGGTACAAGCCTTTTTACAAAGCTGCTCATATCCGGTCCTGTCTTATTCATCATAACGGTGGAAAATACCGTATCTCCGCAGACAAACACGGCTCTTTGGTCGGCAGTCCCGGCGTATACCGTCTTATCTGCCGAAAGCAGGGAAAACAGAATATTTACCGCGCTTATATGCAGCTTCATCTCTGTTTCTCCGTCAGCAGCGTTTCGGTTTACAGCCGACGCCATTCGCTTTTGGTTCATCGCCTCTGCTGTGCTGATGCCCGGAGTAAGGCGTAGTGTTACGCCTTGCAGCTCTCTTTTATCTCCCTTTGTCTCGGCGGCAAACGCCGCGTGCTTTAAAAGGGGCAAAAGCCCGGATACAGACACATACGCAGTCGGGAAAACAAGCTCGGATTTCGGAAATTCATTTACCGGCTTTGTTACAAGTAAATACCGGGCAGAGCCGAAGCTAAGACCTAAAGCGCCGTTTTCATCCGTTTCAATAGTTACGCTTTCTTCCTTTGTTTTTCTAAGAATTTCAAGCACTACGGGCGGCAGTATAATCTCGCCGCTCATAGAAATATCCGCATCGCGTATACGCTTTACAACCGAGGTTATAACATCGGTGCCAATAAGCTCCAATATTCTTTTTGACGCGTCGGCGTAAAGATATATTCCCGAAATTCTTGTAAGCAGGCTGCTTTTCCCAACATTCATTACGGTCTTTAACGCCTCGCAAAATGCAGAACGGTTTACTGTGAACTTCATTTTGTTTCTCCCATCTCTTTTAATAATGCGAATGCCAGTCTGAGGGTAAGCTTAAACATTAAAAGCCGTTCTTCCGAAGCGCACCTGCCTAATGCGTCATCGCGTTCTTCAAGCAGCTGCTTTTGTTCGTCCGTAAGGGTTTTATGAAGTCTTTCCCCCGCCTCAGCCGCATTTGAACGCTTTTGTTTGTAGCTTTCCGTTTGGGGCTGGGCGTTTTCAAAAACCATATCGCACAGCTCCTCCAATATGCTTTTATCTTCCATTTCCTTCTGTCTCCTTTTTCTATGACGCTAATAAATCGAATAGCGTCAACTGTTTGTCTTGAGTTGCCGTTTCAGGTTCGGGCAGTTCAGGTACTTCCGGCTTAATAACTTTAAGATAAGGCGCTTTCTTCCCCTTTTGGTCGTTTTTAACCGCTATTTTCTTAAAGGTTGCCGTAAGATCCTCAACGCTTTCCTTAATGCCGCTCGCAAGCTCCCTTGCTAACTGAGTAGTCATATCCGTGTTCTGCGACAGTGCCGCCAGTCCCTCCTCGGATAGCTGCCCCTCAATCATTGTCGCCGCCGCAAGCTTTGAAGCCATAAGCTTTAGCGCCCGCTGCTGCATGGTATCCGCATAGTAAAAAAGATACACTTCAATTTTGGGTGCGGTCTGGTTTATACGCCAGCTGCGGAGTGACGCCTGCCTTAACACATAAAGGTTAAACGAGAGGTTAAAAAATATAAGGGTAGTAAAATCATTGAGGTCAAGCCCTGTTTCAACCAGCTTCGGGTTGGTTATAAGGACCTGCATACCCTCGTTCAGCTTTTTCTGCACCCAGTCCTCACGCTTTATGGCTTTCACGTTCTGCTTTAAAATGCAGGCTTTGATTCCCATTTCTTTAAGCCTGTCTGTTAAAAGCGGCTGAGTATCTAAGCGCACCCAGGCGGTGTAGATAATAACCCTTTCGCCTGCGGCTACCTTTTTACCCACAAGCTCCAGCACATTATTCAGCTTATCGTTCGGCTCGTCTGTAAAGTCACTCGGGATAATAGAGAAATCCAATGCGGTTACAGGCGCGTGACCGTAAGGCTGATCCGGGTATGCTGTAAGCAGGTTAAGATAAGGGGACAGCAGCTTGTTAGCAAGCCGTCTGTCCTTTCGCATTACGGTACGGAATTCATCCTCCATATGCCTGTATTCCTTTTCCACGCTTTCGGACATTTCGCAGGCGACCGGAATTTCCTCATAATCCGGCAGATCCTTTGCCATATCGTATAGAGATAAAAACACCGTGTTTTCCATAAGGTATCTTGAATAAACGATAGGCGAAATACCCGGCAGGAATTTCTCGCGTACCTTTTGCGTCCGGTTCTTTGAGGCAACATTATACTTTGTTTCGGGAGTTTCATATATGCTCTCTACCACACCGTAGCGCTGACAGAACTTCCTCGCGTCGCTGTACTTAAAACCGTCAGCTAACATTAAGCGGGGTTTCAGTCTGAACAGCAGATAAAACGTACCTTTGGCATAACCGTTTATCAGGGTTGCGGTCATAGCAATAACCTTTTTTGCAATACCGGCTATTTCCGCCATAGCCTCACCCTGCGCGCTTTCGCCCGAATATTCGTGCAGCTCGTCACAGATATATGCGTCAATTTTTTTGAAACGTTGCTTAATATACCGCGAAAGCGGGAATTTACGGTATGCTCCCTGTGCCGGGAATATGCCATCCGGGTTATCCATAACGGCTCCTACCTGCTTTTTCATACCGTTGGTTTTAAGCTTACCTGAATAAAAAGGGAATTTACGGTGGATATATCCGTAACCGCCTATTCCAAGCCAAGGAAAGCCGAGCGCCATACGGTTTCGCTCGCCGCATTTTCCCGCCTGTCTTGCGCTCATTTTTGGAATACCGCGTATTCCTGCAAATTCGTGCTGCGCCGATCAGAAAAATGCGGCGGCAGAAACTTCGCAGAACCTTACAAATAGAAAATTTTTATGTAAAACGCCGCCGCGGAGCGCAGGAATACTAACGTATTTCAAGCGACAAGGCAATGTTAGACGGAAAATTTTCATTTGTAAGGCGTATGTGGTTCGACTTTCCTTGGCTTGCCACTCGTTTTTGGCGGGGTCAAGGCAATCGGGATTATCTGCCTCCCACAAAACGGTTTTACAGCTTTTGCATTTATGGTTTTTGTTGTTTTCCTCACGGAAGAAAAGACTGTCCGCTGGGACGGTATATGATGTGCCGTCGGTCGTCACCGTCATTTCCTGAACCGCGCCGCATACAGGGCAGATAAAACCTTTTCTGCGCTTGTTCCACATAACGGTCGGCTTGCGCAGATAACCGCTTCTTGCACTTTCCTTTGAAAGTACCATAAAAACGGGTTTATCCGAGGTTTTATACAGCTCATACATACGGTCAACATCCGTAATGCTTGAAACTACACTTGCAATACAGTTCGGTACAGTTTCGTAAAGCTCGCGCACCCATTTCTTTGCCACATGTGACGGGCAGGTAATAACATTTATACGCCTGCCGCCGCCTATGGATTTTTGATAGGCATACAGCGCCGCTGAGCCTATTTTGGTTTTGCCCGTACCGCAGCCCGATACAAGCATTGTCATTTTTTCCTTTTTAAGCTGCCTTTTAATAGCCTCGGCTCCTGCCAACTGTGCCTCGTAAAGCGAATATCCTACATTCTTTTTTATGTATTCGTTCACTTCGTTAAGCTCCGGGCAGATGCTTTCCTCGGCGGGATTGAAAACAGGCTTGAATGTTGCCTGTATTTTCTTCGCAATATCCTTGCCGAAAGCGTTAAGATACTGCGTAAAGGTTTCTATATCCCCGAACGCCGTATCGTCTTTCTTTGCGTTAGGAATACATATTTCCCCCGATTCAAGCCCGTCCGTCAGGACCTTTGCTATTTGTGTTTCACCCTTTTTAAGCGTTACCGCATAAGCCGCAAATTCCGTATTGGTGCTGAATACATTAAGCCTTTTAAGAATCTTTCTGTCCTTTAATTCGCGTATAAAGTATTCTTCCCATTCGGGCATTAACGGCACAGACAGCTTACTGTCAAGCTCTGTGAAAAGTCCGCTTTCATCCTTACAGAAAATGTATAGATCGCGCGGGCTTTCGTCTTTTTCCTTTTTCTCGTCGCCGTTCGCTATCAGCACGCACTCCGACGCGGTATCTCCCGCTTTCACACGGCGGCTGTAATTTCCGCCGTGTGTAGTCAGCTCCGTTTCGCTCTTTTCCTTGGGCAGTCTTAATGCAATTTTACTGCCGCTGAACAGAGCGTCGGACATAGCGAGCACCGTTTCGGGGTAGCCGCCGAACCTTATGGCTACGAGGCTTTTGTTTCCGTCGAACACAACCGTGTCCGCGTAATTGGTTATACCCACTCCGTAATTTTCGTCTTTCAGGATAACGGGTATAAGGCTTTTGCTGTTTTCGGTGATAGATCACCCTCTCCTTTCCGCCGTAAGCCTTGCTGCCTTAAAGAAATCTCAGGTGTAAAGTGTAAAAATCTTTTAAAGGCAGTAAAGCTACGGCTTTTTGTGTTACATCCGACAAAACCGATTAGTCCCTGTTGGTTGTAACATTCTATGTAAAAACAAGAAAGACCGACCTATCCTGCTTAAAACAGAATTGGTCGGTCAATCTTGTGATTACCGAATTTATTTTCTTGATATATTTTAAGTTTCCTTAAAAATGCAAAAAGGTCGGACTTAACCCCTTGTGAGGGAAAAGTTCGACCGAGTTACTTTAACCAATGTCATAATCCGAAAAATCCGATCCGACAATTTTCTTAAACCATGTTACAGATTCATTATATATTATCCGGTTAGTGATGTCAACGAAAAGATTTTAAAAACTTGACATTTTTAAGGTTTGTGGTATAATATAAGTGAAATAAGGCAAACCGATAGACGGCTAGCCCTAAAAATAAGCGTTAAAAAGATTTAGCCGCTAGTTTTCCAGACCGGGCGGCTACTTCTTTTTTATGACAATGACAGTATATAAAACAATAATTAAAATTACTATTATGTACTCCATCGGCACCGCCCCCTTTCGAGGGGTGTGGGTCTCCGGCGGAGACCGCTGTGAAACAGCAACACCGACCGAGGCGGAAGCCGAGACAGACTTAGCCGCCTACCGTTTAAGGTTCACCTTATTCCAAGAGAATTATACTATAATAGAATAAATTTTGCAAGCATATTATTACCGAGTGGATCAGTCAAGGATAGAACGGGCAGCTATCACGCCTACCAACCATAGTAGGTCTTCAAGAGATGCAGGGGTGTGGGCGTGCTGATTGATCCACTCAGTATAATATATATCGGCATTCGTGCCGATTCAGTCTGTCGAATAACCCTAAATTCCAAGCGAGATTTAGGGTTATGAGTTTTGTTTTAGCAAAAAATGTATATAGCCTAATTAAAGCACTGTATTGGTGAGACCTTTTCCACCTATGCAGTGCATACTTTTTTAAATTCATTGCAGCAAATTTAAGCCTAACCCAATTTGTAACTTGGGATAAGCCTCGGTATGGAGTATATCGCATAGCGTATTTTTCTTTCGCGTCTGCGAATACTCGTTCAATTGTCTCTTTTCGTCGTTCGTACAAAGCCTTGTACTCTGGCGTATGCCTGATGTCTTCTACCGTTTCAAGGTAATCTGACCATATATGCTTGGTGACGGTTTTTTCAAATTTTTGGTTTTCGGTGCATAAATGCCTTGACGGACAGTTTTCGCAAATGTAGCCTTTACTCTTAAACTCTCGGTAACCTTCTCGATTGGTTGTAGCGTAGCTCAGCACTTGGTTTTCAGGACATATAACACAGTTAAAATATTCATCGTAAACATATTCATAAGGCGGGAAAAAGCCTTTCTTACTCATCGGTCTTTTGTAGGGTAATACGGGTATTCTGCCGTCATCAAGTATCCTCTTGCTTATCCACGGTGTTTTATAGCCTGCATCGGCTACTACTGCCTTTATCTCCGGATTTTTCTCTGCAAGTCTGTCATATAACCCGTCAAATGCCACACTGTCATGCATATTACCGGGGTTTACCGTCACATCTATTACATATCCGTTTTTATCACAGCATGTCTGAGCTGTATAAGCAAAACACTTTTTATGCTCGCCCTTGTGAAACACGCCGCTTTCAGGGTCGGTTGTAGATTCCGTAATTTCCTTTTCTTCGGGCGGTTTAGGTCCGTCAAAAGGCTTCTTGCCGTGGTCGTTTCGCTCTTCGTTAATTTCTTCCATCAACTGCTTTTCGTAGGTCTTTGCCGCCTGCGGTACCGCCTTTTTGACCGCTTTCTTTAAATTGGCGTTTGCTTTAATATGCGTTCCGTCTACAAATACAGCTTCGGGTGATAAATATCCTGCCGTTTCTATTTCGTTTAATATCCAATAAAATATTTCTTCTATTGTTTTTTCGGTGTATCTATGCTTGAAATTATAGCTTACGGTTGAAAAGTGTGGTATCTGTTCGTTCATCAAATATCCCAAAAACCATCTGTACGCCACATTCATTTTAATTTCTTCTACCGTTCTTCTGAGTGACGGCAATCCGTATAAATGCTGTATCAATACCATTTTAAATATTACTACAGTGTCTATACTCGGTCTGCCGTTATCCGCACAGTATAAATCTTCCACTATGTCATATATATGGCTGAAATCTACCGCGCTGTCTATTTTTCTGAGCAAATGGTCTGCCGGTACAAATCCCTCTATGCTGAATATTTCAAGCTGGTCGCGGTTTTCTCTTCCCTTTACTATCACTTTCATCACCGCTTCTATTATACCATATTTACGTAAAAAAGCCCAGCTTTTGCTGGACTTTTTCGACAGACTGTATCGGCATTCGTGCCGATTTTTTTATTGCCTTAAATCTTCTGCAAAAAAGAATAAAAATATTTTTCAAAAAAAGCCCTGTCAAACTTGACAAACCGAAATTTTGTGTTATATAATGCAAGCGGTGTTAATAACACCTCTCCTTTTGAGGGACGCTCTTTGTTTTCCGGCGTCCCTCTTTTTATTTACAATAAAACACCCACCGCTTTTTCATTTCGGCGGGCAGCGCGTCGTTTCTTCTTTTCCCACTCCATACAAGACCGCCCGCAATACCGTCATATTTAAAATTAGCCGCCTTAACGCTGGCGCCGTGCTCGCTTTCAAGAGTATATGTAATAATCCGTTTATACCCCATAGCCTTGCCGACTCGAACGCAAGCGCCGTAAAGCATAGAGCAGGCGTTATATGTCCCATCAGTACAAACGCGGCATATTTCAAGCGTTTCCCCGTTATCGTAATATCTGCTAACAGGTCTTCCGCAAACCGCAACGCCTATAAGCCCTCCTTTTTCATCCGCAAGCCCAAGCGCAAATTTGCAGCCCACGGCTTTACCTAAATGCCTATGTCGGAGTGATATAAACTCATTTGCTTCGCGCAATGTAATAGGTATTATTCTTACCATCTTGACAGTATTCTGCCGTAAATCAGCTTTTTATCATAATTGTATTTGCGTATAACAATTATGACCTTATCCCCTATATGAAAATCCAAGGCGTTCTGATCCGGCAGATAGGTACAAAGGCAATCCAAATTATCTTCTATTCTGCAAAACACTCCGCCGCCGTATTTTCCTGTTATTTCGGATACTCTGCGGCAATTAAGCGGGTGACGCATTTCCGCACCGTCGAACGGGTGCGGTTTTGCTTCCTTTATGGATATTTTAAGCTCTTCATTTTCTCTGTTGAAGCTTTTCATAATCGCCTCGTGCTTTTCTCCGGTGTGCATACACTCCCTTAAATCAGGTATCATACCGTAGGATATATCCTGTGTTCTGAGCATCAAATCAAAGCCGTTACAGCAGCACATAGCCTTTGAACGCCCGACCGCTATAATATCGCATTCGGTGCGCTTGCCGGAGATAAATTCCTTTTTCATAAAGCTGCGCCTGCGGATTTTTAAAGCCTTTCTCCGTGAGGCTATGCAGCAGTTACCCAATCGGTCTATATCGGTTATAACATAATCTATTTCCGCGCCTGATATTGTTCGTATAACATAATCCGGTGGGCAATTTTCTTTATCATACCAGACCTCACTAAAGGGTATAAGAATTTTTATGGTATTATCTATCACCGTAAGACAATGCGTATTTTTATTCCCGGACAGCTTTACCGTATCCGCCCCTACGGTTTTCCCCGTCAGCAATGATTCGGACCGGTACGAGGCATATATGCTTTCCCATGTCAGTCTTTTGTCGGCGGATATTTTACCGTCCAGTCTTGTTAAATTCAGCTTTCCGAATTCTTCTATGTTCATAAATTTTAATCTCCTCCCTTATAAAAACGGTATTCCGTTTTTTCCTTTATGCAAATAAATGTATCGCAGGGTATGCGCAGATATTCGCCCCTTTCGGTGCTTTCCAAAACCGCTATTATTACCCTGCAATTAAGGTCCGCGCTTTCAAGCATAGCGCTTACCACCATTTCCCTGCCCGGTTCAACAACGCAAATATCATAACGGCAGAGCTTTTGCTCGCGCTCCTTGAAGAATGTAAGCGAAAAAGGCGGCTGACCGCGGCAATATATTTCGGGCGGGTTCCCGCATACTGCCAGCATTACTTCAAAAGCGGTTTCGGTATTTCTGCCGCAGATTAAAGCTGTATCGTCGCAATAATACTCTCCGACAGGTACAACCTTACGGTTCACTTCAAGCTGATGGAGCGACACCTCAAACGAATATGCTTCGGGACAGAGCTTTTTAAGCATTTCGGCTTTCATACCGCCGTACTCCCGCACAATTTCAAGTATTTTCTTTTGCGTTTTAGTCAGAAGCATAGAGCATCTCCCTGTCTATCATATTGTCCGGCAGCTCAAGCAAGGTGCTTGTATGTTCGGCATTAACGGCGTTTAAAATAACCGAGTAGAGATAGCCCTGCGGGTTTTGCACCTCGTTCTCGTTATACCGCAGCACCTCCACCGCGTCTATAAGCGTATCACGGTTCACTTTCCGTAAAAGATTCCGTATTTCCGATTGCGGCAGCACAGCGCCGGACAGCTTAATGCTCTGCTTGTAGTAAAGCACTCTGACAGCACTCTCCAACATTTGCGCTGTTTTGCTTTCAAAGCTTTTTAATTCGCAGTTTTGTAAAATTTCTGCCAGCGCCGGATCGGTCGATTGATTACACTCAGTATAGATATTTTTAATATAATTATTATTCGTTTGGATTGACTGCCGTTTCGGCACTTCTTGATGTGTTAAAACGTCAGTTCTTGATGTGCCGTTTTGGCAGTTCTTTAACTGCGTATCCGGAATATTAAGACATGCCGATTCGTCAGCTTTAGATATGCCGTTTTCGCACATCTGCGTATCCTGCGGGTTTTCGGGTTCTTTTTCGTCTGTTTCCGGGTTATCGAAAGAGCTGCCGAAGTCCCCGGCGTCGCTGTCCTCTAATTCGCATTTAAGCACAAACAGTCTGTTCGGAAAGCCGCGCCCCTGTCTTTTTTCGAGTAATAATCCGGCAGTGATCAGTTCCTTAAACGCCGCTATCGCCTTTTTGTATGTAATGCAAAGTATATCCGCTATTTCCTCGCGCTTGTAAATTAAATAAACCTCGCCGTCCTCGTTTATCCAGTTATTCTTTTGAGACAGGCCCATACGGTCAAGCAACAGCGAATACACAAGCTTGCTTTCCGCCGAGAGCCTTTTGTAATTAGGATTGGCAAATAAGGATAACGGAAGTCTTAAAAATCTTTCGTTTACAACATCGCTCAGTCTGTATGTTCTGTTCATTATATATCCCTTTCCTTTACTGTCTGGAGCTTTCTGCAATCTATCCCGTCGGACAGATCAAAGCTTTCCTTTTCGTCTTCGTCCGTATCAAGCGGCATTTCAAACTGCATTTTGTACTGCGGTACTTTTTTGTTCTTTACTTTCTCCGGCTTTTTAAGCTTCCATGCGGGTATATGCTCCGCCGCCTTGCAGTATTTTAATAATTTAAAAGACGGGTGCTCTTCGGGCGTTATCTTGTTTAAAAGCAGCGGCTTTGCGCCGCGTACCAAAAGTATTGCCTTGTCTTTCGACAGCCGCCGTATTTCATCGGGCAGCATAAGCGCTCTGCCTGTGCTCGTCTTATTCTGCATATACGGCTTTGGCATGGATAAAAAGTCTAAAAAGGGTCGCATCGGGGTATTCGTATTATTTACCCTTACGGTAATATCACCGCATTGCTTTGAGAAAAACTCCGAGGTCATAACATCGTTGCAGCCTAAGAATAATTGGTAATCGCAGTCGCCCACGATTTCCTGCCACTCGTTGCCGGGGTATCTGTCGGACAGCTGCGCTATACTTTGCACCACTGCCTGGATGTTTATATTGCGCGATCTCGCCACCGAAAATATCTTCTTGCTGTCAAGCAGCGCTATATTACAAAATTCATCCATTAAGACATTTACACAGACGGGTAATCTTCTGTTATCCTGCTGACGGGCATAGTCGAACAGCTTTACAAACATAAGTGAGAAGAACATTGAAGATAAAAATTCCAAAGAACTGTCTTGATCGGAAATAATACAGAAATACGCGCACTTTTCTCTGCCGGGCAAGGTTAAATCTATTTCGTTATGCTTTGTAATATCGTCTACCAATTTGTTCTGAAAAACATTTAAGCGGTTGCCAAGCCCTATTACAATATTCCCCCAAATCTGCTTATGTGCCTGACGGAATATACCGTATGGCGGCAATGCGGGGTGGTCGGGCGGTAATGCTCTGAATCGGGCGTCCAATTCCTGCACGGATGTTGTGGATAAAATCTTGTAGATTGTACCGAGACTTCGTTCTTCGGGCGGCAGCAGCTTGTCCGTTCCCGGATATGTAAGGGTCTGAACATAATGCAGCAGCGCCATTAAAAGGTTTTTCTCGGCTTTTTCCCAGAAGTCTCCGCGCTCGTTTTCGTTCGAGGTGTTCCGTATAATTATTTCTGCCGCGCGCTGCACAAGGGTAATATCCTGTGCCGTATCCATTACGCAGTTCCAGCCGTCGGAGGCAAAAAGGTCAAGCAGATTATATGCCTTAACGGTATATCCGCGGCTGTTTAAAAAGCCCGAATACATTTCGTAAAACTCGGCTTTCGGGTCTACCATTACAAGGCTTTCGCCCCTGCGTGCCGCCTGCATTACAAACGGCATTACAAAGCCCCGTGACTTTCCCGTACCGGGTGCGCCGTACACCATGACATTTTTAGACATACCCGGCATATCCTTCATGGCGACATAATCCCCGTTTTCTAATTTTCCGAACAGAGTTTCGTCCACCTTTTCTATGCTGCCGCTTACCAAAAATTCCGGCAGCTCCTTTTTATCCATAAACCCCGATGTGCCGTGAGTGCCCTCGGGCAGTATCTCTATTCCTCTTTCCTTATCCTTTACGGTCTTATATCCGCTTAAAAGATCCTTGCCTTTGCCGCTGAACAGCAGAAACATAAGAAAGCCGAACAGTACCGTGCCTATTCCTGCCGGAGTGAAAAGAGAAGATATATTTTTTGTTATACTTACGGTAAAGAGCTTTTCGCTTTCACCGCTATAAAAGTTATGTAATCCGGTGGTTACGGAATGGACCACAAATCCTGCGGCGTACAATACGATAAAAAGAATTAAAATATATCTCGGTATACTGTCCTTATTCTTTTTGTAAAAGGCTATTGCCTTATTCTCCAGTATCTCAATAATTTTAGACAGGCGCACTTAAAAACTCTCCTTTCTCGGTTATATACGGCTTTGTTTCCTTAATATACAGCTCGGACGGCAGTCGCAGCATTTCCTCGGCGGTTTCGGTACTTAACGGGTGTAGCACCGCTCTTTTCCCCCTTAAAATCTCTTTTACGGCGTTTACCTGCCAGTCAAGCAGAAATATATGCACCCCGTACTCCGCCGCCGTTTCCATCCGCGGTATATCCATATCTATGCCTATTAAAATCTTTTCCGCCGCGTCGTAATAATTCTTTTCGGGCGGTTTATATTTTGCCTTTAAAATGCTTTCGGCTATAATTCTACGGTGGTCGCGGACGGATATTATACGCATTTGTCTGGCACCCGCCTGTGACAAAGGAAAGAATGTAACCGGGCAATCGAGCCGACGGACGGCGCTTAATACCGGCAGCGCTCTTGAATTTGTGGTCTTGCGCGCAGAATATTCGATTATTTTTTCAAGGCTTTTATCTCCCGTAAATGCCGCAGCGCTTTTTCTGCCGCCGGTTAAGATATTCATTGTAAAGGTATTGCGCTCGGCTTCGGGGTATAAACCGTCGTTTTCCTCGGTTATATAGTAAACGGCGCGGGCGGTGTTTTTGGTATATAACATTCCGTTAAAGCGTGCCGTGCCTAAAGGGTTTTTATTCTTTTCCCGCCGCAAAGCAAAGGACGGCAAAAATGAAAGCGGACTGTTTCGGTCGGGAACGGAGCTGCAAAATACATCCGTCTTTCCGCCGAAGAAGAATAACATCAGGTTTGCGGTGTTCAATCTGCGAATAAGATAGTTTCCCATTCCGCGGCTTTTGCTGTCATAATCAAAATGCAAGCCGAGAGTATCAAGTGTATGTTTACCCGATTCCGTTATACGGACGCTCTGACCGTTACGGCTTATTCTTAACTGCCCCGCAGCTGTCAAAGCCTTTAAATTTTCTTTGTTTAAAAATGTGCTTCCGGCAGGTAGGTCTCTACACCAGGCACATAATTTCAAAAGTTCAATTTCTGCATTGGTGTATAACACAAGCGCACTACCTCCCATACCCGTGTAACATTTGTCTTTTAAAAAGGTCTGATTTTATCCCGAAAACTCCCTGTTTATGCGCAGTTTGGTATTGTGCGCTTTTTTTTAAAACCGAAAGCCCGAAATTTGCCGATTTTTTTGAGCTTGCGCACTATACCAATTCGTGTGAAAGCCGCATATCCGTGAAGATTCCGGCTTCATCATCCGGCAGTACAAAGATATGACAGGCGCTCTCATTCCGCTGCTCGGTAAATAATCCGAGGGACATTTCAAAGCGGTCGTCATCCGGGAAAAACCTGCCCTTTAAAACATTCTGCACTGCCTTAAAGCCCTTGTTGTCGTGGTCGAAAACATCGCTGCAATCCCGCGGGCAGACCTCTATTATTCCGAGATACGCCTTACTGAAAAACGGCAGCTTTATTCCGTCAAACTCCGCAGAGTTTAAAAGCCTTAAAATACTGTCGGTCACATACTGCGTGCCGCCAGTCACTCTGCAATGGGGCAGCAGCGCGTTCAGCTTTATATGTACCCACCCTTCGGGCGTTACGGATATTTCTCCGTATATTTCCTTTGCTTTGCCGGGCTTAATTTCCGTGCTTGTTTCTTCCTTGCTTTTTAACTGCCAGTAAAGCCGGCGCATTTCAACACACGCCATTTCCTGCTGTTGTAATGCTACCTCCAGCAGATTATTAAAGCGTTCGCTATCCGGCGGCACGCCTATTAGCGAATCCACGCAAGCCCCGCTTGCCAAAACTCGCTTTTTCATTTCTTTTAATAATTGAAAATTTGTTGACAATTTAAAAATCCTTTCTTGACTATATATCAATATTTTGATATAATATGTGTATAATAATTATGAGGTGATAAATATGCCGTCAATCAGACCAAGTTCCGATCTCAGAAACAATTACAATGAAATATCCGACTTCTGCAACCGCTACAACGAACCGGTTTTCATAACCAAAAACGGAACCGGAGATTTAGTCGTCCTTTCCAACGAAGCATATGAAAGGCTTTGCGGTCAAGCCGAGCTTCATAAATTGCTGGATGCAGGAATTGCTCAGATGAAAGCAAATAAGCACCGCCCGGCAAGCGAAGTATTTGAAAAGCTTGAAAAGGAATTTGGGTTTAATGAAGTATAATATTGTATTTGAAGAATTAGCCGAAAATGATTTAACGGATATATTCGAATATATTTGCAACAAGCTTCACGAGCCGGAAATTGCCGTACGGATATACCGTTCGCTTAAAAAAGATATACTTTCTCTTGAAACAATGCCTTTCAGATTCGCTTTGCTTGAGGAAAATCCGTATAAATCAATGGGTGTACGCTGTATAGCAATAGAAAATTACACCGCTTTCTATATCCCCGATAAAAGCACAAAAACCGTACATATTTTGCGTATTCTATATAATCGGCGTGATTGGCAGGCAATTCTTTAATATGATGATTTTTATGGATTCTGAAAACAAAATCAGCGAAACCGAGTATTTATCATCAGATAAGCGTGTTAAGGATGAAATTATAGCCGGAAAGAAAACACCTCTGTCTGAATGTATACCGGAGTCGGAAGTTGAATTTTAATATAATTTAGATTATCATAAACCAAATTATATTAAGTATAGCTTGCATTTTGCAATACAATCGCATATAATATATTCGGAGGCGATATGTATGTCAAAAACATCAAGCGTATTTGCAAGAGTTGAACCGGATATAAAGGAGCAGGCCGAGCAGGTTCTCAATGAACTCGGTATTCCTATGTCAAACGCAATCGGGCTGTTTTTAAAACAGGTTGTTTTACAGCGCGGTATTCCGTTTGAAATGAAGCTCCCCGCAAAAAAGCCGGCCGCATTAGGCGCGCTGTCCGACGCTCAGTTAAACGAGGAGTTGAACCGCGGTATCGCGGATTTTGAGAACGGAAATTACACTACCTCCGAAGATCTTTCAGACAAATTCCGAAAGGCTTACGGAATATGAAAAATTACACTGTTCTTTATTCCGATTCAGCACAAAACGATTTAACCGAAATCTTTGAGTATATAGCATATACACTCAAAGAGGTACATACGGCTCAAAATCTCATACGCAAAATAATGAAAAATATTGAGCTGCTCAAAACCATGCCGGCGCGTTTTCCGGTAGATGAAAATATAAAGCTCAAAATAAAGATTCGCACCTTAAATACCGGAAAATTCATAACCTTTTACTCGGTTGACGAAAAAAGCTTATCTGTAAAGATATTAAGAATTATTTACGGCGGCAGAGATTTTGACGAATTGTTTTAATTTTTTAAAGACTTATTCCAAGCGGGATGAGTCTTTTTATTCCCCCTCACCTGCACCAAACTCAATGTGTTAATATTGACTTTGAAATCAGGTGTGATATAATATAAGTGAACGGAGCTGATAACATAATGCCTACACTATCTATGTTCTACGGTATAATTGTTTATATGTATAACGAAAAAGGCGGTAAGCATAATACTCCGCATATTCACGCAGAATATTCCGGAGAGGAAATTGTATTATCTCTCGACGGAGAGGTTTTGGAGCCTAATTCAAAATTCCCCAAAAACAAGCTGAAAATGCTTGAAGTATGGACAGATATTCATAAAGAAGAATTGCAAGCCAACTGGCAGCTATTATCCCGCGGAGAAAAATATTTCCGTATCGATCCGCTGAAATAAGGAGTGATCATATGCCTAAAATATTAAGCGTTAAACCCTTGCCCAATTACCGTTTAGAGCTTAAATACGATACGAACGAAACGAAAATATTTAACGCTCTGCCCTATATATCCGGCTCATGGTACGGTCTTCTTAAAGATACCGAATATTTTAAAACCGTACACATAACAAACGGAGGGCGCGGCATTGAATGGGCTGACGGTCAGGACATTGCGCCCCACGAGCTTTACGAAACAGCACAGTAAGCCTATTTAACATCTGACACCCGATTGACCCGCTTTAGTGCGGGTCTTTTTTATTTTCTTTCCCAACCTGCACCAAACACATAGTTACAGTGCCGACCAAGCCGCCGAACATTGCGCCGCATATAAAACATATAACTCCCATTTTTAATTCCTCCCATTTTATTGTTTTCATTTAATCGCTTTTTACTCTTTTCGCAAGGCTTTCTCGGTCGGTGGTTATGAGGTCAAACTCGGTGTCCGATGAACGTATTTCCACCGCTATACGGTTTCTTCCCGCGCATAAAAGCCCCTCGCCTCTGCCCGCGCGGATAACCTCCGCCGTTTCGCTTTCGGTAAGCATAAGCTTTTCCTGTAATTTGACCGCCTCGGTTTCCTCAAGCTGTAACAGCAGTTTCAGTCTGCTGTTGCCGAGCAGCGCGTCCCCGAATTTGCCGTCGTTCAGCGCGAAGTAATCCACAACATTCTGGGTTGCCGAAACAAATATAGCCCCGTAGCCCCTGACGGTCTTTATAAGGTTAATTACAAAATCTGCCGCCTGCTCGTTTCCGTTTTCTCCGGCTATCTTCCACGCCTCGTCGAGTATTACCGCCTTTTTATTGACCCGCGATACAGATATTCTGTCCCGTACAAACTCGGTCGCTATAAATGTGCCGAGCGCGGTAAACTCCTTACTTAAACGCGAGGTATCCAGCACTATAAAGGGCGCCTTTAAATCTATATTCGTCTGCCCGCCAAGCCCCGAAGCCGAACCCTCTGCCAAGCGTTTAAGCGCCATAGTAACTGCCTTTAATTCCGTAAACTTTTCCATAAACGGAATAAGGTCGGCAAAGCAGGGCATTTTTTTAAGTTTTCCGTTTTTATCCGTTAGGCTGCGGTTATCCCGCGTTATGCCGAACGATTTATAGCAGTTAAGTATAGCGCGGTCCAAAAGATATTTTTCGTCCGGCGTAATGGCGGGATATAATAAATCGAAAAAAATATGTATGCTTTGGATTTTATCGAGTAACACAGAACTATTATCTCGCGCACCTGACATTTCCGAATCAATATCCAGCGTACTCCTGCGTATCTCCATAAGGTTAATGCAGTCGGAAGAACCCGCGCCGATAGACACAAACCTGCCGCCTATTGCTTCGCAGGCGTTTCGGTATTCAAAACCCTTTTCGGGAGCTATAATATATACCCTTACGCCCTGCATACGCAGTCTCATTGCAAGCAGCAGCAAAAAGAAAGTCTTACCAGAACCCGACATTCCGAATACCGCCATATTTCCGTTGCTGTACCTTGCGGTATCGTAATGGTCTATTATTACGGGCGAGCTGTTATGCAGATTAAGCCCGTAAAATATTCCTTTTTCGTCGCACATTTCAAAGGACGAAAACGGAAACAGCGCCGCGGCGGACGAGGTTAATATATTTCGCTTGGATTTATTAAAAATATCCGTATCGGTCTGTAATAACGGCAAAGAGGACAAAAAGGCTTTATCCTGCATATAGTAGGCTTTTCGGCATGAAAAGCCGTTAGCTCCGCAAAGGTTTAAAATATCCTTTTCACGCTTTTTAAGATTTTCGGGCATGTCCGCCGTTACCGTTATTACGGTAGATAAATAATAAAAATCCTCGCCCTCACGGTTTATCTGCGACTTCATATACAGCCCGGATTCCACCGCGTCGTCAAGCTGTTCAAAATCCTGCCTTGTATCGCCCACATCTTTAAGGCGCGAACGGTTGAACATTGCCGTGTTGCCTATCTTGGGCAATATTTTATCTCGGCTTTCCTTTTTCAGAACAAATGAGATATTTATACCGTCTCCCGCCTCGACAAACGGCGCGCCCCAGGCAAGCCCGACGGTTGTGGGGTAGCCTCCGCCCGAAATATACAGGTACGAGCGGTATTCCCCCTCAATGCAGATATATCCGCTGTCGGTACAGTCGGCGCTGTCGGGCGTTAAAGCCTCGGATAAATCCATATTTGAATTTTCAGTTGCCACAGAAAACGGACGGAAATAATTCCTTAAAAGGTTTATTAAAAATTCATCTTCATCGCTATGCCTTACGGTTTCAAGCCCGCAGGCTTCAAGATACTGTCTTGCAGTTAATGCGGTTTCGCTTATCTCGACGGCGACCTCTGAAATTTCGTGAGCCTGTCCGGTGTATGGTAAGACTATATAAAAGCGGCGGGATAAGCCTTCGGTTTCGGCAATAACGTTTACCAGCTGCGCGTCCTCGAATATCATACGGCGGCAATTTGCGTTTTTCTCTGAATTATAATAGCTTTCAAGCCTTTCGCAAAACGCGGATATATCCGCGGGTCGGGTTTCTACAATTATTTGCAGCTCATCCGGCGCTGTTTTAAGAAACGCCGCAAAGCCGGATATAATGTTCTTCTGCTCAAGCTCGGATTTTAAGTAGAAATTCAGCGGCAGCACCTCTAATACCGTCACGAATTTACCGTTTTTAAGCGCAATTACTCCGCCGTATATTTCCTTTACGGGCACTAACCTTTCCGTGCCGTCCTCTGCATTTTTATCTCCGTTTCCGAACAGAATATTTTTAAGCTTCATTTTTTACACCCCCTTATATGTTAAAATTTTCGCCTGCCGTTTAAAGCGGATATACTGCTTTAAAAACTCCAAAAGGCTCATATCCCCGATACCTATTAGCGCAAACCCGCCTGCAATAACGGTAACGGCGCTTACAATTCCTATCCGCACTAAAAGACCGAACGGCAATATGCGCATCAAAAGCGCCGCCAAAGGCACGCAGATAAGCACTGCCTCTACAGCGTTGCGTATTTCAAAAAGCCCGAACAGCCGCCCTGCGTCGGTGAAATTCACGGGTATTACTACGGTTATTTCTTCCATTAAATTTCCTCCTATACTTATACTTGAAGATTTTTTTCGTTTGTGATATACTGAAAATGAAAGGTGGTATGTATTATGAGCAACCCGGTTTATACGGTAGAGCAAATAGCGGATATTGTTGCGCCAATAGCGGCAAAATATGATGTTTCAAGGCTATATTTATTCGGCTCGTATGCCCGCGGCGACGCAGATGAAAAAAGCGACATAGATCTGCGCGTAGTCGGCGGACGGCTCGGCAACCTGTTTGCTCTCGGCGGATTTTACGCCGATCTTGAAGAAGCGCTTAAAAAATCCCTTGACCTTGTTACCACCGATACGCTGCGCCAGAATAAAAGCGATATTATGACGCGGAATTTAATACGGAATATGCGAAAGGATGAAAAGCTGATTTATGAGAAACTGTCCTAATGCGGATATAGACGTTCTTCGTCATATTCTTAAATACTGCAGCAATATAGCCGAGCTTATTTCCCGTTTCGGAAACGACATAGAGGTTTTTAAAGCCGACCTTGCTTTCAGAGATTCGGTCAGTATGAATATACTTCAGATAGGCGAGCTTACCGGTCATCTTTCCGAAGAATACAGGCAAAGCACAAAGAGCCATATGCCATGGCCCGCTATAAAGGCTATGCGAAATCTTTTCGCGCACAATTACGGTCAGATGAATTTATCTGTTATTTGGAGCACCGCCACCGAAAATATTCCGCAATTAAAAGCATTTTGCGAAGCCGAAATTTCAAAGGCTGCCCCTGAAAACGATAATGACGAAGATATAGATATTTGACCTCATTCCTCACCGCCCGGTGAGGAATTTTTTATTGTCTTCTAAGTCTTTAATCACAAGCTCTATCCACTCAATATCCGAGTCCGAAATTCCTTTAAGCCTTGAAAATTCCTCTAAATTCAGATAACGAATAACGGCGGTTGTTATTCCTGTATTATTTCCCTCCCGCTCTACGGTGTAGGTAAGCGAATCGTTTACGCACCCAAGCAGAAATTCCCTCGTTATTTTTTCTGTATTGTTGCCGGTCAGCGCAAGGCTTACGGCATACAGCTCGTTGTATGTAAGCGGCTGACCGACAACCCTTATCTCATTAGCAGACCCTACCTCCGAATCGCAGAGTATTTCATCCATTCGGTTAATATACATATCCGTAATATCCTCGTCTGTTACTGTTTCCGGCGCTTTGCTCTGCATAACCGACGGCAGTGACGCCATTATTATTGTAGGCAATAAAATCAGCCCTACCGCCGCGCTTAAAATATACGGCCAATATCGCTTTACCGCTTCAAGCGCCGCCGCTTTCCAGCCGCCCCTTAAAAACGCCTGCAATATCTTTCTTAATGCCTGCGCGTTCTGCAGGGCGGATACTAAAAAATTACTACTTTTGCTCATTTTCTACCGCCTTTTCCGGCTTTGTCTCCGGCGGGGTATCTGTCTGTCCGAACCGTTTTCCGACAGGATTATGACTAAAGCTCTTATCCGGTTTCCACGCCGTATTTTTACCTCTTTTTTGCGTGCCGAATTTTTGGTTACCCGTGTATTTACCGCTGTATTTCTGAGCACCGATATTATTCTTCTTTCCGCCGACTGCCGACGTACTTCGGGCAGTATTCGCCGCATTTCTGCCGCCCGTCGTGTTTTTATTATCAACCCTCGCGTCTCCTTTCTGCCCCGGTGTTTTATTACCTCCGAAACGGTTTGAACTTGTGCCTGTAACGGCGGTTTTCCCGAAGTCTGCCGAATTCACCGACGCGCTGTTGCGGACAGAGCTGTTAAACCCTGCATGACTTGAATTATTTACACTGCCGCCGTTGAATCCCATATTCGCTCTGCTGCTGTTTTGCACCGTGTTTCTGCTGGTTGCATTGCTGCGGTTATGAGTATTTCCTGTGTTAGCAGCTTTAAATTCAAACCTGTTTTTTCCTGCCGTATTACTATGCCTATTAGCAGAATGTGCTGCCGAGCTTAAAATACTTCTTGCCGCCATAAATGCAACCGCCTTGCCCATTCCGTTTCCTAACGGATCGCCCGTAAAGGACGGATTAAGCCCTATTTTTGAAAGCAGGTTGTCCGCCTTTCTTGCCACCCTCGCAATGCCCACTATAAGCACCGTCCAGGGGAGTATCATCACGCCGTCCGGCATTGAGGATAACGCGGAATAGATAAGCTTTAAAAATAAGACATTTGAAACAAGCAGAAGTATCATTGAGGCATAGGTACGCACAAAGCCCGAGCAAATATCCTTTGTGGAGCGGCTGCCGCCCATTGCAAAAGCAATCGGGCTGAAAAGCGTTAATATTGCTACAACAACATAACGTTCGCCTATCTCAAAAAATAATTTAATCAGCTGCGCCCCAATTAACACCCCGATTATTACAATTAAAAGCCAAGAGCTTGTAAGGTCGGGGAACATACTGTCATCGGGAAAGGTTATGCTTGCTTTTTCGGGCAAACCGATCAGCTCCATTAAGGTTTTACCGATTGACAGCCCTATTTCGCACACCTGTTTGGACATTATAAGGAGAAAGCCGAACAGGAATGTGCGCACAAGCAGTATTGCAGGAGATTCGGTTTCAAAACCGAGTCCTGCAAACATAGCTTTAAGGCACTGAAAGGCACAGTTGCCTATTAAAAACCCCCAGCCTATCGCGACGAACACGCCGTACAGCTTTACTATAATCGGCACATTACTTTCAAAGTACGAAAGATCCGTGTTCATAAGCCCCAGCAGCGCGTCGGCGCAATAATTCATTAAATCAAGGAACAGTCCGAAAAGCCATAACACCAAATCCTTTAAAATAAGGTTAATCATAGCTTACCTCAAGGCAGTCGGTTGTAGCCTGCGAATAGGGGCTGAATGTAGGCAATAAACGCGCCTATTCCGTTAATGACCGCCCACGAAGCCCAGATTCTTTTAAGCCAAGCCCACCCGGCGTCAGACTTTTGTTGTGTGCCGCCGAGCTTTACGGTTATTACCGCAATAGCCGACATAAGCGCCGCCAGCACCGTAGATATTCCGGCAATATGATTGTATACATCACGGATTATTTTGTCGCCTAAGGTAAATATATCCTCACCCGCGGCGAAAACATTAAGCGAGAAAAGCGGAATTAGAACGGCGGCAAAGCACAGAAAACCCAAAAGCCTATTCTTCTTTTTCCCCATATCTCGCGCTCCGTTTCGGTTTAAAGTCTTCAAGCGTCCGTACAAATTCTCCGAAAAAGATTTTAAGCATATCTTTGCGGGAGGACATAAGGTTTAAATTAAGCGGCGTCCGCCACCCTATAAGCCCGTACATTAAAACGGTGAGCAAAAACATTCCTGTGTAATCCTTTTCGGAATACATTTTTAAGTATGTATTACGTATACATTCAAAGCCGTTTTCACGGAATTGAAGTTTAAATGAAAGCCGTTTTAAGAGCAGCGGCGTAAGATAATCGTTTTGCTCCGCTATACCCGAAACGGACGGATTGCCCTTGTCGGTTAAAAGCCCGCGCTCCTGCATCATAGCGTCGGCGTTTTCCCGTTCTCCTGTATTTCCTGTTAAAAAGCGTATCTCGGATAAATTGATTAAAGATAAATCGTTATTATTCATTTATATAACCTCTCTTTTTTAATTTTTTACTTAAATAGATAATTGCACCAAATGCTGTAAAAAGGGTAATCAACGGTATTAAAAGATTTACCGTATCTCCCGTTTTAGGGCTTTCGGGAGCTGACGGCGGCTTTTGTATTTTACTGTTTTTAATATTCAGCTTTACCGTTTCGCCGTTTTCCTTTACCGTCACGGTATAATTTTCATCGGATAAAATATATCCGTCCGGGGCTTTAAGCTCGCGGATGATCCACTCGCCGTATGGCACATTTTCAAATGAAAATCTGCCCGCTTCGTCGGTCTCAAAAGTTTCTATTGCGGTATCCTTAGAAAACTCGGTTTCAAACGGGTAAAACAGCCCTATAACCGCACCCCTTAAAACTCTGCCGTTCGGATCGGTTTTAAGACCCTCAATGCTGCCCCGTATAATCTTGTTCTTGACAGTATCGCCGCTTAAATATTGCTTATCGCTTAAAATATAATGTTCGTCGGTTTCCAACTCCTTTATATAGCACTCGGCGTTATACGGCATATCTGCCGCAAAGCTTAAAGAACCGTCTTCGTCGGGTGAGGCAATCTCTATTAGCCCGTCCGCCGGAATAGTGCTACCGTCAAGCGCCGTAAGCTCGGTTTTTGAAAACAGCCCGAACCGTATATTCAAAATCTCTCCGTTAAGCCCTATCCCGAATTTTTGATCGGTTTCAAGCTCCTTTTTCAGCTTAAATTCCTGCTTTTTGCGCTCGTTAAATATTTCTGCCGAAACAATGCCCGAAACAACGGTTATCTCGCGGGGTTCGGCATTTATAATATATCCTTCCGGCGCAGATATTTCCCTTAAAAGATATTTGCCGGGGTATAGCTCTTTACTTACCGCCGTTCCGTCATCACCGGATATAATCCGATCGGCTGTTTCTCCTGCTTTTATTCGGAGCGTTCCGTCCGCGGTATAAATATCCTCGGCGGCGGTCACTTCAAATTCCGCGCCCTTTAAGCCCTTTTCGCTGTAAACGGGAATATATTTGCCGTCTTCTTCTGTTACAGACGAAAACATTTCGCCCTTTTTAAGCACGGATATTTTTCCCTTTTCCGGCTTATCAGAAAGTCGGATAATAACTTCGGGCGTATTGCCGTCAATGCTGAAAGCTATGGGCACGGAATTAAGCGTATAGCCTTTGGGCGGAGTAACCTCAATCAATTCATAATTACCGTATGTTACTTCATTCGGTAAACTTAAAAAACCGTTCTCATCGGTGTAATATACTTCGCTTTCTTCACCCGTTTTGGTATTTTTAAGCTTAAATCCCATAACGCCCTTTACGGTCTGCCCTGTTTCGGAATCTACTTTAATCACGGTAAGTTTAGAGCTTTTAAGTTTATTTACCGCCCTTAAAGTTACAAACTGCGTTTCATCGCATATCTCCACGGTATATTCCTTTTGCCCCGAATAGGTATACCCCTCGGGGAACTCAATTTCTGTCAGAATATATTTGCCGTATGGCAGCCCCATATTCATCTTAGCGTTGCCGTTTTCGTCGGTCGGGTTTATAAGAAAAGAATATTCCGGGTGCTCCGCCATTGTAACCTTAAACTTAGCGCCCGCAAGCGGCTTGCCGTTTTCATCCGTTTTACAGACCGCTATTGTACCGGTCGGCTCTTTAATTACGGGCACTACAACCTGCGTTACCACCTCCGGGTAGCTGCCCTTGCTCATTCCCTCAACGGTGGAAATTTCGGGTCCGCGCTCATTGCCGACGTGGGTTACAAAATGCTTGCCGGCATAATATCCGGCATAGAGTGCCAAATGCGCTATTTCTCCGGTTGTTTTATGCTTGAATATAATTAACGAACCTATCGGTATTTCTTCACTCGGCGTAAAGCTGTTTGTGCCTTGGGTAAATGCGATTCTTCTGGCTCCTCCCGACCTTACCCAATTTTCAACCGCGCTGTTATAGGATATGGGCGAGCGGGGATTTGCCGGCTGCGGAATTTTGGAAACATCCATTCGCGCTATATTCGGCAGATAATTGTAGTAGACATATGAAACATACGAAGCGCAGCAAAGCCCGTTAGCTTTAAACCTCGCAATATCCGGCGCTTTGCCCGTTTTGTTATCCGCCGCCACGGTTTCAAGCCCTGACGGACCTGAGCCGTAGCCTATGCCCGACCGTACAGCCGCCGGAGCATTGCCGCTGTAGGTTTTAAAAATACTGCCGTCCGCTTTCTGCACATCTGTTTTGTAGCCCGTGTAGGTCAGCGCGTCTAAATATATATTGTCAAGCATTTTGCTCGGAATATCTGCCGCGGGTGCGGCGGACAAATTTAAAAGCGAGCTTGCTAAAATTACGAATATCATAAAACAACAAACGATTTTATGATATTTGTCTTTTAATAAAAACATAAAAATATCACCGTCCTATATAGTATTCATCGTAAACGCTGCCGGATATTTTAAGGGGCTTTGAGTTCTCTTTAGCCGTAACAGCCCCGGCCGGCGTCCACATATCTGTTTTAATAAGCTGAATAACATAATTCCCGTCGGGGTAGCTCAGCGGTATAAAGTGCTGCTTGCCGTAGCCGAAATTATCCGGAAACTCAAAAAAGCCGTTTAAAGTATTCTTTATAAGCGTTTTACACTTGTTCTGAACTTCCGCATACCCGAACTCCGGGAACAGCGCCGTTATATACTGTACATCGGTGTAGGAATTGTATAACGCTATATTCCTGCCCGAAACAGCCGTGAAATTCGCCGTTATGTTTGCGTAAAACCCTCTGCCCGAGGATATTTTGTTATCCGCCCCGCGTGCAGGATACAGCGCGTCCGGGCTGCCGTCAATTCCTATGCCGTAGGTTCTTTTTTCAAAGCCCGTATCTGTATATACATATTCCCACCAGGTGGCATAGCCCTCTGTCTCTCCCGGCGGATATGCTTTACCGAACCCTGCGGGCGCTGCCGCCTCATACGAGGTGTCGGGCGTAGTTAAATATGTATACGGCACGGTATCGTAGCTTTTCCCGTCCGTAAATATATCCTTGCCGTCAGATACAACCGTAAGGCGTGCCGATACTTCTCCGCCTATATCCTTCGGCACCCGCCACTTGAAATAACAAAGGTTTTTATCCTTTTTAGGTACTATAACGCTTTTTTCTTCGCTGTATATAATCTCCGACGGCGTTATTATTTCAAGCCTTGCCTTTAAATCCTTATCCGGCGTGTAATCTCTGCCAGATGGGTTTACTATAAACCCGCTTGTTATAACATAGGTTTCCTCGCGGTAGGGGGCGTTTGCCTCTATAAGAACCGCTTCAAGGGGCTTATCTGTTTCAAGCCCCAAAAAGATATATTGGTTATCTAACCCAATTGTCCCCGAAAGCCCGGACGGGTATCTCGGAAAGCTGTGCTTGCTGCTGGGATACAGCGCAAGGTCGGTCACCGCACCGAAAAAGGTTTTGCCCTCTGCCGGGCGGATATTTGTAATTGTATATGCAGTGCCGTACTTTACCTTTTCATAAAAGTCCGATATCTTTTCCTTATACAGCTTGCCGTCAAGGTAAACATCAAAGGTGCACCAGCCGTCAAGAGTAACCTCCTGCTCGCCGTCCAGCACTCCGTTTACATCAAGATAAAACCTTTTGGTTGTAAAGTCCGGGCAGACGGCAATATTCTTTGTAACCTTGCCCTCAATCGCGTCGCCGCGCCAAGAAGCGCCGTTATAGTCTAAATGAGACTTCGGCTTTACATCCGTTATCTTATAGCTTGAACCCGCGTCCACCTTTTGGTAGTAATCGGTCACATCGTTTGCAACCAATTTGCCGTTTATATACACATCGCAGGTGCCGCAGTCTTTAAGGTCGTACACCATTTCATCGTTTAAAATGCCGTTTACATCAAGGTAATACTGCGCGGGTCTTGAAAGGTTGCTGCCGTAAAGTATAGCCGCGCCGTAGCCGTTCTTAATAATGGACTCAAAGGTTATGCGGACATTGGTATTAGCCGCCGCGGGTATGCCGACATACGCCGCCTTTAACCGCAGGGAATTCGGTAAATGGCGGTTGGTATAGTTTGCGATAAAGCCCCAGCTGTTGCTGTTTGAGGATATATTGCCGTTGCTCGCTATCCCGAATTTTGTAGAGCCGTAAAAGGCTATTTCGGTGACCGTAAGCGAATGGTATGTACCCTGAATTTTAACCGGGAATATAGGCTCTATAAGCACAGCCCATCGGCTGCTTTCGAGGGTGGATATGCTTATACTCCACAGCTTAGATAGCAGCTTTGAAACATTGCTGTCGTTGCACCAGCCCTCTATCTGCGTAGTCACTTCCGGCAAAGCAAGCCCTAAATCCTTATCCCACCAACAGCCCGAATATCCGTTACTTGTGCTGACCGAAAGCCAGCTGTAATTTCCCCGGATATATGTTTTAGGATATTTCGCGTTGGGCTTATAGTATGTAAGATAATTCTTCCTGTCCTTACTTTGCGTGGCATGTCGGTAAACATCCTTGCTGCCGTTTATGCCGTTGCCCTTATTGTCTATTACCGTAAATCTGTAACCCACGGCGCGGTTGCTGTTGTTGGCAAGCATATCCGGTATAGCATAACCGCCCTTTGAATTTGTGGTACTGCTGCCGTCGCCTGCCGCAGAGCTTGAACCGTTGAAATTTAAAGCGAACGCCGGCATAGCGCAAACAAGTGCCAAAGCCGCCATAAAAATTAAAGTAATAATTGTCTTTCTGAATCTTCTCATAGGCTATCCTCCGCAGGTATGGCAGGTGTGTTTCGGTATAGTCTTGCCGCAGTTAGGGCAGGTCATATCCCCGTCAGCCAAGCTGTACCTTATGCACGTGCCGTTTGTTCCGTCGCCGCGTACTTTGCCGCAATGCTCGCATTTATCTGTCTCTGTTTCCGCCGCAATTTCATACGGCAGCTGTACCCACTCATTGGGTCTTATCTCGTAATATCCGCCGTAGGTTTTCTCGGTGGTAAGTCCCTCTGCCGTGCGGTAGATAATTTTGCTCTCGCCGTCCCATGAAATACCCGTTTCGGGGTCGGCGTCACGAACATATTTTTTAGTTTCCTGCGCGCTGCCTTGTAATATAGGCTCGTTGTAAACCTCTTTCTTTTGCTCGGCTTTTTGCAGGATTTTATCCGCCTCGGTTTCATCGGGCTTTAAGCCCTTACCGGTGTCGGTTATCTCTGTTTTAGAGCTTTCCGCCGACATATCCGGCTTTGGCACTTCGGCGGAAATTGTACTTTCCGTTTTTTCCTGCCCGTCTGTCTTCTCGTTTTTCTTTTTGTTTCTGCCGCTTAATATAGCTATACCGCCGAATATTAAGGCAAGGCATAAAACAGCAGAAATTATTATTAAAACATTTTTTTTAGATTTCAAATTCAATCCTCCTTTAAAATTTAAAATTAAATACTCCGGTTATTTTAACCGGCACATTGGTATACACCGCGGTTATATTCCCGAATCTTACAGGCGCTTTAAGCGTATAGCTGACGGTATAACTAAGCCTGTCCGTCTCGCGAAATTCTATTTTTAAATCCTTTATCTCATAGTTTCCCTGACCGCCCGTATATTCGCTTAAAATGCTTTTAAAGCTTTCCTCATCAAGCGTTTCTGTAAGCTCCGAATAGTTCTTTACGCCGTTATATATTTCTATGGATTTATGCGTCACAAACCCATCAAGCGCCTGACGGACATCTCTTTTAGATTGATTTACCGCCGTAACAGCGGATATAAATGAAATTGTTACCGACAGCACCATACAAACACAAGCCGTTATTATACAGGCGGGAATATATCCGTCGGCTTTTTTATTTTTCAATCCTGAAAAAGATACTAATGCTTTACGTTTTCCGAGCCGCTTAAAAAGCACCGAACCGCGGCTAAATTCAAAAAATTTCATTTGTGATACCTCTCAGAAATTCCGAAGCGCTTAACGCTTACCGTAATCGGTATTTTAAACGCTCCCGCGCCCTTAACATCCATTCCGGCGGATACCTCAACCCACATACTGTCGCCTAACTGCACCGTTTCGGCAGTCGCGTCAAAAAATTCATCCGCGCCGTAGTCTATATCGTAGTAAAGATATTCGTCGCAGTGCCGTGTATCACACTCCCAAAATTCATCGGTAAACCCGCCCGAATAACAGGCGGTGGTTATAAGGTCGTCGGCGGTCTGCCCTAAAGATATACGGAGCATTATAAGCTCAAAAATATTAAGAAGTATAACGGCAAGAGTTATAAGGACAAGCGCCGAAATACATACCTCAACATATCCGTCCCCTTTTATATTTTTAATTCTTTTAAGCATTTTCTAACCCCCAAACAAAGCGTTCATACTGCTGCCGATCTGACAAACTATAACTGTCATATATATAAGCATAAAGCAGACAAGCAGCGCAACCGACAGCTTTTTAACCCTTTTAGGCGCTTTTTTTGCCTTTTCCTTCAGCTTTTCACGGCGGACGTCGGATAATTTCAGCGTGAGCGATGAAAAATACATCCGCATATCGTCGCCGCGGATAATACCTAAAAGCCCTCTGCATATATCCGACATCATAGGGCTGCCGACCCTGTCCTCAAGCCTTGTTACCGCCGTTTCATACCCGCCCGAACGCATATCCGCCGCCGTTATTTTAAGCTCGTCGGCAAGCTCCCTTTCGGTATTTGCGGAATAGCTTTCAATAATATATAAAACATCACGCGAATGCTTTAAGGTCTTTTCCGCCGCGTTTGCAAGCCCCGGCAGAGCGTACTCAATTTTTTCCCGCCTTGCTTTAAGCTTTTTGGATAGCTTTCGGCTCTCGCCCGTATATGTAACCACCGCGGCTATTAAAAAAACGGGGCACAAAAGCGGGAAGATAAAGGCGAACGGAACGGCGAATACCGCTGTAACCCCCGCCTTTACAATGGCGTTTGCTCTGAACTGCTCGGGCGTAAGTGGAATATCCGCGCTTGCAAGGTCGTTAGCAAGTGTTATCCTTTTGTATTCGTTTATCTTAATATGCTCGGATAATTTTAACGACAACCCCGACAGCCACAGCTCGGCGGCAGACTCCTTTTTGCTCCGTTTTTTTAAGAGACCTTTAACCGCCCTTGAGGTTTTAAGATACGGTATTTTAAAAATATCCAGCGATACAAGTATTAAGCCTGCGGCTAGCACCGCGCAGAAAACTATTTTTAAAAACACTTTTAATCCCTCTCTTTCACAGGCTTGGTATATTTCTTCATCAGAATAAAGGTGACTAAAATTACCGCGCCGCAAATGCCCGTTACCGCCTTGCCGGGTGTGGTATATATAAGGGTATTAAACCAATCCCGGTTTAAAAGATACAAAAGTGGGATATTTCCGACCACCAAAAGCACCATCATAAGGTATTCGTTTTTAGCGTCCCTTAAAATGCCGGAAAGCTCGGTGTTAATTCTGCGAACATCCGAAAGTCTTGCGACAATAGGCAAAAGCGTGTCTTTAAGCGTTCGGTCATCCTGACATCTTACAAGCGCTAAAACCCATTCCTTAAAAATCCCGTCCTGCGTTTTGTCAGACATATTTAAAAGTGCGGATTTTATGTCAGGCGATACCGCCTCGGTCTCAGTTAAAAATTCTTCAAACACAGAGTAAAGCGGCGGCTTAATATATTTAAGGTTTTCCTTTACAGAGGAAATAATATCCTCGCTGCGCAAATATGAATTGGTGACTGCCGAAAGTGTGGTTTCCATTTCATCGGCAAGCTGCTTTTCATAGGCAGATATAATAGACGAAAGATACATAAACGGCGCGGCGCCGCAGGCAATACAAAATACCGGCAGCAGAAAAATATTGTTCAGTATTACCGCCGCGGCAGCGCCCAAAAACATAAGCGCAACCGCCGCCGTGACGGATACCGAAAAGCTTTTCACTTTGCCTGTGGCTTTTAACGCCTCCTTTAGCCGCATAAGCCTTGAATACATTACAGGTCTGCTGCCGCCCCGCAGCGCCGCCGACCTTGCCGCTATTGTGTTTTTAGGCTTTAACACCCTTAAAAGACCGTCGGTTATGCTGTCGGGAGTAAGCTCAAATACAAGACATATCCCTATTACAGACATAAGCGCAGATAAAAATTTAAAAATCATTTTTCATTCCCCCTTTTAATCCGCTTGACTAATTGCGGATATTGGTTTAAAATAAATATAGAATAAATTACGGTAGGTGTTTTAATTGCCGACTTTATCAATGTTCTACGGTATTCTTGTTAAAATGAACTGGAAAGATTTTGGCCGCCACAGTTCTCCCCACATTCATGTGTTTTACGGAGACCACGAAGCTGTTTTCGGTCTTGATGGAGAAATAATCTCCGGAGATTTTCCGAAAAAGCAAGCGGCATTTGTTAAGGCCTGGTGTCTGCTCCACGAGGACGATTTAAAAGCCAACTGGAAGCTCGCCTCAAACGGAGAAGAAACCTTTCGTATTGATCCTTTACGCTGAAACGGAGGTAATACTATGTCAGAAATCATCAAGGGCGCGCCGTTAGGTCCGCGCGTTGTAAGTGCCGTTCCCTGCGACGGGTATACGCTTTTGCTCACCTTTAACAACGGAGAAAAAAGAAAATTTGACGCTAAAGTGCTGCTGGATATTCCGGTATTTTCACCGCTTAAAAACCCCGATTTTTTCAATTCCGTAAATGTTGAATTCGGAACGGTAGTATGGCCGAATGACATTGACTACTGCCCCGACACACTTTATATGCAAAGTGTGCCGATAGCCTGAACACACAACTGAAAGCCTTGCTTATGCAGGGCTGAGCGTGTCGAAAAAATCGCCACGCTCTTGGACGGGAATGCCGTTCGCTCGAAAATCACAGATTTTCGGACTGCACTCTATCCCCGCCAATACCACCCCAGTACCCTTGAAAAACCGCTTATTCAGCAGTTTTTCGCTTACAAGGTGTTTTTCCGCCGCGCATGTCAGCGGAAAAACGGAGATGCGGCGTGATCGCCGCAAAATAGACTTTGGGGTTTACCGACAGACTGAGCCTTGCTTATGCAGGGCTTTTTTATTTGTAATCCGCCCCTTTCGTCTCAAATTTCCTTAATACATCCGCCGGTGCGCCGTACTGCAAAAGTCGTTTTTTAAGGCTGTCGCTTATAATCTCCGGCTGCTCAAAATGTCCCTTTATTACATACTTTCCGTTTTTTATGCTGTTTTCTGTAATCGCATATCTGAAAAGCGTGCGGTATTCTCTGTTTCCGTCACCCGACACTATACACTCGGATATATCCATTATCTTTCGGTTGCTATCTTCTAATCTATGGGCGAACACCACCAGCGGAAACGCCTGCGCCGCTTGGGAAAGCGAGGTTTCAAATTTTATAGGGAACTTCTTCTGGCACAAAAGCGCCAGTCTTGTATGCGCCGCGTCCGCCGCCAATGCGTGAATGGTGGAAACCACGGTGTGCCCCGTAAGGCTCGCCTCGACTGCCGAATACGCCTCGCTGTCGCGTATTTCTCCCACTACCACAATATCCGGGTCAAAGCGAAGGGACGCCACAACAAGATCCTCCTGCGCAATATTCAGCCCCTCATCGTCCGACGGGCGGGAAAGCGTATGCACAACATTATTTACCACCTTGCCGTCTCTGCGCTTTACTAAAGATAATTCCCTTGAACCCGATTCAATGGTGAAAATTCTTTTGCCGTCGGGTACGGTGTCAAGCAGCGCATTTAAAAGCGTTGTTTTGCCTGATGAGGTAGCCCCCGCCACAAGAAATGAAACGCCGTACCGCAGACACATACAAAGAAAATCCACCATCTTATTTGTCGCCGTTCCGGCGGAGACTATTTTCCCGGTAGTAATATCTGAATTGTGTAAGAGCCTTATTGAGGCGGCTATCCCTCTGTCCTCATCTACAACAGGGCTTTTAACGGCGGTTATTCGTGTGTTGCCGGGCAGATGTCCCTGAGCTATGGGGGATGCGTTGTCTATTATCATGCCGGAATGGTGCAGCAGGCGTTTTATAATATCCTCGGCGTGCCGCGGGCTTAAAAAATGCTCGTCCGCTTTTTCCGTTATGCCGTTGCGGTAGGTGACGGCTATATCATCCCAGCCGTTTACATTGATCTCCTCAATATCTTTTCTGCCGAGGTATTGTGTAAGGACGGAATATTCCGCCATTTCGGAATACAGCCTGTCCGTCAGCTCTTTAAGCTCCGTTTCGTCGGTATACCCGCTTTGCCTTAAATATTGCTCTATGTACGAGCGCAGCTGCTCCTTTTTATTGCCGTTCACAGCACCCGAATATACTGCGGAAATATGCCGCTGCGTGCTTTGGAGCAAATTTAGAAATTCCTGCCCGTTCACAGTATCGCCCCCGCAATGCCGCGGCACACAGCGCTGAATTTCTGATCGGGTATTTTATGTGTCAGCTCGCCCGTTATATACTGCTGCTTTAAATATATACTGTAAGGCAATATATATTTAGCGTTTGAAAATCCGGCTTTCACTTCGCCTACCGGCAGGTAAAGGTCTTTATCCGTTATATTTATTACGCCTATACTTTTGCCCTTGATCTGCTCATATGTCTTTTCAAATGAAGCGTAATATGCCGCCGAGCGGATATCCGGCGTTACAAGCTGCACGGCCTTGTCTGCCGCCGCCATACCGTAAACGGATAGCGGGTCGTCAAGCGATGATGTGCAATCCAAAAACACATAGTCCGCAAGAGCTTTGCACACCTCAAAAAACTCTGCGGTTTTATCCTTGGTAGGTCTTGAATATGTATATCTGTTTTCTCCCGCCTTGTAGCCCAAAAATCCGAAATTTTCCGCTTTCGGCAGCGGCACGGTATGCCGCAAAACATTCTCTTTTGTAATGCTTGTATGCTCCAGCGCTTCTCCTAAAGAAAAAATCTGCTTGTCACTTGCGTTCGGGAAAACCAATCCCATAAACGGCGTTACGGTATCGGCGGAAATATATATTACGCTGCCCTTAAAATGGTAATATATTTCCTGCGCTATTTTAATTCCTACTGCGGTCTTGCCGCTTTGGGGCGGACCGCAAAGAAGTGTTAATTTACTCATTCTTTTATTTCCCTCCGAAATATTTTTCCTGCGCCTCTAAAAAGACATTGGCGTTTTCTGCTTTACCTCTGTAAGCTAAAGAAACCTGTATATTACCGCTGTTTTCATATTCGGCAATAAGCCTTGCCTGCACTGAATTGCAAAGCACGGTCACGGCAGCGGCGGTCGGCTTTACTCCGTTTTCGTTTGCCTTGGCTTTATCTGCGTCGGTGCCGTCGCCTGTTGTGGTGGTTATGACCTTTAGGTATTTAAGCTCCGGCGGTATTTTGGTTTCGCCGTTTTTATCTGTAATAAGCAGGGTTATAATGTCCCCGGCGGTTATCTTGCCCGAAAGCCCCGCCGCAAGGCTTTTGACCGTAAAGCTGACGGCGCTTTTATCCCCGTCAAGGCTTGCGAACGCTTCCTTTACACTATTGCCCGTACCCGACAGCTTTTCTTTTTTCAGATAATCCCCCGCGTACAGGTCGGATAAAGCGTACTTCCCCTTTATATCCTTTAAATTCAAAATTACTCCGCTTGGCACGGTGGACTTTTTTACCCTTACGCTTTCGGTACAGTCTGCCGTTATTTCCTCGCCCTGTCTTACATCCCGTGACAATCGTATAACCGTCATATCTCCGCCCAAAAGTCTGTTTATTAGGGGCGAAAAGCCGAATGTAATTAAAAGGCTTAAAAATATGCAGACAATACCTAAAATTGTTCTGTTTTTCATTCCTATGATCTGCCTCCTCTTTTGTGTCTTGCCGCTTACTGCTTATGCTATAAAATATGCCGTCATAAATGCCGGCGCTAAATACGGCAGCAGCGGAAAGCTTTTCTCTTTTTTTAGCTTGTTCACTATTACCGCTATAAGCAATCCTGCCGTCAATGCCGCGGCGGTGTTAAAGAATCCTAACACAAGCGCCGCCGTGCCTGCAAATTTGACATCTCCGCCGCCTATCCCGTTTTTGGTTACGGCGGAAGATATTAAAAGTATTAAAATGATCCCGGCAAAGGCAATTAAGGATAAAATCAATTCTTTCGGCTCTTTACCTATGATCCCGGTTATACCGAGCGTCACGGATAAAAAGTCGCCGCACTCGCGTGTTTTAATATCCTCAAATGCCGCGTACAGCATGATAATACACATCACACCCCCACGCGCTGCCTTTGCCGACGCTCCGAAAAAACAGAGCAGCGCCGCCATTGTTATTAGCGCCGTTACCGTGAAAACAACCGCGGTTTTCTTTTTATTTCCGCCGAAGCTTTCAGCCGCGCTTTTGCCGGTTATATATCCCGCAAAACCTGTGATCAGCAAAAGTAATATTGCCGTTATTACAAACCCCGCGGTACTGTATTCAGTTCCGGTAAATTTCTCGATTACCGGAAGCATATTTTCTCTCAAATGTAAACCCTCCTTTCGGCGGAGCTTTTACGCTCCGCCTATGGATTCTGTTTTTTATGCCGTCTATGCCGTATACGCAAACATACTGTTCACCTTTTCGGTGACCTTCGGCATAACGGTGCCGTTGAGCAATGCGTAAAGCAGAGTCAGCACCAGTGCACCGAGGACTACGGCTATAAGGATTTTAACGCCCGTATCCACATAGCCCTCAGCTTTTCTTGTCTGTAATGCGCATTTAGCGCCTATTGCCAAATTGTTTGCTCCTCTGCGGAGCTTATCTAAAAACTTTTTCATCTTAATTTCGTTCCTTTCGTATTTGATTCATCAGGTGGTGGCTCCGCTGTAATTAAACAGCTCTGAAACCTTTGTAGTCACGGTTCCCATAACGGTTGTTTTGAGAAGTGCATAGAGCAATGTGAGCACCAGCGCCCCCAAAACCACCGCAATTAAAATCTTTACGCCGGTATCTACATAGCCCTCTGCCTTGCGGTTTTTAAGCGCCACGCTTGTGGCTATAACGGCGTTATCTGCCTTGCGGGTCAATTTTTTCAAGAATTTCTTAAACATTTTTGATTTCTCCTTTTTTAGTTTTTAATTTTTTGTTGCGGTCGGCTTGGCGTTCCGCTTTGCCGGTCCCACCGGCTTTATTGATACATCGGACTCACCTCCCCGTATTTAATTTTTATGGAAATGCAAAAAGCCCCGGCTTTTCCGTTTGGAAAAACCGAGGCTTGGATTTAAAAATATTTAACTGTTACTTTTCGTATTTGTCTGTCGCCGTTACCATAATGCAAGTATACCACAAATCGTCAACGCAGGTTACGCCCACGCCGGTATATTTCATTTCGTCTGAACCTACATACTGCCAATGGCGGCGGCTTTCTATTATTATCTGCGCTAAGCACTGACCTATTTTGTCCGCGCTGCCGACTATGCCTGCCATTGCTATAGCTTCCTGCGCGCCTATGTCATAGCTCCCGCTGCCGTCCGGCATTTCCGTATATCTGCCATAGCCCGTAGCCTTCGCTGCGGCGAACCAGTCGGATATATCATGGGCAAAGTTTGACGGCAGCTGGTTGCTCCTATACTCTGCGTACCCTGTCAGGCGCGGCAGCCTTTTAAGCTCCCCACTGCCTATATTTGCTCTTGCGCGGTTCAGGTAATATATAACCCTGTCGGCAACAGCTTTGGTATCCGCCGCAGTTGCGTTTGCAGGTATTTCGGGTTTTATCTCCGGCGGGGTTTGTACGGTATCTGTATTAGACGGTGCAGCCGAAGAAGTTTTAGGTTGTTCTCTAACCTGCGATACCGTTTTATTCGGTTTAGCGATATTAGAGCTTTCGGCTGATGAACCTTGTGCAACAGTTGCACAGGGCTCCGAGGACACATTCTCCGCCGAAGAAATCATTTCGCTCTCTGCTGATTTTTCGGAAACAATGAAGCTTACATCTCCGATATTTTCCGATGAAGTATAATCGGCATTATGCTTTTTACAGCCGACATTCAATACCGATACAGTAACAATAAAAAGTATTTTTACAGATTCTTTTATGCTAAGCATTATTTCCCCTCATTTCACTTTTAAAACTTAAAACTATGCTGTTTTCGGTCGGTGTTTTGCTTAAATTTTGAGTTAATGTACTGTTTTGACTGCGTAAAAAGCCTTTATTTATGCGGGTTTCAGCCCGATTACTATAACGCTACCCCGACCATAATGTGGAGACAAAAAAGATGTCTCTTGCGAAAAGCCCGATTATATCGGGCTTTTTTGCTACCCAAACGGCGATTTTTCTCTGTACCAAAACACAGATGTAAAATCGCCGTTTTCCCTTTGTGGATAGACTTGAACTCCCGAAAAGTAAATATCAGATACGCAAGGCAGATAGAAAGCAAAAATCTATCTGCCTTTTTTATTACCCTAAA
>UQQR01000015.1 GCA_900543215.1 uncultured Oscillospiraceae bacterium | reverse complement strand
GGCGGTATATCTCTGTTGCACTTTCCCTAAGGTCACCCTCGGCGGCCGTTAGCCGCTATTCTGCCCTGCGGGGCTCGGACTTTCCTCAGATATTTCTATCCGCAACCGTCTGACCGACTCCCATATATAATAACACATTTTTCTTGATGTGTCAAAAGTATTTTACGGGAATAGTATATAATGTTTGGAGGGTGATTTATGGAAAAGAACAACTTAAAATACTTTTTAGCCGCAAATTCCTGCGAAGGCTTTTATTCTGTTTTTGATAAGGCCTATTTGCCTGACGGCGAATGGCGATGCTTTATTATCAAGGGCGGCCCCGGCACAGGCAAATCCTCGTTTATGAAGAAAATTGCCGATTATGCGGAAAAGGCAGGTATTAAAACTTTAAGATGTCCGTGCAGCTCGGATCCCGATTCTCTGGACGCGGTAATTTTACCGCAAAAAAAGCGCATTATAATGGACGGAACAGCGCCTCATACGGTTGACCCGTCATACCCCGGCGTATGTGAAAAAATACTTAATTTCGGTGAATTTTGGAATGACGGCTGTTTTGACGGAAACGAAAGCAAGGTGATAAGCGCAACGGTTTACAACAAGGCGCTTCACCGCACGGCAGCGCAGTATATAAGGGCGGCGGGAGAAATAATACTCGACAATTACAAAACCGCTCTCGCCTGTACCGACAAATTAAAAACCGAGGAATTCGCACAGCGGCTTTGCCGAAAAACCATACCGATAAACAAAAACAGCGTCTCCGGCAGGGAATGGATAAGATTTATCGGCGGAATTACGCCACAAGGTATAGTTTCGTTTACAGATACAATCAATAATGAGGTAACGGAGAAAATAGTCATAAACGATTCCTACGGCAGCGCTTCAAATATAATTATGGAGCAGGTACGGGAATACGCGCTGAAAAACGGATATGAAACCATAACCGTAAAAAATCCGTTCTTACCCGGTCTTATAACCGACCATATCATAATTCCCGAGCTTAAAATAGCTTTTGTAACCGAAAACGATTATAACCGATTTGACGGAAAGGAAAGGCGGATACACGCAAGGCGGTTTGTTTCGTATTCGCAGCTGCATTTAAGCCGTGAAAGAATAAAATTTAATAAAAAGGTGATAAAAGAGCTTCTCTGCACGGCTTGTGAAACTCTTGCGGGCGCAAAAGCGGTTCACGATGAGCTTGAAAGCTATTATATTAACGCCATGGATTTTGATAAGCTTAATTTGTACTGTAAGGACTTTGCAAAACAGTTTATTAAGTGATATTTTACCGCCGCAAATGCGGCGGTAAAATTATTTCTTGAAAAAAACCTGCAAATATCGTATAATGACCTTTAAAGGGAAGTGAATTCAATGAAAATTGCAGTTATTACGGGTGCCTCCTCAGGACTTGGAAAAGAGTATGCATTTGAAACCGCAAACTGCCGCCGTGAATTGGATGAAATATGGCTTATTGCGCGGCGTGAGGATAAGCTTAAGGAAGTGGCAGAGCAAATCAGCAAAAAGGTAAGAATACTGCCGCTTGACATCACAAAGGAAGAATGTATAAAGGAATATACTTCCTTGCTTTCAGAGCTGAAGCCCGAAGTTTCGCTTTTAATAAATAACGCCGGTTTCGGAAGACTCGGCAATTTTGACGAGCTGAGCGCCGAGGACAACGGCGGAATGGTTCGCCTTAACTGCGAAGCGCTGACCGTTATAACCTCAGTCACCCTGCCGTTTATGAAGGAAAATTCCGAAATCATAAACACCTGCTCCATAGCGGCATTTGCGCCTAATACAAGAATGGCGGTTTATTGCTCCACAAAGGCATATGTTTTCAGTCTTTCAAAAGCGCTCCGTTCTGAGCTTAAGGACCGCAAGATTAATGTACTTGCCGTATGCCCCGGTCCTATGGACACGGAATTTTTGCCTGTTGCCGGCATTAACCCCGGCTCAAGCCATACATTTGATACCCTGCCCCGTGTAAATCCGTCCGTGATGGCTCGTAAATCGCTTAAAGCTTCTGCTGCCAAAAAAGGCGTATACACAAACCTCGCTTTTTACAAGTTTTACAGAGTTTTGGCAAAAATACTGCCGCATAACTTAGTAATGAAAATGTGCAGCGCATAATCCATACACTATGACAATAAGAAATATACCATTAATGCGATTGTCGATTCCTGTGGCAATCGCATTAAGTTTTTTGAAAAAAATTAAAAGCAACAAACCACTACAAAAAAGAGTTTTATTCGATTGGTTAGTGAAAATTTTAACCATGTCACCGGAAATCAAATTTGTTTCAAAGCTTTTTCTGCACTTGATACTCGTTCATTGATTTTTTCTTTTGTGGCACCCCAAGACCCGTCTGTATCACCCTCAATAAACATTAGACAGTGCTTATCGGTCGGATTATCGATACAGGCAAAATACTCATCCCGCGTTTTCAATAATTCTGACATATACTCTTGTGCCTTATCGTAATTACCTATTTTAATATTTTGGGAAACCAAACCGGGTAAGAGGCAAGTCTTTTGAGCAATCTGCCTATGCGGCAAATAGTTGCCCCCTGATAAAAATGCATTTATCAGTCTTAACATATACTCATCCAATTCAAGACTTATTTTATTTGCATCGCTCTTTCCTTCGGCACGAATTATTCTTCCTGCAAGTCTTATGCAACGAGAAGTAAATCGAGCCATCTGCGCAAAACTTTTTTTCACTTTTTCTAATGCAACATCATTTTTGCCATCCGCAAAAGCAATTTCCGCCTCCCAATAATCCCTGAAACCAAAAACATACGGTAGATTTTGCAAATAGCTTTCTGCTTTCTTCTGGTCTCCGCACAAATCGTATGCTCTGGACATCAAATAATATGTTTTGTAAATGCGATCCGCAACAGTTTCATATCTAAAAATGCTATTTCCATAACGTTCGCATTCTGCCAAAAACGCCGATTTTGATATATTGATTTTTCCTTTGGCAAACAATTCTATATATGTTTCTAAAGTCACAACCGCAATATCAGAAACATCAGGATGTTTATTGAAAAATTTAGAAGTAAGCAAAAACAGCTCTTCAGCGTAATTTAAATCACTTATAAAATTGATTCCACCGAACTTTTGACGGATTTCATTTACTTCTTTTTTGAAAGAGGAATCAGTATATCCCAAAAGCTTGTCAGTTGATATTTCAAGAACACGTGCAAGTGGAACAATTTGTGAGATATCCGGCATTCCGGAGTCTGTTTCCCATTTTGAAATTGCTTGTGTGGAAACTCCTATCAGTTCTGCCAACTCGCTTTGAGTGAAATTTTTTTCTTTTCTGTAAAGTTTTATAGTTTGACCTATTGTCATTAAAAATCACCTCGCTGAATATTCCGGTACCGTAACTATATAATAACAAATTAATTCCACTGTGTACACCGATAAATCAGCAACAAAAAGTCAACGGAGCGTAGAAATAAAAAAATGCCATTGAAGTCCAAACTAAAGCGATTTAGATTTCAATGGTATTTCCATATACTAATCTACTGCAAAAAATACATGCACCCTTATATGAGCTTTCCTTTTGTTTGCCGTATAATTTTTAAATCTGTTACTAAAGCTTATATGCTATTCCGCTTAAAGTGCCCTATACATGCCGTTTTAAAAATCGACACAGCGGTACGGAAAAGCGGATTTTTCGCCTTTCCTCACGGCTTGCGAGATGCTTTATTATTATAAGCACCGAGATAATTCCCATTCCGGTTTTTATACCGAACGGCTCTACCGCAAAAAACGCAATCACAGTTACAAGCGTATAAGCTGTGATACTGCGGTAATAGTTTGGCGAGACAACAACGGCAACCGAAAGAGTTATATAAACTCCCGCCAGTATAAGCACGGGAACAGCATAAGGAAGAAGCCCCAACAGGCAACCGAACGATACCGCTATGCCCTTTCCGCCTGTGAAATGATAAAACACCGAATAATTATGACCGAGTATCGGTGCCACCATAACAAGAGCTGTGCCCGGACCGGCATTTTTTGTCAAATAAAGATAGAGAAAAACAGGTATGAACCCTTTAAACAGATCTCCTACAAGTGTAAGGGTGCCGCAAAAGAAACCACCGCAGGTAAAAGCGTTTGCGGCGCCGGGGTTTTTGTCCTTGCTTTTGCCTATTATATCCTTATTTAAAAGCGAACCGTAAATGCGGGCAAACAAAATACTGCCGGAAAAATAGCCGAACGCAAAAAAAGCAAAAGTTAAAAGCAAAAAAATCACCGTCCAACCAAGAGTATACTCTTATTTAAACCCGTTGTCAAACACATTATTTTATATCAATAAGCTCCGAGAGCGCAAATGAATATATTGCCTTTTGCTTGACCTTTTTTTCAAAAATCTTTTGGCACGCCGCGGCATAAATTGAAAGCTGTTCGCCGTAAGCCTCTCTTAGCTGTTCGGGGTCGTCCGTTCTGTCGGTTTTAAAATCAAGAACAACTATTCCGTCATCTTCCTCAAACAGAAGATCCACCGCACCCTGCACGATTACCGTTTCATTATCAAAACGGCTGTCAAGCGAAGGGTCTATCCGTTTTGCCGGAAGTTCGGTCAAAAACCGCATCTCACGCTGAACATTTTGGGATCTTTTTATTCGGCTGAATATTTCGCTTGAAAAGAAATTGCTGAGCTTTTCCCTTGAAACGGCGTTTGCTTCCCTCTCGGTAATATACTGCCATTCATACAGGCGTTCAATTTCTTCTTCTATGTTATCCGCATTGCCGAAATTTATAAATTCCATAACTTTGTGCATAGCCGTACCCCGCTCCGTGGCTGTTATACCACCGCCGCACATAAACGATGGCTTTGCGGAAAAGGCAAATTTATCGCTTTCGGCTTTATTTGCAAGCGCGGAAACTGAGCTTTTTGATTCGATTCCGAAAAGCGGAGCGTACGGATATTCGTATGAAATCCTTTTTTTAAGCTCTGCCGCAAGCCCTTCATCGGGTAAAAACCGTGTTTCGGGCGTTTCGGCTTCGCCGTCTTTTTCTTTAGGCTCGGTAATATTAATTTCAATACGGCTGTCTGTCGGTATCGGAATAATCCCGTTGTTATCCGCCCTTAAAACAGAGCCGTCAGGATGCAGAAGCAGTGCCGAAATAAGCCATTTTGCATACGAACGCTGTCTTAAAAACACCTCGTCCGCCGCACCTGACGCCGCAGATAATTCGTATGCCGTTTCCGTCACCGTCCTTCCCGCGTCATTGAATGATGCGATAAACAAAAGTTTATCCTGCGTTCTTGTCATAGCGACATACAGAAGCCTCAGTTCCTCCTCGGCAGAACGCCTGCGTATATCGCTGACTATAATTTCCCTTCCCACGGTTGTTTTTTTAACCTTTTCGGTCTCGTCATAATACGAAAAACCTATCCCGAGTTCTGAACTGTATATTGCTTTTGAGCGTGCGTCGGCGTCATTAAACAGCACTGTGGTATCCGCTATAATGCAAACCGGGAATTGCAGTCCCTTTGAGGCGTGTATGCTCATAATTTTTACGCTGTCCGTCCCCGAGGTGACTGCCGCCGACCTCATACCGTGCTGTGACTGCTTAAGTATGTATTTTACAAATCCACCGATACTGCCCGAATTGTCCGCATCGTACTGATCGGCGTAGCTTATAAGCAAAAGAAGATTATTTCTGCGGCGAAGACCGTCCTCCCCTGCCGAAGCGATATTAAGATAATCGGTTTTTGCAAGCAGATCCGACACAAATTTCGCAAGCGGACAGGTGACAGCCGAAAGTCGGTATTTTTCGAGGGCGGACATTACCTCTACCGCTTTTGCGGAGCCGTTTTCGGAAGCGAAAACCAAAGCCGAGTAAAGACTGCCCGAACGCTTGCCTATTCTGAGCCTTGCTGTCTCGTCAGCGGTAAATCCGAATATCGGTGACATTAAAACCGTCAGCAGTTCAATATCAGAGTCGGGATTGTCTATAACCTTAAGCAAACTTAAAAACACCGATATTTCCTTAGCTTCGGCATATCCCTCAACGCTGTATTCGGCGGGAACGCCGTTTTTTCTTAACTCCTTGGCAATAACGGGTGCCTTATTCTTTGCGTTACGCAAAAGAATTGTAAAATCGGAATACCGCGCGGTTCTGAGCGTATTATCATCAGCCTTTATGCACTCTTCGGAATTTACGGTTTCCTTTATAAATTCCGCAATATGCGCGGCTTCGGCAACCAATCGTTCCTCCGCCGTACCCTTGATGCTTAAAATATCAAACCTAACCGGCGGAATATCGGTTTTCGGATATACCGCCGCGGGGATAAGCTTTTCCTCGTCGTTGTATATAATACTGCCTGTTTTCTCGGTCATCATATTGAAAAAGAAAAAGTTTATGAAATCACAAACCTCCGGCTTACAGCGGAAGTTGGCACCTAAAATGATTTTTTTAGGCTCATTTTCCCCTGCCGTTAAAACCGGAACGGCGGAATTTTTCTTTTTTAAGAAATTTTCGGGATTGGCTCCCCTAAAGCCGTAAATGCTCTGCTTTACATCTCCTACCGCAAAAAGCTTTTTGCCGCTGTCCGACAGTATATAAAAAAGTGTATCCTGCAAATCGTTCGTGTCCTGATATTCGTCAACCATCACCTCGTCATAACAGGATATAAGCTCCTCCGCACCGTCTGTTAAAAGCTTAAGCGCCAGATGCTCGGTATTGTGAAAGGTGAATGTATTGCGCTTTGAATATTCCGCAAAAAGCCGTTCGTCAAATTCGGTAAGTATATCTGACAGCAAGCCGACAGGCCCGCTCAGTTCCGATAATTGCTCCGAAATTTCCTTTGAATCCGCATAGAAGGTTTTAAGGAGTGCTTCACGGTCTTTTGAAAAACACTTCCAAGCGGTCTTTGCGGTTTTCGCGGCAGGCGAGCCCGAAAGTCCGTTTGCTCTCGGCAGGTTGCCGAAACAGATTTCTCTTGTCGCTTTAAATATTGCGTCCCAATCCCCGGTATCGGCGGCAAGGCGCAGTCTTTCGGCGCAGCCTGCGGCAAGCCTAAAGGATTCCGAATATGCGTCATAAGCCTTTTCGTCCGCAAACAGCATATCCGAGACAGAGGCTATCGCTTTTGTCCATCCGTCCGCAATATCCGCTGCTCTTTTTAACGCCGGAGCATACCATTTGCTTTGCTTTGTAAAGCCGTCGTCAGAATAGCCGGTCTTAAGCTCCGCAAACCATTTTTTGGGGTATGGAAGCTGACGGCTGTATTCATAAATTTCCAATATAAAGTCCGAAAAATCTCCGTCGTCATATTCCGCACCCACCGTATCAAGCAGCTTAAAAAACACAGGGTCGGATTTTTCATAATATTCCTTTAAAATTTCGCTCAGTACCGCCTCGTTTATCGGGCGGAGGGAATATCCGTCGCTCATTTTAAAATCGGGCGAAACCCCCGTTTTTTCAAAATTTTCACGGACAAGATCTATACAAAAGGAATCTATCGTACATATTTTAGCGCTGCCCAAAAGCCTTTTTTGCTTTAGCAGCCCTATATCGTCAGGGTTTTTGCGGCATTCGCCGTCAAGCCGTTTTTCAATTCTTGTACGCATTTCGGCAGCTGCCGCATTTGTAAATGTAACTATAAGCAGTCTGTCCGCACTTATCGGCGAGACCTTATCGGTAAGCCTGTTTATAACTCTTTCAACAAGCACCGCCGTCTTTCCCGATCCTGCCGCCGCCGATACAAGAACATTTCCCTTAGTATCGATAGCTGACTGCTGTTCATTTGTCGGTTTGAATGCCATTTAACGGAGCCTCCCCCATTTTTTCAAATACTTCCTCGTTCTTTAAATCCGGCACACGCTCGCACGGTGCGCCCTCTCTGCCGCAAACCGCAGAATAATCACAGTATTTACAGGCAGGCGAATCTCTGCCGTCAAGCGGCGAAGCGGCTATATCTCCGCTCGCTATACCGTTACCGGTCTCGCGCATAAGCTTTTCTATGTAATCGAATATGCTTGAAAAATCCTTATCCGAAATAAAGGATGTACACTGTCGGCTCACCGTGCCGTCCTTATTAAGCTTTAGCTTAGGAACAAACTCGCCCGACATATTTTTATCCATTGCGGATACAATTTCGCTATCGTTTCTTATAAGTCCGTTCATAGCCATTCCCGTGTCATTAACATCCCGTTTTGACGGCATATAAAGTACCCCTGCCGCTTTCCCGTCGTCAAGTCCGCCGTTTCTTACGGCGGCATAGAGGTAGATAAGCATTTGCAGATTAAGACCGAACAGAACATCGGGGAGCTTGAATTTACGGCTTCCCGTTTTATAATCTATAACACGGATATAACCGTTATATTCATCCACCCTGTCAATACTGCCCGAGAGGATTATATTTCCCCCGTCATACGGCATTTTAAGAGCCGGAATATCAGCGTCCTTACCGCCTATTTTAAGCTCGCAGCTGACAGGCTTAAATTCGCTTTGGGCAAATTCCCTTGCCAGCTGTTTTACAACCTCTTTAAGCGAACGGGAAATTCTTGACACCAAAAAATTTCCTCTTTGCGTCTCAACGCTTCGGTAGCCCGCAACACCGTCAAGGTATTCGTTTATGTATTCATCCACAAGCCTGTCAAGCTCATTTCCGTCAAGCTGTGATAGGCTCTTTTTATACTTTCCGACAAGCTTCTCAAGCACGAAATGTACAATAGTTCCCCTTTGAAGCACATCAAATTCCGCCGGCTGCAGCTTTTTGGCGCCGATACCGTATTTACAGAAAAAATAAAACCGACATCTTCTGTATGTATCAAATTTTGAGGCAGACATACCTATTTCCCTGCCGTAAAGCTCGGCGGCGGTATCCGCCGTTACCGAGAAGGGCTTGCCCGATAGCCTGTCCTCAAGATACTCAGCCTTTTTAATATAATCGTCAGTAAACGCAGCTTTTAAGGTGGCGGCATCGCTGCCGCCGAAAATTCCTCTGCGGCAATAGGCTGAATATGCGCTTTCGGCGGTTTCGGGCAAATTGTCCGTGCTGAGCTTTTCCTGCGGTTCCGTGACCGTTTTGCAGGGAATATTCTCGGTAATTTCACTTACAAAGGCAGAAGGCTCTGATTTTTCACCCGTTAATCCTCCGGACGAATAGGAAATATACAGCCTGTTCGACGGACAGCAAAGATTGCAGTAAACAAGATAATCCTCGTCTGTCATAGCGTCAGCCGCGCCGTCCGATATCTCAATGCCCGACTCTATAAGCTTAGCCCGTTCATTAGCTGAAAAAACGCCTGCGGCGGTTACCGTTTTTGGAAAAACACCCTGATTTGCGCCTAATATGAAAGCTACCTTAGGCCGTGACGGGCGTATTCTGTCCGCCGAGCCGAATGTGACCTCATCAAGCGTCCTCGGCACAGTACCGACGCTGTCAAACGAAACCGCAAGCTTTAACGCCTCGCAAAAATCACTTTTTTTAAGGCTTGCGTCACCGAAGCAGGTAACGGTACTGTCAAGCAGTTTCATAAATTTATCGTAGGATTGTTTTAATGCGTCGCCCGACCAATCGTTGCCGCCGGCGGCGTATTTGCGTGCGGTTATGGCAAGTTTTTCGGGGGCATCACATACAAATAAAAGCTCTACGCACGCCCTCGCCATATCGGCGGCCGTACCTTTAAAATCGGATATAAATTTTTCAAGCGGTTTCCACGCTTTTATCCGCAATTCGTTGATTTTTTTAAGGGTATCCGCATCTGTATCGGACTGCTCTTCGGAAACAAAACCCTTTGGGTTCATATCCCATTCGTTTCCCCACATATCACCGCTTATACCCCAAAGCGCCGTATAGTTTTCAAGAACGGATATCTCCTCCTCGGAAAGAGTGCCCAGCCCCGTTTTATTAAAGCGCAGTATTGCGTCTGTTGTAGGGTTGAGCGCCGTTTCCGCCGCGGCGCTTACTGCCGCCGACACGGGAAACGACGCCAGCGGAATACGCCTGTCCGCAAAGCACGGTATTCCGTTTTGGGCGCAAGCGGATAAAACCGCGGTTTCGTACTGCTCGGCGTCTCTTGCGATTATTACAAAATCACGGTAGCGGATACCGTTTTCGCGCACAAGCCGTCTTATGGTACGTGCAGCAAATTCAGCCTCATCAAACATAAGCGCCGCTTTACAAACCGTTATTCCCTCCCCGTTTGACAAAACCGGCTCGCCGCCCGCAATAAGGCGTTCGAGTGCGGAAAGCGACTTTGAATTATATCTGCTTTCGCCGAGGAAAATCGGCTCCGCTTCTTCTACCCCGAATCTTTTTGCGGATTTTCTTATTCTTTCCTCCGCTTTTCTGATATTGGAAAAAATATTAAATTCCTTTTGAAGTCTTATATCATCGGTCAAAGCAACTGTAACATCGTCTGCCTGAGCCAGAATACGGTCGATAATTTTAAACTGCTGACCCGTAAAGCCCTTGAACGACTCTATGTATACTGTTCTATTTCGGAAATATTTAAACTGTTCAAGCTGTCTGTAAAGCTTTGTGAGTGCGTCGGCAGGGTCGATAAATTTTTCGCCTGTAAGTGTATCGTAGGTCTCGTAAATAAGCGCCGTATCGTTAAGCTTTGCCGAAAGCTTCCCGCTGCCGACCGACAGTGCGGCATTTCTTATATCCTGCGGTGTAACGGAATTTATCTTAAATTCGCCCACCGTATCAAGCATAGTCTTTGCAAAGGCAACCGAACGGCAGTAGCCCGGCCAAAGCTTCAACTCCTTTTCAACCGCGGAAAGCGCCCTGTTCATAAAAATAACCTTATCACCGTCATTAAGCGTTCTGCCCGCAATACCGCCCGTGTTACGGCCAATCTCGTCGCATAACCTTGAAAAGCTCATTACGCTGACGCTCCTTGCCGCCCTGTCGCCGAGCGTTTTAAGTACCGAGCGTTCGCTTTCAAAGGAAAATTGCTCGGGAACAAGCAAAACCGACTGTCTGCCGTTTTGCGCATCCTCTTTAATCATTTGCATAACGGTATGGGTCTTACCCGAAGCCGGCAATCCGAAAATAAATTTAAGCATTAAAACACCCCGCTTAAATTTATTTTATCACATTCGGCAACCTTTTACGAGAATTTTTTTATTTAAAAATTATAGGCATAATAACAATGCCTATTACAGCCGGTACCCCAAATACCGCCGCACCGGATACCGTCCATTCGTTTATCGGGATATTAACGCCCGTATACCGCGCAGTTAAATCGATTAACGCCGTCACAGCGGCACTTGCGAGAAAATTTATAAAAAGCGCTTTGAACGGTTTATGCGTTCTTACCGCACAAATTAAAACCGCAAGCGCACCGACAGACAGTATTGCTATTCCCCCGTATTTAATAAACTCCATCGTATCACATCCCGTTTTAATACTATGAAGCCGTCCTGTTTTTAATGACAAAATCTGCCTTGCGCTTTTTACCGCTTCGAACGGCTTTTGTATATTCCGTAAAAAATTAAAAAACGGCAAGCATCCTATGGTGCTTGCCGTTTTTTGGTGCCGCTGGCCGGACTTGAACCGGCACGGTATCGCTACCGAGGGATTTTAAGTCCCTTGTGTCTGCCTATTCCACCACAGCGGCATATCATAAATGATATTATATTAATACCGTTTTGTCAAGATTTTTTTGCAAAAATCGGCTCTTAACACATATATTAATTGCTTTTGCGGCTGACTTGTGTTATTATATATGTGTTTTTTGATTAAAAGACGGAAAGGAAACCGCTTTTATATGAATAAATATAAAACCCTGCTTTCCAATACCTTTCTTATAAGCGCCGGCACTTTCGGTTCTAAAATACTGGTTTTTTTTATGGTCAGGTTTTACACCGGATATCTTTCACCTGCCGATTACAGCACTGCCGATCTTATAACGCAAACCGCAAATATGCTTTTCCCGATAATTTCACTCGGAATTACCGAGGGCGTGTTTAGATTTGCGCTTGATAACGAAAGGGGCAGACGAAGCATTTTTACCGCAGGCTTTGCCGTAATAACCGCAGGCTCGCTTGCATTTATTATAATTGCTCCGATACTTTGCACGGTAAAGAGCTTTAATGGGTATGTTTGGCTTATCGTTGTTTACACAATGGCGTCATGTTACCATGCCCTCTGCTCCCAATTTGTAAGAGCTACCGGCAATACTGCGCTGTTTGCGGTACAGGGGATACTTAACACCTCAATAGTAATAGGCTTTAATATCCTTTTCCTTGCGGTGCTTGAAATCGGCGTGACGGGTTATGTGCTTTCCGTTGTGCTGGCGGACTTTTTAAGCACACTGTTTCTTTTCTTTAAAGAAAAGCTGTGGCGGCAGTTCACTCCGCATCCGAGAAAGTCTGCTTTTATTAAAATGCTGAAATACAGCATACCGCTTATTCCCACCACAATTTTTTGGTGGATAACAAGCGTTTCCGACCGATATATGGTAAACGGGTTTATAGGTCAGACCGCTAACGGACTTTACACGGTCTCATACAAAATACCGACCGTTCTCACCTTAGTCTCGACTATGTTTATGCAGGCGTGGCAGTTTTCCGCCGTTACAGAATCGCACGGAGACAGGAAAGAACACATAAAATTCTTCTCGGGCGTGTGGCGTTCCTTTCAGGCGGTAATGTTCTTGGCAGGCTCATTTATTATAGCTCTTTCCAAATCCGCAATAAGAATACTTGCCGCAAAGGAATACTATGAGGCTTGGAGGTATGTTCCCGTACTCTCGGGCGCTATGATTTTTACCGCTTTCACCTCCTTTGTGGGTACTGTTTATGTGGTCACAAAACAAAGCGGACTTTCGTTTATAACAGCCCTTGCCGGTGCCGTTATAAATATTGTCCTTAATTTTATTCTTATTCCGTCGCCATTGGGTGTTCAGGGAGCTGCCGTGGCTACACTTTTAAGCTATCTTGCGGTGTTTATAATAAGAGCCGTAAACTCAAGAAAGTATTTACCGTTCAGCCTCTACGGCGGTCATGTGGCGGCAAATACGGTAATAATTATTATACAAACCGCTTTTTCGGTAATGGAATTGCCCTACTGCGCGGCGGTTCAGGCGTTGTGTATTCTTCTTATTGCGGCGGTAAATATTAAATTTATAATTGCCTGCATAAAAAAGCTGATTTCATCAATCAGATAATATTCGGAGGTACTTTTATGAGTTTTTTAAACACTTTCATAGGCAAAGTAATCACCACATTTTTGATTGCGATGGTTCCGGTAATAGAGCTTAGGGGCGCTATTCCTATAGGTGTTGGCAGAGGACTTCCGTTCCCTGTTGCGGTAATCGTTTCAGTAATCGGAAATCTTGTCCCCGTTCCGTTTATAATAATCTTTATAAAAAAGGTATTTGCGTTTATGCGTGAAAAGATGCCCCGTCTTAACGGACTTGTAACAAGGCTTGAAAATAAAGCGAACAGCAAATCGGAAACAGTGCAGAAATACGCTTTTTGGGGACTTTTTATTTTCGTTGCCATACCGCTCCCCGGTACCGGCGCTTGGACCGGCGCGCTTATAGCCGCAATGCTTGAAATGCCGCTTAAAAAGGCGTTTCCGTCAATACTGCTCGGCGTATTAAGCGCGGGCGCAATAGTAACCTTCGTAACATATATAGTTCCGCTGATAGTAAAATTATTTTAATTATTTACAAATTTCGGCTATTATGCTATTATGTTGAAATGATGCTTTTGTAGGCTAAAATAATCGGGTTTGAAGGAAAGGATGGTTAAAATGAATGACAAATTGCAAATTCTGTTTGCAATGGTAGGGTATATGCTTATAGTTATTTTGATAGGCGTATTCTTTGCAAAAAAGGCACAGGCAAATTCGGAAAACTATTTTTTGGGCGGTCGCTCGCTGGGACCGTGGGTTGCGGCAATGAGCGCCGAAGCGTCCGACATGAGCGGATGGCTTTTGATGGGTCTTCCCGGCGTTGCCTATTGGTGCGGACTGGCGGATGCCGCATGGACCGCGATAGGTCTTGCCGTAGGAACATACATAAACTGGTTGCTTGTTTCAAAAAGACTTCGCGCTTATTCGATTGTTTCGGGTGATTCCATAACAATTCCGGACTTTTTGAGCAACCGTTTCCACGAAAAGAAAAAGCTTATACTCGGAATTTCCGCAATGTTTATACTTATATTCTTTACCGTTTATGCGGCAAGCTGCTTTGTAACCTGCGGAAAGCTGTTTTCGGGTCTGTTCGGATATTCCTATCATTCAATGATGATAGCGGGCGCCGTATTTGTGCTTATTTATACCGCGATCGGAGGTTTCCTTGCGGAAAGCGCTTCCGATTTTATGCAGGCTGTGGTTATGATTATAGCTCTTGTAGGCGTGCTGGTATTCGGAACCGTGAAAGCCGGCGGTATAAACGCCGTAATAGACAATGCCCGTGATATACCTGGTTATCTTTCACTTGTAAATATCGCCTCCCCCGTAACCGACGCAAACGGCGTTCAGCAAGTCGCTTCGGGTGCTCCGCTGTTCGGAGACGCGTCAAAGTACGGTTTTCTTACCATACTTTCCACCGCTTCGTGGGGACTCGGCTATTTCGGTATGCCGCAGGTGCTTTTACGCTTTATGGCGATAAGAAAAAGCTCTGAGCTTAAAAACTCACGCAGAATTGCAGCTGTTTGGGTTGTTATTTCGCTTACCGCCGCAGTTTCTATCGGAGTTATAGGCAGGGCGATTCTTCCGACGGATATTGCCCTTGCCACAAAAAGCGGCGCCGAAAATGTTTTTGCTCACCTTTCTCAGCTTTTGTTCCACCCCGTAATTGCCGGAGTTATTATGGCAGGAATACTTGCCGCAACCATAAGCTCGTCCGACTCGTATCTTCTTATAGCCGCCTCTGCGGTTTCTAAAAATCTTTTTGAAGGCATAATCAAAAAGGATGCGGACGACAAGCAGGTTATGCGTGTTTCAAGATTTATGCTTATGGCAATAACCGTTATAGGTACGGTAATCGCTTGGAACGAAAACAGCGTTATATTTGAAATAGTTTCGTTTGCCTGGTCGGGCTTCGGCGCTACCTTCGGTCCGATAATTCTGTTCTCGCTCTTCTGGAAGAGAACAAACAGAGCCGGCGCCATTGCCGGTATGGTATCGGGCGGAGTAATGGTTTTTGTATGGAAGCTTCTCCTAAAGCCGCTCGGCGGAGTATTCGGAATTTACGAGCTTTTGCCGGCATTCCTTATTTCGTGCATATTTATTATAGCGGTATCGCTTTTGACCGAAAAACCGTCAGAAGAGCTCCAAGAGGAATTTGAAAAGGCCCGCAATTACAAAGAAGCCTAAATATCATCGGGCGCCGCAATTTCTGCGGCGCCCTTGCTTTAAAGGAAAAAAGCTATGCTTGAAAAGTATTTTAAAAGTATTGTTGAACAGGATACCGCCGCTGTTGTTATCTGCGACCTTGACTGCAAAATAATCTATATGAACAAGGCGGCTGTCAGCCGTTATCACGGTAACCTTACCGGAAAAAGTCTTAAGAACTGCCATAGCGCAGACTCGAACAAAAAGATTGATGCGGTAATAGACTGGTTCAAAGCAGATAAAGAGCATAACATAATTTTTACATACCATAATCCGAAAGAAAACAAGGATGTATATATGGTAGCGTTAAGAGACAGCGGGAAGCTTATCGGATTTTATGAAAAGCACGAATACAGAACCCCCGAAGCGGAAAAACCGTATAATAAAATTTAAAGAATACGGGCAATATAATTTGGGTGATAAAAATGATTATTTTTTTCTTGGCGGCTGCTGTTCTGCTTATTATTGTCGCTTTTTCTGTGTATTTCTTTTTTATAGCCTTTGTGCGACGCAAAACCGACTCGTCCTCCGACATAGACTCAAAGGAAAACGATTTTTTGTACAAATACCGTCCTGTCATAAAAGAGGGACTTAATTACATTCATTCTACGCCGTCACGGTGGGTCTACTGCAAAAGCTTCGACGGTCTGACCCTTGCCGCACGATATTTTGATATTCACTCGCATAATACGGTTATTCTTTTCCACGGCTACCGCTCGTCAGCCGACCGTGATTTTTCCTGTGCGGTAAAGCTATACTGCGAGCAAGGCTATAATGTTTTACTTACGGATCAGCGCAGTCACGGCAAAAGCGAGGGCAAGCTTATTACATTCGGCGTTAAGGAAAGATATGACGCTGTTTCGTGGACAAAATTCTTTATCGAAAATATAGATCCCAAAGCCAAAATAATTTTAGGCGGTATGTCTATGGGAGCGACAACCGTACTGCTTGCGGCAGGGCTTGATCTGCCCGAAAATGTAAAGGGAATCATAGCCGACTGCGGATTTACCTCGCCTACCGAAATAATTAAAAAGGTTGCAAAGCAAGGCTTTCACATCAACGCCTCGGTATTTCTCCCGGTTATGAATCTGATTTGTATTATTACGGGACACTTCGGAATTTACGGCGTTTCCACAGAAAAAGCACTCAAAAATTCCAAGGTGCCTATACTTTTTATACACGGAAAAAGCGACAATTTCGTTCCCTTTGAAATGAGCGAGCGCAATTATAAGGGAATGTCGGGAAAAAAGGAAATTTTACTTGTTGACGGTGCCGACCACGGTATGAGCTATCTTGTGGATACTCCGTCGGTGGAAAAGCATTTATGTGATTTTCTTAAAAAAATATCCTCATAGCTGGCGTGTTAAGTCAAAAATGCTGTTGACTTTTGGACGTTTGGAGAATAAAATAATACTATAGACTTTAGGGGGAAACATTATGAGAAAACACTATTATTTCACGGCGGTATTTCTTATTTTTTCGTTGCTTTTGTGTCTTTCGGCGTGCGACCCTGTTGATAAGAATTACGCTTCATCCTCAGTCTCGCAGTCAGATACCTCAAGCACCGCAAAAAAGGTCCCCGATAATGTCAAGCGACCCAAAATAATGTCGGACGACAAAATTATGCCGCAGTATGTTGACATCAGCGTTTTCGACGAGGAAAATTATTCCGATATATACCTCGGAAAAAAATTCAAGCTTGACGCGCACTTTGCCGACAATGAGTTTTCTGTTCCCACATCGCTCACCGTTTTGGAGAAGCTCGGTTGGACGCTTGAAGAAAACAGCGCCTACGATAAGGAATCGCTTGTTTACGCAGGTGACTCGGTAGATACGGTATTTGTAAACGCGGACGGCGTTAAAATCGAGGCCAAGTTCTACAATTCCTCGAAAAGCTCGGTAAAGCTTAAGAAATGTAACATAGTAAGATTTAAAATCACCAATGACTTTTATACCTCTCCGGACAGTTACACACAATTTAATATCAACGGTGTAAACAATAAGATGGCTGTTACTGACATCATTGATACGCTCGGAACACCGTCACATTTTTACGGAATTTCCGAAACCAATTATTATCTTGACTATTTTATTTCCGAAAAGGACCGCCGAAACGGTATCACCGTTCATATAAATCCGACTGATGACGCAATAACGGCAATAGAATTTTCTTATTACAAATAACAGCTGCGGCAAGTAAACTTGCCGCATTTTTTAAAGGATGAAAAATTATGAAACAACCTTTTTTACCTGCGGACATACTTTTACCCAAAAACGGCTTTGAAAAATGGGCTGTAATAGCCTGCGACCAGTATACATCGGAGCCCCAATACTGGAAATCCGCCGCGGATTATGTCGGCGACGCGCCGTCAGCTTTAAATCTTATTTTCCCGGAGGTTTATTTATCGGGCGATAATTCAAAAAAAATCTCCGAAATAAACGGGAATATGAAAAAGTATATAGAAGACGGCGTTTTCAATGAATTTAAAAACACCTTTATTTACATAAAGCGTACCGTAACCGGCGGAAAGACTCGAAGGGGTGTTATGGGACTTATAGATTTGTGTGATTATTCATACGAAAAGGGCAGTAAAACGCTTATAAGGGCAACCGAGGAAACTGTACCCGAGCGTATACCGCCCCGTGTTGAAATACGAAAGGATGCCCCGCTTGAGCTTCCGCATATAATGCTTTTGATAGACGACCCCGATATGACGGTAATCGCGCCGCTTGACAAAAAAACCGAGTGTAAAAAGCCGCTTTACGATTTTGATTTAATGCTGAACGGCGGTCACATAACAGGAACGGCGCTTAGTGAAAAAGACGCCGCCGAATTGCAGGATGCGCTCGGCGCTCTTGTTGAAAACAGCGAAGATAAACTGCTTTTCGCCGTAGGCGACGGCAACCATTCCCTCGCCGCCGCAAAGGAGTGTTACCGAGTTAATAAATCGGAAAAGTCACGCTATGCGCTGGTTGAAATAGTTAATATACATGACGAATCGCTCGAATTCGAGCCTATTTACCGTGTGATCTTTGGTGCTGACCCCGAAAAAGTGATACACGATTTCACGGAATTTTCGGGCGGCGATTATAGCGGAACGGACGCACAGAAGTTTACCTGTGTTTACGGCGGCTGCGAACGGAAAATATCCGTAAAGCCCTCGTCAAAGCTGTGCGTAGGTACACTGCAAAGGTTTATTGACAGGTACATAAAGGATAATCCGGGCGTTAAGGTCGATTACATACACGGAGAAAATTCGTTGCGTTTACTTGCGGAAAAACCTGATACCGTCGGCTTTATCTTTGACGGCATGAAAAAAAGCGAATTGTTCGATGCTGTTAAGCAGGACGGCTCTCTCCCGAGAAAAACTTTTTCAATGGGGCACGCAAACGACAAAAGATTTTACCTTGAGGCAAGGCTTTTATAAAAAACTGACGCAGGAGCAAATTTTGCTCCTGCGTTTTTTTACTTATTATGACTGTGCGGTTTTTGTATTACCCGAAAGCTCCGGCGGAGCCTTGCGGTCGGTGCCGTCCGAATTCGAATTACCGGGCCCGCCTGAAGGCGGATTTCCTGCTGAATTTCCCTTACCGAATCCACCGCCCTGCTGTCCCTGCGGACCTCCCTTCATTCCGCTTTTGTTTCCGGCTGTTCCGTAAATTGTGGAAACGGAGCTTATTTCTACACTGTTTGTGCTCTCCGCTCCCGAAACCTTACCTGAATTTGTATATCCGTTTTTATCGCATTCACTTACGGTTCCGCCTACAGAAAGCGTGTAGCTGCTGCCCTTTTTAAGCTCGGGCGAGCTTATAACCACATTCGTGTACTGCTTTGACGGAATAAACGAGGCTATCACCTTTCCGTCCGAATTCGAGAGAGCCACACTGCTGCCGGCTTTCGCCGCGTTTTCAAGCGTATACATAAGCGACGCCTGCGAGGAGCTTTCGGAAAATGTTTCCGCCATACCCGAACTTCCGCACAAAACAACCGTTCCGCCGCTTATTTCCGCTGTTCCGTTGCAATCAAGCGCACCGTTGCCGTCGCTTGTCGGACCGCTCACAAGCAGTACTCCGCCCGATACGGAGATATTTCCGTTAGAGTCTATTCCGTCGCCAGAAGCATTTACGGTTATATATCCTCCGCTTATACTGATATACACATCGCTTGAAGCATTGCCGTTCGGCATGCCTCCGTTGCCGGAAGCGCTGTTACCGTCCGCGGCATTTATACCGTCGTCGGACGCCGTTATATCCATTGTGCCATAGGTTATAGTAACGGTCTTTCCTTCCAATCCCTCATAGGATTTTGTTACGGTTATCTCTCCGCCGTTTATTATAAGCGAATCATCTGCGTGTATTCCGTCATCACCCGAAGAAAGCGTAAGTTTGCCGCCGTTTATTTCAACATCGCCGTTTGAACGGACGGTATCGCCAGCCGAATTCGCATTAACGGTTCCGTTCTCGATAATGATAAGCTTTTCTGCCTTTATACCATTTGTGCTTTCATCGTCGGTTTGGGTACTGCTTTCAAACCGTCTCATATCCCCGTCGCCGGACGATACCTTTTCGGGTGCGCCGCCTCCTGATGTAACGGTTATTTCTCCGCCCGAAAGCTTTACCGCGCTTTCCGCCTGTATGCCGTCCTTTGCCGCCGTTAAGGTGCAGGTTCCGGATTCAATATAAACAAAACCTCTGTCTGCGTCCTCGCTGTTTGTTGATTTGATTGCATCCGCACCCGAATTTACGGTGATTGCGGCGTCCTTTATCTTTACACAGTTCTTGCCCTCTATTGCGCTTCCCACGCTTTTTGCGTTAAGGGTAAGTCCGCAAATAATAAGGTCGTCCTTTGAAACTGCGGCGCATTTATAGTTGCCGTTTATATTAAGAACTCCCTCGCCGTTAAGGGTAAGATCCGCCTTGCTGAAAACAGCGGCGTCAACATTTGTTCCGTCGTAATCCGAAGAATATGAAGCCCCGTCAGTCACGGTGTTTTCAGTACCCTTATATGCGGTTATACATACCTTATCGGCATTCTTTATATATATTGCCGGTCCGTTCGCATTTGATATTTCGGCATTTTTAAGCACAAGCCTTACCTTAGCGCTGTCAGGCGCTTCCACCGTAACAGAGCTGTGCCGTCCGCTTAAAACATAGGTCCCCGCAGCCGTTATTTTTACACTGTCCTCACTGTCGCTTACAGTCTTTGCCTCGGACTCATCATAATCGTATTCGGTGTCGCTCTTTGAAAAGTCGAAGTCCATTTCAGCGGTTGAAACAGACGAATCCTTTTTGCCGCCCGATGAAGTCAGTGCGCTTGCCGTATTTTTGCCGCCGCATGAAGAAAGAATAAGCGCCGACAAAACAATCGACAGTATAACGCTCAATCTTTTCATAATAATCACAGCTCCTCATTTGAAACCGTGCGATAATTGCACACGATTTCAAGATTTCCGTTTCTGCAACGGATATTGTCTATAAATTCCTTTTCCTTTTTATCGTCCTTAAGCTTTACCGTATAGGTAAGCTGATATAAGCTGCCGAGTCCCGAGGTTTTCACCTTTTCAAGCTTTCTTGAAGAAGTGTATTTACTAAACAGATCATCAAAAACATCGGTATAGTCAAGGTCTTCGGGTATGGTTATTTTAAGCGAACGCTCGTTTTCGGGCTGTTCACCGAAGCGTGTGAAGGTGTAAACGGTCTCAGTCGCGCATATTATTATAACAAAAACAAGCGCTACGCCTATATATCCCACGCCTGCCGCAAGCCCGGCTGCTAACGCCGTGAAAATATTAAGTATTTCCTTTGCGCTCCCGGGCGCCGAACGGAAACGGACAAGCGAAAATGCTCCCGCAACGGCAACGCCCGTACCGAGATTGCCGTTTACGAGCATTATTACAACCTGAACGATAGCGGGCAAAAGAGCCACCGTCACCGAAAATCCCTTTGAGGAACCGCCCGATAAGCCGTGGCAAAGCGATATTATAAGTCCCGATACAAGAGAAACCGCCGTACACACCGCAAAAGCCCCCGCGGTTATTCCGTTAGTTATCACCGATGAAAAAATGCTGTCAAGCACAGTAAACCTCTCCCTTTAATAATTGTTTTTTCTCCTTTGTTATGCTTTTATATGCCGCACCGTACTTTGAAAATGACGCAGGGTAAATTTTAAACTCGGACAAAATTCTCGTAAAGTCCTTCGGCACAGCTCCCGCGGTTTTCACTTCCATAAGATACTTACCGTTTTCAAGCAGTTGCTCGCCGTACACACCGTTCTTAAGCTCCAAATCGTAATCACGGTAAATTATGTCGCTGTCAAAGGTAAATCTTATATTGCGGTCTTCCCTGTCATAATAAGCCGTGCGTTTATAAAAAAGGCACACCGCGGGGATAAGCTCACCGTAAAAATTCTTAAAATAATCTATTTCTCTTTTGATTTGCGAATTGCAGATATTGCTTTCCTCGCCCTCCATATAAAGGAGGGAGTTTTTATAATCCGTTTCAAGCCGTCTTTTATAAACAACACCCTTATACTTTTTCTTAAGCTCCGCAAAGCAGACGCTGTGGTCATTCGGAACTCCGTAGGTCCTTATACGAAACTTTTCCTTATATGCCGGCTTTTCAAGCGAACGGCGGATAAGAAGACTGTCCGGCGTATCGTAATATATATTGCATACAAGGCTCTCCCCGTACTCGTCGGGCACGGTATTGTATGAAAGCAGATCCTTAACGCATCGGTACTGCTCGCTGTCTAAAAGATACTTTTTTTCATATCTCTTAAAAACCGTTTGAAACATATCGCTCATCTCCTTTTTTCGTCTGATTAAAGTCTATAAAAATAATTTCATCAACAAATGAACTTAAAATTAACAAGTTTAACGGAAATTTAACATTTCACGCCTTGTTATAAAGCGGTATTTTTTCAAATAAAAACTTGACAAAGAGTAAACATAAAGATATAATATACTTTGTGACGATTGAGGTGGGAAAATGCTTATCGATTTAAAACATATTTTTGCAACCGATAACAGCTCCCTGCCGATTGAGTATTCGTTGGATTTGAGTTCCACAGAGGTATCGGGCGTTTATCCGCTCAAAAAACCCGTAACCGTAAGCGGCGCCGTTTCCAACAAAGCAAGCCTTGTTGTGCTTGACGCAGTAATAACATACGAATACAGTGCTCCGTGCGACCGTTGCGGTACCGAAACCAAACGGACGCATACATTAAGACTTAACAAGTCACTTGCGGTTTCCATTGAGGGCGAAGAGAGCGACAGCATCCTTACCGTCTCTGATATGAAGCTTGATTTGGACGAGCTTTTGTATTCCGAGGTTATCGTAAATCTTCCCATGAAACACCTTTGTAAGGATGACTGCAAGGGAATATGTCCGAAATGCGGCAAGAATCTCAACGAAGGCAAATGCGGCTGTCCCGAAAAAGAGATAGATCCGAGGCTTTCGGCTTTAGCCGAATTGCTTAATAACTGATAACAGTCAGTCTACTATTATAAGGAGGTGCTCAAAGTGGCAGTACCAAAGAGAAAAACCTCTAAGGCAAGAAGAGATAAGAGAAGAAACAACCTTTGGAAGCTTAACGCTCCCACACTGGTTAAATGCTCAAACTGCGGTGAATATAAGCGTCCGCACAGACTTTGCTCTGCCTGCGGCCATTACGATGGACGTGAGGTAGTTAAGGTCGGCGAGTAATCTTACCGCACTATCTTCGTACGAGGGGCAGAGGGGGAGTTTATCCTCCTCTGTTTTTTAAATTGATAAGGAGGCGCACATATGGCAAAACCGGTAGTTGCGGTGGTGGGAAGACCGAATGTCGGTAAATCTACCCTGTTTAATAAGCTTATAGGAAAGCGGCTTTCCATAGTTGACGATACGCCCGGAGTCACACGCGACCGAATTTACGGCGACGCGGAATGGCTCGGCAAAAAATTTATGCTTGTCGATACCGGAGGAATAGAGCCTGATAACGGCGATGTTATACTTTCGGGTATGCGCGCTCAGGCACAGCTTGCGATAGACACCGCCTCGGTGATAATCTTTGTTACCGATATTAATTCGGGTGTCACCGCAACAGATGCGGAAATAGCCTCGATGCTACAAAAAAGCGGCAAGCCGGTAGTACTTTGCGTTAATAAATGTGACGGTATCGGCGAACCGCCTGCAGAGATTTACGAGTTTTACAATTTGGGTATAGGCGATCCTCTCCCCGTTTCCTCTGTTCACGGTCACGGCACGGGCGATCTGCTTGACGAGGTAATAGCCCATATACCCGAAAGCGAGTTTGATGAGGATGACGAGGATGTAATAAATGTTGCCGTAATCGGCAAACCGAACGCCGGAAAATCCTCGCTTATAAACAAAATATCGGGCGAAGAGCGTTCTATTGTGTCGGACATTGCCGGCACCACAAGGGACGCCATAGATACCGCGGTAGAGCGTGACGGCGTTAAATATAATTTTATAGATACCGCGGGACTCAGAAGAAAAAGCCGTGTTGACGATAAAATCGAAAAATACAGTATTCTGCGTGCCCAGATGGCGATTGAAAGAGCAGATGTATGCGTTATTATGATTGACGGTAAGGAGGGCTTTACCGAGCAGGATTCAAAGGTTGCGGGGCTTGCTCTGGAAGAGGGAAAGGCTTGCATTATCGCGGTAAACAAGTGGGACGCCGTTGAAAAGGACGGCAGAACAATGGACGAAACAAGGAAATCACTGATGAAGGATTTTTCCTTTATGTCCTATGCCCCGATAATCTTCATTTCCGCAAAAACAGGTCAGCGAATAGACCGTCTTTTCGAGCTTATCAAATATGTAAATGAGCAAAACACTATGCGTATTTCCACGGGTATGCTCAACGATATTTTGGCGGACGCCACAGCCCGTGTTCAGCCCCCCACCGATAAGGGCAAGCGGCTTAAAATCTATTATATGACCCAAGCGTCAACAAAGCCGCCTACATTTGTCTGCTTCTGCAACAAGGCGGAACTTTTCCATTTTTCGTATCAGCGTTATCTTGAAAATCAGATACGCTCTACCTTCGGTCTTGAGGGTACTCCTATCAGATTTGTAATTCGTGAAAGGGGCGAAAAGTAATGTGGCTTTTATGTGTTGGCGCGGTTATTGCGGCATATCTGCTCGGAAGCATTAATTTTGCCGTTATATTCGCAAACGCCTTTTTAAAAAAGGATGTAAGAAAATTAGGCAGCGGAAACGCGGGTACTACCAATGTAATGCGTACCGCAGGTCTCCTGCCGGGCGTCCTTACATTTATATGTGATGCTCTTAAGGGCTTTGCAGCCTGTTATATAGGAAAAACGGCGTTTTATTACGCTATGAACAGTGCAGGCGCGGGAGATGCTCACCCGATTTACGGAGCGTATCTCTGCGGTGTTGTTTGTATGTTAGGCCATGTTTTTCCCTTGTTCTTCCAGTTCAAGGGCGGAAAGGGTGTTGCCGTAAGCGTGGGAATTTACGCCGTGTGCTGTCCCAAGGCAATAATAATCGGTCTTACGGTCTTTGCGCTGTGCGTTCTTATTATAAGAATAGTATCGTTAAGCTCGCTTATCGCTACGGTTACGGTAATTACGCTTTCAATAGTGTTTTACGGCTATAACGATTTCAGAATTATCTCCGCTGTATTAAGCATTTCAATGGGTGTTATAATATTTGCGAAGCACAAAGACAACATAAAACGCCTTGTAAAGGGCGAAGAAAAGAAAATAAGGATACGGAGGCATAACGATGGCTGATATTACCATTTTAGGTTCAGGCGGCTGGGGTATGGCGCTTGCCATTTCCGCATTTTCGGGCGGAAACAATGTTACGCTCTGGTCCCCGTTTGAGGAAGAGGTTAAAATGCTCAGCGAAAAAAGGTGCAACGAGCGCCTTTTAAGCGGCATAAAACTCCCCGACGGAATAAACATAACCTCTGATATGTCGGCGGTAAACGGCTCGGCAATAACAATACTCGCAACCCCCTCCACCGTTATCAGGAGCGTTGCGGCACAGCTTGCGCTTCAAAAAAACTTCGGCATTGCGGTCAATGTTTCAAAGGGACTTGAAAAAGGCACCCTGCTTAGACTGTCACAGGTTATAAAAGAGGAAATACCCGGAGTTAAGGTAGCTGTGCTTTCGGGTCCGTCCCACGCCGAAGAGGTTGCAAGAAACATACCCACTTCGATAGTGGCGGCTTCCGACTCCCCTGTCTCCGCACAGATAGTGCAGAACATAATGTCGAGCGATAATTTAAGGGTCTACACATCCGACGATTTGATCGGCGTTGAGCTCGGCGGAGCGCTTAAAAATGTCATAGCCATTGCCGCAGGCTTCTGCGACGGATTAGGGCTTGGCGACAACACCAAAGCCGCTCTTATTACAAGAGGACTTGCGGAAATGTCACGCCTCGGTGTTTGTATGGGTGCTAAGGAATATACCTTTGCGGGGCTTACAGGAATCGGTGATCTGGTTGTTACCTGTACCTCAAAGCACAGCCGCAATAACCGTTTCGGTCACAAGGTCGGAACGGGAACTCCGATAAAGCAGGCACTTGAAGAGGTCGGAACGGTTGAAGGCTACTACGCCGCCGATATGGCGTACTCTCTTGCAAGAAAGTATAATATTGAAATGCCTATTATTGAGGAGTGTTATGCCGTTTTGTATGAGGGCAAGGATGTAAGAGAGGTTACAAACGACCTTATGCGCCGACCAAACCGCAGTGAGCACTGAAAAACAGTGATTATTTAAAAAAAAGCTTGATTTTTGGCGCATAATCTGCTATTATAATATTTGCTATGTGTTCCGGTTTGTTTACCGGCAAAAGAAAAGGAGGTGCAGACCATGGCTAAATGTGATATCTGCAACAAGGAAATTGCTTTCGGTATTAAGGTTTCTCATTCTCACAGACGCTCTAACAGAACCTGGAAGCCCAATGTAAAAAAGGTAAAGGCAATCGTTAACGGTTCTCCGCGTCGTATCAATGTTTGCACCCGCTGCTTACGCTCGGGAAAGGTTACCAGAGCAATCTGAACTGCAAAAATAACCCTTAGCGAAAGCTAAGGGGTTTTTTGTTTATTAACACAATTAATTGGTGATTTTTATGATAAAGGCAGTATTGTTTGATTTGGACGGAACGCTTGCCGATTCGCTTGCGGATCTGGCGGACAGTACCGATTACGCTTTGTCCGTTTTGGGATTTCCTACGCACAATCTTAATGAATACAAATATTTTGTCGGCGACGGTATCCCTAAATTGATAGAACGGGCTTTACCGTCCGATAATAAATCCCCCGAAATACAGAAAAAATGTCTTGATATATTTATGGAGCATTACAGAGAGCATTACCACGATAAGACACGAGCTTACGACGGCATTACGGAATTGCTATGTTCCCTTAAAAAAGCAGGACTTAAAACGGCGATAATCTCAAACAAAGCGCAGGAAATGGCGGAGAAGGTAGTAACTAAGCTTTTCGGCAATTCATTTGATGCGGTTGCTGGAAAGCGAGAGGGCTTCCCTGCAAAGCCCGACCCGTCGCTTACGCTTGAAGTCGTAAAGGAAATAGGCCTGACGCCCGACCTCTGCGCCCTTGTGGGCGACTCAGGTATGGATATGGCTGCTGCGGTAAACGGCGGACTGCTGCCGATAGGCGTGCTTTGGGGCTTCAGAACTAAGGAAGAGCTGTTAGAAAACGGAGCGCAATACACCGTATCCGAACCTAAACAAATTATAGATATAATAACGGAGTTAAACCATGAGTAACAGTAAAGGCTATACCTCTACCAAAATATCCTGCTATGTGGGGTATTTTGTTCAGGCGATAGTTAACAATTTTCTCCCGATACTTTTTATTGCCTTGCAGGATATCTACGGCATAGGCTACGAAAAGCTCGGCAGACTTATTATGTTTAATTTTGTAACACAGCTTATAACCGACATTCTCACACCTAAAATAGTCGCCTTACTCGGATACAGAAAAGCATCCGTGATGTGTCAGGCTGTCGCCGCAATAGGACTTGTGATGCTTTCGTTTATGCCTAATGTCATGCGCGACCCGTATACGGGTATAGTTATCTCCATAGTAGTATATGCCTTTGCAAGCGGACTTATGGAGGTTATTTTAAGTCCTTTGATTGAAATGCTGCCATCCGATAACAAAAGCGGCAGTATGTCGCTCCTCCATTCATTCTATTGCTGGGGTCAGGCTGTCACCGCCGTCGGCACCACGCTTTTGCTTCACTCGTTCGGATATAAGGGTTGGCAGTATATACCGCTCATTTGGGCTGTAATTCCGTTTTTAAATGCGTTTTCGTTTTTGAAAGTACCGCTTGTAGAGCCGCCCGAGGACAGCAAGAGCGACAGCTTTAAAAAGCTTATAGCTTCAAGCACCTTCAGGGTGTTTATGCTTATGATGTTCTGCGCCGGAGCCGCCGAAATCGCAATGGCTGAGTGGGCATCTATGTTTGCGCAACAGGCTCTCGGCGTTTCAAAGGTAATAGGCGACCTTGCCGGTCCCTGCTCCTTCGCAATTTTTATGGGACTCGGAAGATTGATATATGCAAGGTTTTCCGAAAAAATATCTTTTCGCAAAACCGTAATTTCGATGAGCTTACTTTGTACGCTCTGCTATTTTGCAGCGGCATTTGCAAAAATACCTGCCTTTGCTTTGGCGGCTTGTGCCCTATGCGGCTTTGCGGTCAGCCTTTTTTGGCCTGGTACATATTCAGCCGGTGCGAGGAAATTTCCGCACGGCGACGCAGTAATGTTCAGCGTCTTTGCAATGTGCGGAGACATAGGCTGTTGCGTAGGACCTTGGATGCTCGGTATTATTGCGGACAGAGCGGGGCTTAACGCAGGCTTTGCGGTATCTTCGGTATTCCCCGTTATAATGCTTATAGCGGCGTTTATATTTTTAAAGGAAGAAAAAAGAGGTGTTGTAATTGAAACGAACTGATTATTTAAGCTGGGACGAATATTTTATGAGCATAGCAATGCTTTCCGCTATGCGGAGCAAGGACCCGTCGACACAGGTGGGAGCCTGTATCGTAAACTCCGAAAAGCGTATTCTTTCAATGGGTTACAACGGTATGCCCAAGCATTGCTCGGATGATGAATTTCCGTGGGACAGGGACGGCTCTCCCCTCTCCTCAAAATACCTCTTTGTCTGCCATGCGGAGCTTAACGCAATCTTAAACTGCAACAGCGGCAGTGTAAAAGGCTGTACGGTTTATTCCACTCTTTTCCCCTGTAACGAATGTGCGAAGGCAATAATACAGTCCGGCATTGCGGAGGTTGTTTATATGTCTGACAAGTATTCGGAATCGGACAGTGTTTTAGCCTCAAAGCGAATGTTTGATACGGCAGGAGTTAAATACAGGCTTTACACCCCGACAGGTAAAAAAATCAACTTAGAGCTATAAAAAATCCCCTAACGGTTTTCACCGTTAGGGGGTTTTTATTGCCTTTACATTTTCGCAAGATTTGACTTAAGATTTTCAAGCTGTTCTTTAAGCTCGTGCGGCAGTTTGTCGCCGAACTTCTTGTAATGCTCCTCAATCTCGGCAGCTTCCTTTTCCCAAACACCCTTGTCAACCTTAAGAATGCTCTTTAAGGTATCCATATCCATATCAAGGTCTGTAAGGTCGATATCCTCCGGCTTCGGTACATAGCCGATAGCGGTTTCGGTAGCGTCTGCCTTGCCCTCGCAACGGTCAATAATCCAGTTGAGAACACGCATATTGTCACCGAAGCCCGGCCATACGAAGTTGCCCTCGTCGTCGGTACGGAACCAGTTTACATTGAATATCTTAGGAGCCTTGTCACCGAGCTTTACGCCCATATCAAGCCAATGCTGGAAGTAGTCTCCCATATTGTATCCGCAGAACGGAAGCATAGCCATAGGATCACGGCGTACAACACCGACAGCGCCTGCGGCTGCGGCAGTTGTCTCGGAAGCCATTGTAGAGCCAACGAACACACCGTTTACCCAATCCTTTGACTGGTATACAAGCGGAGCGCACTTAGCACGGCGGCCGCCGAATATAATAGCGGAAATCGGAACGCCGTTACCCTTATCGAACTCGTCTGAAATGCAGGGGCAGTTCTTTGCCGGAGCTGTAAATCTTGAGTTCGGATGAGCGGCATATGTGCTCTTGTCAGCCTTATTGAACTTAGAAGCATCCCACTTGTTGCCCTTCCAGTCAATGCAGTTTGTCGGAAGATCCTTGTTGAGACCCTCCCACCAAACGGTGTTGTCGTCAAGGTTAAGCGCAACATTGGTGAAAATAGTATTCTTCTTTGTGCTTTCAAGTGCATTGAAGTTTGAATGAGCGTTGGTTCCGGGCGCTACGCCGAAGAAACCGTTCTCGGGGTTTATAGCATAAAGACGGCCGTCCTCGCCTATCTTCATCCAGGAAATATCGTCGCCGACAGTCCAGATCTTGTAGCCCTTATCACGCAGATATTTCGGCGGAATAAGCATTGCAAGGTTTGTTTTACCGCAAGCAGACGGGAACGCAGCGGCAACATATTTGATTTCGCCCTTAGGATTCTGGAGACCTAAGATAAGCATATGCTCTGCCATCCAGCCCTCTTTCCAGCCTTGATAGGAAGCGATACGCAAAGCAAAGCACTTTTTGCCGAGAAGAACATTTCCGCCGTAAGCAGAGTTGACCGAGATAATGGTGTTATCCTCGGGGAACTGGCAGATGTAACGGTTCTCGGGGTCGATATCGCAAGAAGCGTGGAAACCTCTTACCCAATCGTTTGAGTCGCCCAAAACATCAAGAACCTTCTGACCTACGCGGGTCATAATGGCCATATTGAGTACAACATACTTGGAATCTGTAACCTCAATGCCCACTTTGGCAAGCGGTGAGCCTATCGGTCCCATCGAGAACGGGATTATATACATTGTTCTGCCCTTGTAAGAGCCCCTTGCAATGTTGTAAAGACGCTTGTACATCTCTTCAGGATCGCACCAGTTGTTTGTAGGACCTGCATTTTCCTTTGTCTTAGAGCAGATAAAGGTTCTGTCCTCAACACGGGCAACATCGTTCGGGCGTGTTCTGTGAAGATAACATCCCGGAAGCTTCTCCTCGTTGAGCTTAATCATTTCGCCGGATTCAACCGCTTCCTTGCGGATGGCTTCGAGCTGCTCCTCGCTGCCGTCAATCCAGACGACCTTATCAGGATTGACAAGCTCTTTGACTTCGTCAAGCCATTTTAAAACCGTTTTGTTGTTGGTCATTTTGGTATCCCCTTTGTAAGATTTAAATTTTTGCCTTGTACATTATAAGCTATTATGCCGCCAAATTCAATAACATTGTAAAAAAATTAACAATATTTTAATTTTTTCTTTTATTTTGCTTCAAAATAGATTATAATAATCGCATAGATTTGTATATTAGTAAAGCAAGGACTGAGATATATGAAAGACGGTTTTATTAAGGTTGCCGCCGGAATACCTGAATGTACTGTGGCGGATATAAGCGCAAACATTTCTGAAATCAAACGGATTATCGATAAGGCAGATCGGCAGAACATAAATATTCTTGCCCTGCCGGAGCTTTGCGTAACCGGTTATACCTGCGGAGATCTGTTTTTTTCGGATACACTGCTTACCGGAGCTAAATCGGCACTGACAGAGCTTGCAAAGTTTACGGAGGGAAAGTACCCTGTTGTCATTTTGGGACTTCCGCTTTTATTACGCTCAAAGCTTTATAACTGCGCCGCTGTTTTGTCGGACGGTAAAATACTCGGCATAGTACCAAAAACACATATGCCGAATTATTCCGAATTTTATGAACAGCGTCAGTTCACATCGGGTCTCCTTGCGCCTGATGACAGCATTACCTTAGACGGTCTTACGGTACCGTTCGGAACCGATATTATCTTTTGCCACAAGGAGCTTTGCGAATATACATTCGGCATTGAAATATGCGAGGATGTTTGGGCGGCATCTCAACCGTCGGAGGGACTTTGCAGAGCAGGCGCGGAGATTATAATAAATCCCTCCGCTTCAAATGAAGTAATCGGAAAATCCGAATATCGCAAAACCCTCGTTTCCGCAACATCGGCAAGGCTTTTGTGCGGATACCTTTATGTTTCCTCGGGCACGGGCGAATCCACGCAGGATCTTGTTTATTCCGGTCATTCGCTTGTATACGAAAACGGCACACTGCTTGCCGAAAGTGCACCGTTTGAGGAAAAAGAACTTACCGTAAGCGAGATAGACATAAAAAAGCTTTGCGGCGAACGCCACAGAAACACCAGCTTTGAACCGCTTGACGGGTACAGAACCGTCCTGTTTTCTCAAAAAATCATAAAAACGGAGCTTACACGGAAGTATGAAAAAACTCCGTTTGTTCCGTCAGACAAAAATGACCTTGCAAAAAGAGCCGAAGCTATACTCCGTATACAGTCCTACGGGCTTAAAAAGCGGCTCGGTCACACCGGCTCAAAAACTGCCGTAATAGGAATTTCGGGCGGACTTGACAGCACTTTAGCGCTGTTGGTTACGGTAAGAGCTATGAGGCTTTTAAACAAACCGTTAAGCGACATACACGCCGTAACGATGCCGTGCTTCGGAACAACCGAAAGAACCCACTCAAATTCCGAAAAGCTTTGCCGTCTTTTCGGCGTTTCGTTCAGTGAAATCAATATAACCTCCGCCGTAAATCAGCATTTCAAAGATATTTCGCAAGACCCCGAATCTTATGATGTCACCTATGAAAACTCTCAGGCAAGAGAACGGACACAGGTGCTGATGGATGTTGCCAACAAAACCGGCGGAATGGTAATAGGAACCGGAGATCTGTCCGAGCTTGCCCTCGGATGGGCAACTTATAACGGCGATCATATGTCTATGTATGCCGTGAATTCCTCTGTGCCGAAAACACTTGTAAGATACCTTGTGCGCCACGAGGCAGAGCAATCGGGCGATGAACTTAAGGCTGTATTATACGATATTCTCGATACGCCTGTTTCACCCGAGCTTTTGCCTGCCGGAGACGACGGCAAAATATCACAAAAAACCGAGGATCTCGTGGGACCCTATGAACTTCACGATTTCTTCCTTTATCATATGCTCCGTTTCGGAGAAGCACCGCAAAAAATTTACCGTCTTGCGCTTGAAACCTTTGACGGCGATTACACACCCGAAACCGTATTGCATTGGCTTAAAGTGTTTATAAGAAGATTTTTTTCACAGCAATTCAAACGCTCTTGTCTGCCAGACGGACCCAAGGTAGGCTCGGTCACACTGTCTCCGAGAGGAGATTGGCGTATGCCTTCCGATGCGTCCTCCCGCGACTGGTTGAACAGTTTGGAATAATCTTTCTTACCATTTGCCGCAAATTTTCTGTATTTTCTGTATGCTACAGCGGAATAATGCTATGCAATTCCTAAATATTGACAATTATTATGTATATATGGTAAAATATTTACAACCTGATTTAGGAGGGTGCGGAAATGAAATCAACAGGAATGGTAAGAGCAGTAGATAAAATGGGCCGTGTTGTTATTCCGAAAGAAATACGAAAGCAACTCAAAATTGAGAATGATGTTGACAGCTTTGAAATTTATATGGACAATGACAAGGTTATTTTGAAAAAGTATCAGCCGACCTGCATTTTCTGCGATTCACTTGCGGACAGTGTAAGGTTTGCCGGATACAATGTCTGTAAAAGCTGCATTGAAAAGCTGTATTCACTTAAGGATTCCGCTGAATAGCAATAAAATTCAATATGATATTACAAAGCCTTTGGATTATCAAAACCGATAATCCAAAGGCTTTGTTTATACGGTAAGCCGAAAATTATACATTTCAGGCGTTTCACTGTCATAATTGATTTTTTTATGTATTTCCTGCATTTTAAGGTCAAGACGGCTTATTTCTTCCGCACATTCTTTGAGCGACTTTGATATTTCGGCGGCGTCGGACTTGACATTCTTTTTGTATTTAAGCTTATGCTCAAGACTTGCCCAAAAATCCATAGCTATTGTGCGGAACTGAACCTCTACCCGCATATACTTCTTTTCGGTCATTAAAAAAATCGGAATTTCCAGAATTAAATGCAGACTTCTGTAACCGTTCGGCTTTGGGTTTTTTATGTAATCCTTTTTTTCTATAAGCCGTATATCGTCCTGCGAGCAAAGCTTATCGGCAAGAATATAAATGTCATCGGGGAATGAGCAGATAACCCTTATTCCCGCAACATCATTAAGATTTTTTTCTATACTCTCGGCCGACAGTTCAAAACCCTTGCGGTTGAGCTTTTCTATAATGCTCGGAACTGTTTTAATTCTGCAATTAATCGATTCAAACGGATTGCGGTCATTTTCAAGTGAAAGCTGAGTGTTTAAAACATCAAGCTTTGTTTTAACCTCAAGCATAGCGCATTTATAACGCATCATAAGCTCCGCAAACGGTTTTGTCTGCTCCAAAATTTCACTTGCGTTGTCAAGCAGTTTTTTTGTTTCTATATCTTTTATATCAATCATTTTTCCGTCTCCGTATCAAAAGTCTGATTCTATTATAACTGCCGAATTTTGCCTTTTTATGAATTCTTTATTAATGTATTGCGCTTGATATACGCAAAAAAATACTGCCGGCAATTATAACCGGCAGTATCCTAAAGCTTGATTATTTTACCATTCCGGCAACTTCCGCCGCAAAATCGTCAACTCTCTTTTCAATTCCCTCGCCCTTTTCAAAACGAACAAACGAAGCAATCTTTATATCGGAGCCGAGAGCCTTGGCTGTATTTTCAACATACTTGCCTACGGTTATATCGCCGTCGATAACAAACTGCTGGTCAACAAGGCAATTTTCCTTGTAGTACTTGCCGATTTTACCCTCAACAATTTTTCCGAGAACCGCCTCGGGCTTGTTAGCCATCTTGGGGTCTTCCTTCATCTGAGCGATAAGGATCTCTTTTTCCTTCTCGATAACCTCAGCCGGAACCGAAGCTTCGTCAAGATAAGCCGGATTCATAGCCGCAATCTGCATTGCAACATTCTTACCCATAGCAACGAACTCTGCGTTATCGGCGTCAAGAGCGGTATCGAAGTTTACAAGAACGCCGATTTTACCGCCTGCGTGAACATAGGAAACAACCTTACCCTCGTAACGGGCAAAACGGCGAACCTTTATATTTTCACGAACGGCAAGGAAGAGCTCCTGTACCATTTCTTCAACGGTCTTACCGTCCTTTTTCGTAGCCAAAAGCGCGTCAACATCCGCCGGATTTTCTTCGGCAACGATTTCCGCAATCTTTGCGGCCAACGCCTTAAAGCCGTCGCCGTTTGCAACGAAATCGGTCTCGCTGTTGATTTCAACAACGGCGCCTACGCCGTTTTTGGTATAAGCACAAACGGTTCCTTCAGCGGCAACGCGGCTTGCCTTTTTGGCCTGGGAAGCAAGTCCCTTTTCACGGAGATAATCCGCAGCGGCGTCCATATTTCCGTCGCACTCAACAAGGGCTTTTTTGCAGTCCATCATACCGCAACCGGTCTTTTCTCTTAAAGCCTGTACATCTTTAGCAGTAAAAGCCATTATATTTTCCTCCTGTAAGGTTTGATCTTAAAAATAATTATTCTGCGTCAGCAGCGGTTTCTTCTTCGGAAACAGCCTCTTCAGCTTCGCCGTCCTCGGCAGCGGTTCCCATTTCGGAGCCCTGTCTGCCCTCGATAACTGCGGCCGCCATTGTTTCTGCAATAAGTTTAACTGCACGGATAGCGTCGTCGTTTCCGGGGATTACAGCGTCAATTTCGTCAGGATCGCAGTTTGTATCAACGATAGCAATAATCGGGATACCTAATTTCTTAGCTTCCGCAACTGCAATTCTTTCCTTGCGGGGGTCAACTATAAAGAGTGCTCCGGGGAGCTTCTTCATATCCTGAATACCGCCTAAGAATTTCTCAAGTTTTTCTATTTCAAGATTGAGCTTAACAACTTCTTTTTTGGGGAGAAGCTCAAATGTTCCGTCGTCTCTCATTGTGCGAAGCTGATTGAGTCTCGCAATACGGGTACGGATAGTTGTAAAGTTAGTAAGCATTCCGCCGAGCCAACGGGCGTTGACATAAGGCATACCGCAATGCTCTGCCTCTTCCTTAACGGAATCCTGAGCCTGCTTTTTAGTGCCTACGAAAAGTATATCGCCGCCTTCTGCCGCAATGTCACGGGCAAACATATATGCCTCGTTGAGCTTTTTAACGGTCTTCTGAAGGTCGATAATGTAAATTCCGTTACGCTCGGTGAAAATGTATTCTGCCATTTTCGGGTTCCAGCGTCTTGTCTGATGTCCGAAATGAACACCGGCTTCAAGAAGCTGTTTCATTGATACTACTGCCATTTGTTTTTCCTCCTAAGGTTTTACCTCCATCCTGCCGTTTTCCGGGAATTTTCAAAGAAAACACCTTGCCGGTTCAAAGCAGAATGTGTGTTTTTTATTACCGTCCATACCGAACAGCCGAATGATTATACCACATTTTTTCTAAAAAATCAAGTGTTTTTTATGCTATATAAGTATTTGTAAAACCAACCTTTTTGTGGTATTATTATTTAAAATCTTATTAGGGGAAAAAATCATGACTTTAAGGGATCTTAAAATCGGAAACACTGCAGTTATTGAAAAGGTCGGCGGCGAGGGAAGTCTCCGTCAGCATTTTTTGGATATGGGGGTTATTCCGGGGGCTGAAATAACGCTTGAAAAATTCGCGCCCATGGGTGACCCGATGGAATTTCGCATACACAGCTATGAATTAACGCTCCGTGTTGCGGATGCCGAAAAAATACTTGTACGGCCCGTTAACGGAAAATCGGAACGAAAACATGATAATTGTATTTCTTCTCTTAAGACTGGAGAACACCCCGGACTCGGCGAGGACGGAGTTTATCACGACAGAAGCGAGGAAAAGCCGCTCCCCAAGGGTACACGGCTTACCTTTGCGCTGGCAGGCAATCAGAATTGCGGAAAAACGACCCTTTTCAATCAGCTTACCGGCTCAAATCAGCATGTCGGCAATTTCCCCGGCGTTACGGTAGACCGCAAAAGCGGCGCTATAAAGGGCTATGAAAACACAGAAGTTACGGATCTGCCGGGCATTTACTCCCTGTCTCCTTATACTTCCGAAGAAATAGTTTCCCGTCGGTTTATTCTTGATGAAAAACCAAAAGGTATCATAAATATAGTTGACGCGACTAATATTGAGCGGAACCTATACCTTACAATGCAATTAATGGAATTGGATATTCCGATGGTTCTCGCACTTAATATGATGGACGAGGTTCGTTCAAACGGCGGCACTGTACGTATAAACGATATGGAAAGGCTGCTCGGCATACCGGTAGTTCCCATATCCGCCAGTAAAAACGAGGGCGTAGACGAGCTTATCAGACACGCGGTTCATATAGCCGAATACGCCGAAAAGCCGCACCGAACCGATTTTTGCAGGGATGACGGAAGAACAGGCGCGGTACATAGGGCGATTCACAGTATTATGCACCTAATAGAGGATCACGCTGTCCGCGCGAGAATACCGTTAAGATTTGCCGCAGGAAAGCTGATAGAAGGCGATAAACGCATAGAGGAAAAGCTGAAGCTTGACAGCAACGAAGCTGAGGCTGTTGAACATATTATCATTCAAATGGAGGAAGAAAGAGGTCTTGACCGCGCGGCGGCAATGGCGGATATGCGTTTTTCCTTCATAACAGAGCTTTGCGATAAAACCGTCGTGAAGCCGAGTGAAAGCAAGGAACACATCCGCAGCCGAAAGATTGATAAAATACTCACGGGTAAATATACCGCCATACCGTCCTTTATACTTATTATGGCGCTTGTCTTTTTCCTCACCTTTAATGTTATAGGCTCCTCTCTCCAAAATCTTTTACAGCTTGGTATAAACAGTCTGACCGGCGCCGTAAACAATATGCTTATCGCGGGCAATGTAAACGGCATACTGCGCTCGCTTATAATAGACGGAATATTTACGGGCGTAGGCAGTGTGGTAAGCTTTGTGCCTATTATAGTTGTTCTGTTTTTCTTTTTGTCACTTCTTGAAGACAGCGGTTATATGGCAAGGGTCGCATTTGTCACCGACAAGCTGCTCCGTAAAATCGGGCTGTCGGGCAGAAGCATAGTGCCTATGCTGATAGGTTTCGGCTGTACGGTCCCGGGTGTAATGGCAAGCCGTACGCTCCCCTCTCAGCGTGACCGCCGTATGACGGTAATTCTGACCCCGTTTATGAGCTGTACCGCAAAACTCCCGATATACGGCTTTTTTATTCAGAATTTCTTTCCCCGTTACAGCGGACTTATTATGATAAGTATTTATCTTTTGGGTATTGTTGTCGGCATACTTGTAGCACTTACTACCAAAAGCACCGTTTTTAAGGGCGAGGCGGTCCCGTTTGTAATGGAGCTGCCTAATTACCGTATGCCGGGCGCAAAAAATGTCCTTATGCTTTTATGGGATAAGGCAAGGGACTTTTTAAGCCGAGCCTTTACCGTTATCTTTTTGGCTTCGATAGTTGTATGGTTTTTGCAGACCTTTGACTTCGGGCTTAACGCGGTCAAGGACTCAAAGGACAGCATACTGGCGCTCCTCGCAGGATTTATAGCGCCCATCTTTGCACCCGTGGGACTCAATGACTGGAGAATAGTAACCGCCCTGATTGCGGGATTTATGGCAAAAGAAAGTGTTGTTTCAACGCTTGAGGTTTTAACGGCAGGCGTAGGTATAACAGCGATTATGCCCGTCTCCTCTGCCATAAGTATGTTGGTTTTTTGTTTGCTTTACACTCCATGCATAGCGGCCGTTGCCGCCATAAAACGGGAGCTTGGCGGAAAATGGGCGGCTTTGATAATCGCAGGTCAGTGTATTTTAGCCTGGATCTGCGCCCTGCTTGCGCGGACAGTATGTATTATCTTAGGAATATTGTAAAATTCTTCTTTTATTTTTCGCCGTGTTGTGATATAATCGTATAAATATAATTAAAAGGAGATAATAAAATGGCTTATTATTTTAATGAAACATCCCACACCTTTAATGAATACCTGTTAGTTCCGGGCTATTCCTCTGCCGACTGTATACCGGCAAATGTAAGCCTTAAAACTCCTCTTGTAAAATACAAAAAGGGCGAAGAACCCACAATATCGATGAACATTCCGCTTACCTCGGCTATAATGCAGTCCGTGTCGGGCGACAGGCTTGCGGTGGCTCTCGCCAGAGAGGGCGGCGTATCGTTTATTTACGGCTCGCAATCCACCGAGGACGAGGCGGCTATGGTTGAGAAAGCCAAAAGCTATAAGGCAGGCTTTGTTGTAAGCGAATCCAATGTCACACCTGACGACACCCTTGCGGATATTTTGGCGCTTAAAGCTAAAAACGGCCACTCGACTGTTGCCGTAACATCAAACGGCAAACCCGACGGTAAGCTCCTCGGCATAGTGACAAGCAGAGATTACCGTGTAAGCCGTATGGACGAGAGCTCAAAGGTAAAGGACTTTATGACCCCTCTTTCCTCACTTATTGTAGGGAAGGAAGACACCACCTTAAAGCAGGCAAACGATATTATATGGGACAATAAGCTTAATTCACTCCCAATTGTTGATAAAAACGGCGGCTTAAAGTATTTTGTTTTTCGCAAGGATTACGACGCGCACAAGGAAAACCCCAATGAGTTGCTTGACAGGCACAAGCGCTATGTGGTAGGCGCGGGAATCAATACCAGAGACTATGAGGAAAGAGTACCGGCTTTAATAGCGGCAGGCGCAGATGTACTTTGTATTGATTCTTCCGAGGGCTTCAGCGAATGGCAGTCAAGAACTCTCGCGTTTGTACGCAAAAAATACGGCGACAGCGTAAAGGTAGGCGCCGGAAATGTTGTTGACCGTGAGGGATTTATGTTTTTAGCCGAAGCAAGCGCCGATTTTATAAAGGTAGGTATCGGCGGCGGCTCCATATGCATAACCCGTGAAACCAAGGGAATAGGCAGAGGACAAGCCACTGCACTTATTGAGGTCTGCGCCGCCCGTGACGAATACTATGAAAAGACCGGAATATATATCCCCGTATGCTCCGACGGCGGAATAGTTCACGACCACCATATGACGCTGGCGCTTGCAATGGGCGCGGATTTCGTGATGCTCGGCAGATATTTTGCACGTTTCGACGAAAGCCCTACGAACAAGATTATGATGGGCGGCAATTCCGCCTACGTCAGTCTCTGCCGCCGCCACTGGAAGGACGGAAATCTCGGTTCGTTTTGCAATTTGAATTTGGAAGACTGAATTTTATAAAGAGAATCCCCCGCCTATGCGAAATGGGCGGGGGATTTTGCGGGTTTCGGGGTTATTCGGCCAGCACGGTTTCGATGTTGGCCAGCACCTTTTCGCTCAGCAGCACGGCACCGATGGGCAAACCGCCGCCCAGGCCCTTGGCCAGGGTAACGATATCCGGCTTGAGGTTGTAGTGCTCGCAGCACAGGAAGGTGCCGGTGCGG
>UQQR01000014.1 GCA_900543215.1 uncultured Oscillospiraceae bacterium | reverse complement strand
ACAGGGCAGACCGTTCGGTCTGCCCTGTGCCTGTTTTTACTATAAATCTTTTTCGTGAAGCACGACGCCTGTGCTTTTAAGAAGCTTTTGAAGTCTTTTTATATCCGTGTCTGCAAAATTGTCCGTTATAGCCGCAGCGGTTCCGGCAGCCTGACCGGATACGGCGCATACAGGTATTACACGGGTTATATCCCACATTGAGTCCGTTACGGAAATGCATCGTCCTGCCGTTATAAGGTTTGATATTTTTTTGCCGTATAGCGTCGAGAACGGCAACTCGTAAACGGAACCTGCCTTACGCCAATCCGAAAAAAGACCTACGCTGTCGGGTCGCTCACAGTCTATTTCGTCATTCTGCGTAGAAACGCCGTCTATTCTTCTTGTCATTCTTATTTGAGGTATTGTGGCTATACTTGATATTGTCCGTTCGGGCGAAACCCCGCCGCCCTTTAAAAATCTGTCAAGCAGGGTTTTGTGGGAATACTGTACAAGTCGAGTCAGCTCATCGGCGTCAAGCCCCGTAAAACGCAAGGAGGATCTGTCGGCGTTTAATTGCTCCTTGGTTTTTTGTGAATCCGGAATGTCACAGGCACCGAGCTGTTTTAAATTAAATTTGCCGTTTTCTGTAACATAGCTCCAAGCGGCAGGCACATTGCCTTGCGCAAAAACCACGGTATTTTCACCGCTTAATTTACATATGTCGGCGTCTCCTGTAGTATCTATTACAGTCTTAAGCTCTACCGCACTTCTGCCTGACTTATTTTCAAGTATCAGGTGGGTTATTTTACCGTTTTCGGTCAATGCACCGCAAGCTGCCGTGCCGTAAAGTATTGTTATGCCGGACGACTTTAAAAGCTGTTCGACTTCTATCGCGAAAACATAAGGATTATACTGAACCTCAAAGCGCTTTTTGCGGCGTTCCTCTCTTGTTCCTCCGTTTAACCATTCGGGACAGTATTTGCCTTCATACCCGTGCCTTACGGAAAGCCGTAACAGCTCCTCGGCTATTCCGAAGCTTACCTGTCTGCCCGTTCCGTCGCAAAGGGGAAGATATATTGTTACAAGACCTGCTGTCGCAAGTCCTCCGAGCATAAATTCACGCTCGATAAGCAGTGTTTTACTGCCGTTTCTTGCGGCGGCTAACGCCGCGGAAATTCCGGCTATTCCGCCGCCTGCTACTACCGTTTCATATTTTTGTAAAACGGGAACGGTTTTTTCGGGTTCCTTTATATAATTCATTTTCTGGTGCTCCTTACCTTTTCAAATACAGTGTGTATCGGTCCGCTTTTGTATGCGTTTTTCTTAAAAATCTCATAAACGGAGCAAGCCTTGTCCACAAGGCATACCAATACGCTTTCACGGTATGAGGGCGGAGTAAATGTAAGAGGGAACATATGCTTTTTTATAATATCCTCTTCTATCGGAGTGAGGCTGAAATCCTCCGAAGCGTTTTTGTATGCGGCTTTCGGGTGATAGCGCCCGTGCATAGGACGGTTTTTATCGGGAATGTGCCAGTCATACAAAAAATAATCGTGCAAAAGCGCGCCGCGCACAAGTTCATTTTTGTGAAGCCTTAAAAAGCCGAGCCTTACCGATAAACGGTAACAGAAATACGCCACGGCTATGCTGTGCAGTAAACAGGAGGTATTGCCGTGCTGAATATATTGAGCTGTTTTTAAAAGTCTTGAATGTTCCGCCGTTTTTACGGCAAAGTCGGAAAAAGCATCATCTTTCATAATAATTTAATTATACCGCTGTAACTGTTTTTGTCAACAGCGAAGGCGAAAGTTTAAAATAAAGCCGCCGGGAAACCGTAGGCTTTATTTTTATGCCCGAAAATTGTGTTTCGCGGCAAAATGAAGCACTACATATATTGATGTTATAAAATATTAAAAAAAAATTATGTAAACTTTAAAAAATTGCTTGATTTTTTCTTTTACAGAGCTTATAATACAATCATAGTGGTGAAAAGTGGAGTCAAAAACCATTAAAGTGCATTAAAGTGGAGCGAAAGAGGTGAAAATCGTGCTTTTCGGAGGCTATCAACACAACATAGATAAAAAAGGCAGGGTTTTCATTCCGGCGAAGCTCCGTGAGGAGCTGGGCTCCGGCTTTATGATTTGCCGCGGAATTTACGGCAAGCGTTGCCTTTGTGTTTATTCTTCCGAGGAATGGGACAAGCTTGTAGAGAAAATAGGAACTCTTCCGAGCGCCAAATCAAGCGCGGTAAAACGATTCTTGTATGACGGTGCGTTCAGCATTGATTTTGATTCGCAGGGAAGAATACTTATTCCGCCTGCTTTGCGCGAATACGCACAGCTTGACGGCGAGGCTCACATAATCGGTATGGACACAAATCTTGAAATATGGAATACCGAGCTTTGGAACGCAGAGAATGCGGAATATACGCCCGAATCCATTGCGTCTATTGTTGAGGAGCTTAATTTCTGATGGAATTTTCACATAAATCGGTATTGCTTAACGAAACGATAGAAGCGCTTGATATAAAGCCCGACGGAATATATGTTGACGGCACGGTCGGCGGAGCGGGGCATTCTTTAGAAATAGCAAAAAGGCTCACGGCGGGTCATCTGTACGCATTAGACCGTGACCCCGACGCTGTAAAAACGGCTTCCGACAGACTTAAAGGTTATCCTGCAACGGTAATAGAAAGCAATTTCAGCGAAATGGATACGGCGCTTGAAGAACAGGGGATTTCCTCTGCGGACGGCATTTTACTTGATTTGGGTGTTTCATCTTACCAGCTTGATAACGCCGAGAGGGGCTTTTCCTACAGGCAGGACGCACCGCTTGATATGCGAATGAGCAAAATCGGAGTATCCGCCGCCGATATAATTAACGGTTATACAGCGGAACAGCTTGAGAGGATATTCAGAGAATACGGCGAGGAGAAATTCTCCTATAAGATAGCGAACCGAATAGTAAACGAAAGAGAAAAAAAGCCGATAACCACGACCATCGAATTGGCGGAGCTAATAGCTTCGGCTGTTCCGGCAAAAATGCGCAGAGACGGACACCCCGCAAGAAAATGCTTTCAGGCAGTGAGAATTGCCGTAAACGGCGAGCTTGACGAGCTTGCCGCCGCACTTGATAAAGCGTTCGGTCTTTTAAATAAGGACGGAGTACTTGCGATAATCACATTCCATTCGCTTGAGGACAGAATGGTAAAACAAAAATTTAAAGAATACTGTACCGGCTGTATTTGTCCGCCCGATTTTCCCGTGTGTGTGTGCGGAAGAACGCCGGAGGGTCATTTGAAAACACGCAAACCCATTGAACCAAGCGAGGAAGAGCTTAGCGCTAACCCGAGAAGCAGGAGCGCAAAGCTGCGTGTAATCGTCAAGAACTGAGAAGAAGGAGTAAAGCAATGGACAATATAAAGTATTATAACGACAGCTTGGCATATGATTTTGAAATGTTCAGCCCGAAGCCCCAAAGAACTCCCGATAATCGTGATAATATTGTTATAATGCCGAAGACTGCCGAGCGTTCAAGAAAGCGCACAAAGGCTGCGGCAAGAAGACTTGCTTCTCCCGCGGGACTTATTATGACCGCCGTGTTTATTTTGGCGGGACTTTGCGGCAACATAGCATTAAGACTTCAGATAAACGAGGTTAATAACGAAATCAGCGAGGTTAATTCCGTTATCAAGGAGCTTGACAGCGAAAAGACAAGTCTTGAAATGGAAATGCAGAGGAGAATTTCCTACGCAAATATTGAGCTTGAGGCAACTCAGCTGGGTATGCGGAAGATGGAAAAGGAAAATGTTAAGTATATAAGAGTCAACGATAAGGATAAGGCGGTTAAATCCGACGGAAGTGTTGTTACCGCAGAGTAATAAACACAGGTATAAGGTTAATATAATTATCAGTGTGAACGCTGAATAAAAAGTACGAGAGTTGTTTTGCCGACTCTCGTATTCGGATATTTTGAAAGGAGCGACATCTGTGACCGTAAAACCGAGCAAAACAATGGTTACAAGAATAATTGTTATAATGGTTTCGCTTATTCTCTCGCTCTCGATAGTTTCCGGAATAAGCCTTTTTAACATTATGGTTATAAAGGGCGAGGAATACCAAAACAAAGCCTCCGAGCAGCAGCTTTACGACAGTCTTGTTACTGCGCCCAGAGGCGATATTTATGATCGAAATATGCAGATTCTCGCCACAAGCTCGCCTGCGTGGACGGTTTACATAACTCCGAACGGCATAAAAAGACTTAAGGACGAAAAAGAGGCGGAAACCGTAAAAAAGACCATTGCGACCGGACTTTCGGAAATACTGGAGCTTGATTACGATACAGTCTACGGATATACAGAAAAAAATTCCTATTATGTAATAGTAAAGAAAAAAATTGACAAGACCGTCGCCGACAAAATAAGACAGTTTATTCTTGACAACGAAAAGCTGTCTCTTGTAAAATATATAGGTCTTGACGAGACGACAAAAAGATATTATCCTAACGAGAATTTGGCATCGGTTGTATTGGGCTTTGTAGGCTCGGACGATCAGGGTCTTGCCGGAATTGAAAGCTACTACGACAATGATTTGACAGGAATTGCGGGTCGTGTTGTTGCCGCTAAAAATGCGGTAGGTGCCGATATGCGTCTTTCCTACGAAAAGGTTGAGGACGCCGTAAAGGGCAAATCTCTTGTACTCACTCTTGATTCGTATGTTCAGTACACTGCCGAAAAGTACCTTGAAGCGGCTATTGCCGAAAACCAGATTGCTGAGCGCGGAGCCGCCGTTGTTATGAATGTAAACACGGGCGCTATACTTGCGATGGCGGTAAAGGGCGATTTTGACCCTAATGAACCTTTTACTATTTCCGCTGAGGACCAGGCAAAGGTTGATGCGACAGAGGGCGAGGAAGAAAAGAAAAAGCTTAAAAGCGAGCTTATGAACCGCCAGTGGCGTAACAAAGCCGTTTCCGATACAATGGAGCCTGGCTCTGTTTTCAAGGTAATAACGGCGTCCATCGCAATAGAAGAAAATCTTATTAACAATAATTCAAGCTTTTACTGTAACGGCCACGCTTCTGTGGCGGGTCAGTCCTATCACTGCCACAAGGCGGGCGGACACGGTACGCAAAATCTTATGCAGGCAATATCTAATTCCTGCAATCCCGCGTTTATCACTATCGGTCAGTTTATCGGCGTACCGACATTTTCAAAATATTTTAAAGCATTCGGTTTAACCGAAAAAACAGGGATAGATTTACCCGGCGAGGCAATGTCCACCTACCATAAGGAGGATAAAATGGGTCCTGTCGAGCTTGCGTCTGCGTCATTCGGTCAGACCTTCAATGTAACTCCGATACAGCTTATTTCCGCTGTGTCTGCCGCTGTAAACGGCGGTTATCTCGTTCAGCCGCATTTGGTTGAAAAAAAGCTTGATTCCGAAGGTAAGGTTGCGCAAACCGCTTCTTCCTCGTATAAAAGACAGGTGGTTTCGGAGTCAACCTCCGCCACAATGCGCAGTCTTATGCAGTATGTTTCCGAAAACGGCGCAAAAAACGCGCTTGTCGCGGGCTATAATATAGGCGCAAAGACCGGAACCTCGCAAAAGGTGTCAAAAATTCTCGCAACGGGCGATAAGGCGCTGTATATCGGCTCCTGCGTGACCGTGGCTCCGATAGAAAAGCCTGAAATTGCCGTTTATGTAATGCTTGACGAGCCTAAGGGCGATAAATACTACGGCGGACTTATTTCCGCACCTGTAAACTCGCAGATAATGAGCGATATACTTCCGTACTTGGGGTATGAACCGAGCTATACGGACGAAGAGCTTAAAAAGCTTTCGTTTACCGTTCCGGATTGCGTCGGAAACGATATATCCGACGCTAAAGGAAAGGTTACCGCGGCTAAGCTTGAATACAAGGTCGTAGGTTCGGGCGAAACTGTTGTAAGACAGCTTCCCGAAGCCGGAAGCAAGGTTATATCCGGCGGAATAGTTATTCTGTACACGGAGGACACAGGAACAGAAAAGGTTACAGTACCCAATCTTACCGGCTTTACGGCGTCCGAGGTCAACGCCGCCGCCGCAAATGCCGGAATTAACATAGAATTTGCGGGTAATTCCACAACAGGCGGAATTAAATCTTACAAGCAGAGCATTAACGCGGGCGAGAGCGTCGACCCGGGTACCGTGGTAACGGTGTACTTCGGCGACGAAACCGTTGTTGACGGGTGATAAAGGAGAAAAAATGAAACTCAGTAATTTGGTAGATTGCGAAAAGAATTTGGGAGAGCTTGAAATTACGGGCATAACCTGCGATTCAAGGCAGGTAAAGCCGGGATATGCTTTTGTGTGCATAGTCGGCGCGGTGTCGGACGGTCACAATTACGCAGAGACTGCCGTTAAATCGGGAGCCTGCGTTATTATAGCCGAAAAGGATACGGGCGCCGAAAATCAAATAATAGTATCGAATACGCATGCGGCATATGCCGATATGTGCGCTAAATGGTTCGGCGAGCCTGCAAAGGATTTAAAGCTTTTGGGTGTTACGGGTACAAACGGCAAAACCTCCGTTACCTATATGTTAAAGCAGATTATAGAAAAAGCCGGATATAAGGTCGGTCTTATCGGAACTATTCAGAATATGATAGGCGATGAGATCATCGCAACGCACAATACCACGCCTAACGCTTATGAGCTTAATTCGCTTTTTGCGCTTATGAAGGCAAAAGGCTGCACATATGTTATAATGGAGGTATCGTCGCACGCGCTTGACCAGTGCCGTGTATACAGACTTGATTTTGAGGCGGCGATGTTTACTAATCTTACTCAGGACCATCTTGATTACCATATTACTATGGAGAATTATCTTAACGCAAAGAAAAAGCTGTTTAAGATGTGCCGGACGGCAATTATAAACAGCGACGATTCGTATGCGGAAAAGATAATGGAGGGTCTTGACTGCAAGGTCGTGACCTATTCGACAGGAAACGACTCAACATACAGCGCAAAGGGTATAAACTACCATCCGACAGGGGTTGATTACGAGTTTGTAAGCGACACTGCAATTGAGCATATTAAGGTCGGTACGGGCGGCAGATTTACGGTTTACAATTCGCTTTGCGCGGTCTCCTGTGCGGTGGAGATAGGTATACCGCTCGGCACGGCGGCGTCCGCTCTTGCGGAAATGCACGGTGTTAAGGGCAGAGCAGAGGTAGTACCCACGGGCAGGGATTTTACGGTTATAATAGACTATGCGCACACACCGGACGGTCTTAAAAACATACTTTCCACATTCCGTGAATGTAAGAAAAACAGGCTGATTGTCGTATTCGGGTGCGGCGGAGACCGTGACAAAACAAAGAGACCGATTATGGGCAATATTGCGGTACATTTTGCGGATTTTGCGGTGGTTACAAGCGATAATCCCCGTACCGAAGAACCGGGAGCCATTATCAAGGATATTTTAGAGGGAATGAAGGGAAGTGCTACTCCCTATAAAGTGATTGAAAACCGAATTGATGCTATTAAGTATGCAATTTCAATAGCCTTGCCTGACGATATTGTGGTGCTGGCAGGCAAGGGACATGAGACTTATCAGATTTTAAAAACGGGTACAATACACCTTGATGAAAGGGAAGTTGTCGCCGAGGCGCTTAAGGAGACAAGTTCGGATTATTCCCGTTTGCCTAAATAGCTTACCTGAACGGTTATTAATTAAGGGGAGTCGGAAATGAAAGATTTTACATCGGTGATAGCGGCGGCGGTCGCGTTTGCGGTAACGGCGCTTTTAGGGTATATTGTTATTCCTTATCTAAGAAAGCTGCATTTTGGGCAGACTATTCTTGATATAGGTCCGAAATGGCACAAGGAAAAGCAGGGAACGCCTACAATGGGCGGTTTTATGATGATTGCCGGAGTGCTTTTGTCGCTCGGCGTGTCATATGCCTATTCAGCCGTTATAAAGGGAAGATTTGCTATGGAAATGCGGGACGGATACCGTCTTTCAGTGCTCCTTGCAGGTATTCTTATGGCGCTTTGTATGTCGGCAGTCGGCTTTATGGACGATTATATAAAGGTTGTGAAAAAGCGCAATCTCGGACTTACCGCAAGACAAAAGACCTTCTTACAGCTCCTTATTGCGGCGGCTTATCTTGCCACGCTTTGCCTGTCGGGAATGAAGACTACAACCGTACCGTTTGTGGGTGATATTGATATAACAAAAGGCTTCGGACTTATTTTTTGGCCGATAGCGCTTATGTTTATATACGGCTTTACAAATGCGGTAAACCTTACTGACGGTGTTGACGGTCTTGCGTCCTCCGTTACGCTTGTGGTTGCCTGTGCGTTTATGTTGGGCTCGGGCTTTCTTTATAATTCGGGTATGAATACAGTATCCGCCGCACTTGCGGGAGCATGCGTAGGGTTTATAGTCTGGAATTCTAAACCCGCAAAGGTGTTTATGGGCGATACGGGTTCTATGTTCTTAGGGGGAATGGTTGTAGCTATATCCTTCGGTATAGGCAGACCCGTGTTACTTATATTTGCCGGAGTGACTTATTTCCTTGAGGCGCTTTCGGATATTATTCAGGTTGCGTATTATAAAAAGACCAAAAAGCGAATTTTTAAAATGGCACCGCTTCATCACCATTTTGAAATGTGCGGATGGTCGGAACAAAAGGTCGTTTTGGTATTTTCACTTATTGCGGCGGCAGGCTGTACCGTTGCGTTACTGCCGTTAATATTTAATTGGTAAAATGATTCGGAGGGAAAGGCATGGCAAAAAAGAAAAGGTCTGAGCCGTTAAACGGTAAGCTTGATATAACCTTTTTGGCTCTTGTGCTTATTCTGCTTACAACAGGACTTGTTATGCTTTTTTCCGCAAGCTACGCTTTTTCCTACGAGCAGTACGGCAACAGCTACAAATTTATTTCCCGTCAGGCGCTTTTTGCGGCGGTAGGCGTAGCGGTAATGCTTGTAATATCAAAGATTGATTACCATTTTTGGCGTAAATTCGCTTGGGTGCTTTATATTGTCTCGATAGTCCTGCTTGCGGTGGTTAAGATACTTCCACCTATGCTTAAGGGGAAGGATGTTAAGCGCTGGATAGTTATAGGACCTATCAATTTTCAGCCGTCGGAAATCGCGAAATTCGCCGTAATACTCTTGTTTGCGTCACTGATTGCGGCAAATCATAAGCAAATGAAGAGCTTTAAATTTGTAGCCTTTCTTGTTTTGCTTTTGGGTATTCCGTGCGTGCTTGTAGTGGTTGAGCCGCACCTGTCCGCTACCGTGCTTATTTTCGCAATAGGCATTGTTCTTCTCATAGTCGGAGGGCTACAGAAACGTTATATTATAGGCGGCGTTATAGCCGGTGTCGGCGGCGGAGCTTTGGCGATTGCCACGGGTGTTATCAGCTACGGCTCGGACCGTATAAAATATTGGCTTGACCCGTGGGCGGACGCTAAGTCAAAAGGGTTTCAGACCATTCAGTCCCTTTTGGCAATAGGCTCGGGCGGAATACTCGGCAGAGGAATAGGTCAGTCAAGACAAAAATATTTATGGCTGCCCGAACCGCATAATGACTTTATTTTCGCTATTGTCTGCGAAGAATTGGGACTTGTGGGCGCAATAGTTATAATACTCTTTTTTTGCTTGCTTGTTTGGCGCGGGTTTACAATAGCTATGCGCGCGCAGGATAAATTCGGTTCCTTGCTTGCGCTGGGACTTACCTTTCAGGTGGGACTTCAGGCGATGCTTAATATATGGGTTGTTACGAATACAATACCGAATACGGGTATCAGCCTGCCGTTTTTCAGCTACGGCGGAACATCGCTTTTAATTCTCCTTGCCGAAATGGGAATAGTTCTTTCGGTTTCAAGAGGAGCTGCAATAGAAAAATCGTAATTGGGAGTGGGGAAATGAAAATTCTCTTTGCCGGCGGCGGAACGGCAGGTCATATTAATCCGGCTCTTGCGGTTGCCGGTTACATAAAGGAACGGCATCCTGACGCCGAAATATCGTATATAGGAACTGCTGATAAGCTTGAGGCTAAGCTGGTTCCGGAAAAGGGATACGATTTCAGAACGATTGATGTTGCCGGATTTCAGCGGAAAATCAGCGTAAAGAATATCGAAAGAAATATAAAGGCGGTGGGAAAGGCTTTTTCCTCATCCGCCGATTCTAAAAAAATCCTTAAGGAAATAAAGCCGGATCTTGTTGTGGGAACAGGCGGATTTGTAAGCGGCCCTGTTTTAAGGGAAGCGCACAAATTAGGCCTTAAAACTGCAATTCACGAGCAGAACGCTTTTCCGGGAGTAACAACAAAAATGCTTTCCCGCAAAGCGGACAGGGTAATGCTTGCAATGCCCGAGGCTGAGAAGTATTTAAAGCTCAAAAAAAAGCCCGTAATAACAGGCAATCCGGTAAGGGAAGAGCTTTTGCGTATGAGCCGAGAGGAAGCGAGAGCAAGACTGGGACTTGACAACCGTCCGCTTATACTTTCGTTCGGCGGCTCTTTGGGGGCAAGAAGAATAAATGAAGCCGTAACCGAGCTTATTAAGCACTGTAACGGAGAAGATAAATTTTATCATATACACGGAACAGGCAAGTCGGGATATTCCGCTATGAGAGAGGCGTTAAAGGATATTAAGCTTTCGCCGCTTACGGATGTGCGTGAGTATATCTCCGATATGGATGTATGTATGGCGGCGGCTGACCTTGTTATATGCCGCGCCGGTGCTATAACCCTAAGCGAGCTTTCGTGTCTCGGCAAGCCGTCGATTTTAATACCGTCTCCGTATGTTGCGGAAAATCATCAGTACCATAATGCGATGACCCTTAAAAATGCGGGTGCCGCTGAGGTGCTTGAGGAAAAGGACCTTACAGGGGACAGTCTTATTAAGGCGGTTTTTGATATAATAGAAAATAAACCCTTGCTTGAAAAAATGGGAGCTAACGCAAAAAAGCATGCCATTGCAGACGCAAATAAAAGAATATATGATGTTTTGATGCAATTATATACCGAGCCGTGACATTTTTACACCTTTCGCATAGTATGAACTGTGAGAAAAGTTTTTACTGCGAGAGGGTGCACATATGTCTGAAATTGTTATAAACGGCGGAAACAGGCTTTGCGGAGAACTGAGCGTTCAGGGCGCTAAAAACAGCGTGCTGCCTGTGCTTGCGGCAACCGTGCTTTGCGACGGCGAGTGTGTGATACATAACTGTCCGAAGCTTTCGGATGTCGAGACCTCGCTTAAAATACTGTCGCACCTCGGCTGTCGGTGTCGAAATGAAAACGGCACGGTAATTACGGACGGCACAAACGCCTGTAATTACGATATACCCGATACGCTTATGCGCGAAATGCGCTCCTCGGTTGTGTTTTTGGGAGCTATGATAGGCAGAACGGGCAGGGCGGTAATAAGCAGTCCCGGCGGCTGCGAGTTGGGACCGAGACCGATAGACCTGCACCTTTCGTCACTTGAAAAAATGGGCGTTACCGTACACGAAGAACACGGTTATTTAAACTGTGTTGCAAAGGACGGTCTTAAAGGAGCGGAAATTACCCTTAATTTTCCGAGCGTGGGCGCTACCGAAAATATAATTTTAGCCGCCGTAACCGCTGACGGCGAGACCGTAATCCACGGCGCCGCAAAGGAGCCTGAAATAAGCGACCTTGCGGATTTTTTAAACCGAGCGGGCGCCAGAATCAACGGCTGCGGCTCGGATACGGTGAGAATACAGGGCGTAAATGCCCTTAAAGGTACCGAACATACGATTATACCTGACCGAATAGTTGCGGCGACCTATATGGCATGCGCCGCGATAACGGGCGGAGAATTAACACTTAAAAACGCAATGCCGCCGCATATGGCGTCTGTGCTTTGGCTTTTTAAGGAGACCGGCTGTAAAGTGAATATAAGCGGTAAATCAATAAGGCTTAAGGCGCCTGAAAGACTTTGCCGTGTACCTACCGTGCGAAGCCTTGTATATCCCGGTTTCCCGACGGACGCGGGTCCTATCGCCGCCGCGCTTTTATGCAGGGCGGACGGAACATCCGTCTTTGTAGAAAATATATTCGAAAACCGTTTCAGATATGTCGATGAGCTTAAAAGGTTCGGTGCAAAGATAAAAACCGAAGGCAAAATAGCCGTAATAGAGGGCGTAGACAGACTTTCGGCGGCAGACTGCAAAGCCACTGATCTAAGGGGCGGAGCCGCTATTGTAATTGCCGCACTTGCGGCGGCAGGCGAATCGAGGATAAGCGAAATACATCATATCGAACGGGGATACGACGATATAGCGGGAGCTCTTGCCGCATTGGGTGCACAGATAAAGAAAGAATAAACGGAGTGAAAAAGGCGTGAAAAATGAAAGAATAAACGATGAATTTACACGCAAAAGAAAACTGCGGCAAAGAAAGATACGCCGCCGCCGTATTAAAATATTTCTGTTCTTTTTAACTGTTATGCTTATAGCGGTTTTGGCGGCGCTTTCGGTCACGGTGTTTTTCCCGATAGAGCAAATTACCGTTTCCGGCAGTGAAAAATACACCGCCGAACAGATACTTGAAGCGGCAAACATTAAAAAGGGTGACAATCTGTTAAGGGCAAAGGCGGACGCCGATGTTTTGAATAAAAAGCTGCCGTATATAGAAAAAATCGAAATAAGCCGTAAGCTACCCGGGACTTTAAAGATAAAGGTAACGGACGCCGCTGAATACGCCTGCTTTAAGGCTGATGATAAATACTATGCCGTAAGCGAGAACTGGCACATTTTAAACTGCTATGACGAAGCGCCCGAGGGCTGTTTGGTTATTATTTCCGACGGCGCCGAGTTAAAGGTCGGCGAAGATGTGCAGTATAAGGACGATAAAAGCGGTAAACTTATAGAAAATATAAAGGAGCTTGCCGATAAATACAATATGAAGCTTGACAGAATCGATGTTACGGATGAGCTTGATATTAAGATTAAGACAGAGGGAAGATTTATAGTTGAGTTCGGCACCTCAAACAGTCTTGAAAACAAATTTGCCCACCTTGAGGGTATGATAAAAAATATCGATCAATCGAAAACCGGCACTGTAAATCTCAGTATGTGGAGCGCGTCGAATACAGAGGGGAGCTTTGTCGAGGGTGCGGTTGAATAGACAATATACGCACTGTTTTAAAGGCTTTTTTTGTGAGAATATAAAAAATTACAAATATGTAATAAAAAGTGTTGAAATTTAAAAAGATATATGTTATTATCATAATAAGTGATATTGTATAATATAGATTTTACATAAATACGGAGGAATTCAAAATGCCATTTGAAGTTGCAGAAGAACAAGAGAATGTCGTACAAATTAAGGTTGTAGGCGTAGGCGGCGGCGGCGGTAACGCTGTAAACCGTATGGTGGACGCCGGTGTAAGAGGCGTTGAATTTATCGCTGTTAATACAGATAAAGCGGCTTTGATTCAGTCTAAAGCTAATCAGAAAATACAGATAGGCGACAAGACCACGGCAGGTATGGGCGCCGGCGGAAATCCGGACAACGGTAAAGCCGCCGCAGAGGAATCCCGTGACGAGATCGCCGCGGCTATACGCAGTGCGGATATGATTTTCATTACCGCAGGTATGGGCGGCGGAACAGGAACAGGAGCCGCTCCCATCGTTGCAGGTATAGCTAAGGAGCTTGGCATACTTACGGTAGGTATTGTTACAAAGCCGTTTGCTTTTGAGGGCAAAAAGCGTATGACTCAGGCAGAAGCCGGAATTGCGGCTCTCCGTGAGCAGGTAGACAGCCTTGTTGTAATCCCGAACGAGCGTTTGAAGTTCGTTTCTGAGCAGAAGATAACCTTTAAGAATGCGTTTGATATTGCCGATGATGTTCTCCGTCAGGGCGTTCAGAGCATTTCCGAGCTTATCAATGTTACAGCTCTCGTTAACCTTGACTTTGCCGATGTTAAGTCGATTATGGCAGACGCAGGTTACGCTCATATGGGCGTCGGTGTTGCTACCGGCCGTGATAAGGCTGAGCAGGCGGCAAGAACCGCAATCAGCAGTCCGCTTATCGAGACCTCTATGGAAAATGCCCGCGGCGTTATCATCAGCATTACAGGTTCTTCGGATATCGGTCTTGAGGAAGTTGAACTTGCTTCCTCGATTATTTCGGATATGGCTCATCCGGACGCAACCATCATCTGGGGTGCTCAGCTTGACGATACGCTTGAGGATACTATCCGTGTAACCGTTGTTGCGACAGGTCTCGGAGACGATAAAAAGGAAGAGAAAAACAACGATTTAGCTTCTATTCTCGGTAACAGTGCCGATGATGACGAGAGCTACAGCGATGTTATTAACTTCTTCAAGAAGGATTAATCAGTATTGTTTTTTCAGTCGTCTTGCCGAAAGGCAGGACGGCTTTTTTATTAAAACTTTGTTTATTGTTTTTTAACAGCTTTTATAGTATAATTGCATAGTTAACATTGAATTTTTTATTAAGCGACCGTGCGGTCTTTGGAGGAATTTTAACGAGATGGACGCTAAAAAACCCGATTTTGAATATGCACTCGGAATTGATATAGGCTCGACAACCGCTAAGGTCGTGTTGCGAAAGGGCGATGAAATATTGCTTGAGCGTTACGAACGCCATTTTTCACAGGTGCGTGAAAAAACGGCAGAGCTTTTGGGCCTTGTAAAGGAAATAACCGGCGAAGGCTCTGTCAAAGCGGCAATTTCCGGCTCTGCCGGTCTCGGTCTTGCCGAGGCGGCGCATATACCGTTTGTTCAAGAGGTTTTTGCTACCGCACAGGTTGTAAAGCTTAAAGAACCCGATACTTCGTGCGTTATTGAGCTTGGCGGAGAGGACGCCAAAATAATTTTCTTCGACGGCGGTATTGACGAACGAATGAACGGGACCTGTGCCGGAGGTACGGGAGCTTTTATAGACCAGATGGCGACTCTTCTCAATATAACCGTTGACGAGCTTGATAAATTAAGCCTTAACGCAGGCAGGCGTTACCCCATTGCTTCAAGGTGCGGCGTTTTCGCAAAAACAGATATTCAGCCGCTTTTAAATCAAGGCGCAAGGAAAGAGGACATTGCCGCCAGCATTTATCAGGCTGTGGTAAATCAGACTATTGCAGGTTTGGCGCAGGGCAGAAAAATTGAGGGCAAGGTGCTGTTTTTAGGCGGACCGCTTTATTACTGCAAAGGTCTCGGCATACGGTTTAAGGAAACGCTTAAATTAAGTGATGAAAACGCGGTATTTCCGGATTATGCGCGCTTTGCCGTTTCGCTCGGCGCTTCGTATTACGCCGAACAGCAGCAAGATGTATTTACGGCAGACGAGCTTTTAAAGCTTGTTGAAAAGGCGGCGGGGGTATCTTCCGCAAAGGGCAGATTAAAACCGCTTTTCGCAAATGAGGAAGAATATAACGAATTTAAGAACCGACACCTGAAATCATCGGTAAAATGTGCGGATATAAATGCTTACTGCGGCAAAGCGTACCTCGGAATAGACTGCGGCTCAACCACAACAAAACTTTGTTTTTTAAACGATAAAAATGAGATACTTTATTCGTATTATGCTTCAAACAAGGGTAATCCGGTTGAAATAGTCCGTGAGCAGTTGAACGAAATATACAGTCTTTGCGGCGACAGAATTGAAATTGCGGGCTCTGCCGTTACAGGCTACGGCGAGGAGCTTATTAAGCATGCCTTTTCCGTGGATATGGGTTTGGTAGAGACTATCGCGCACTATACCGCCGCAAAATATTTCGAACCCGATGTTGAATTTATACTCGATATAGGCGGTCAGGACATTAAATGCTTTAAGATAAGAAACGGCGCTATCGACAGCATCATGCTTAACGAGGCGTGCTCATCGGGCTGCGGCTCTTTCCTTGAGACTTTTGCTAAGGCGATGGGATATTCTATTGAGGATTTTGCCGCTAAGGGACTTGAGGGAAAAGCTCCTGTTGACCTCGGCAGCCGCTGTACCGTGTTTATGAATTCCTCCGTTAAGCAATCCCAAAAGGACGGCGCAACGGTAGAGGATATTTCCGCAGGACTTTCAATAAGCGTTGTTAAAAATGCGCTTTATAAGGTTATAAGGGCATCGTCCGCGGCGGAGCTCGGCGAAAAAATAGTCGTTCAGGGCGGAACCTTTTATAATGACGCAGTTTTGCGCGCGTTTGAAAGAGAGATAGGACATTCTGTTATCCGTCCGTCCATTGCGGGTCTTATGGGAGCATACGGTGCGGCGCTTTACTCAAAGCGTACCGAAAAATCGTCGATTATAAGCCGTGAAGCGCTTAAAAGCTTCAGCCACACAGCAAAATCCGCAGTATGTAACGGATGTACAAACCATTGCAGACTTACGGTCAACTCTTTCGGTGACGGGAAGAAATTTATTTCGGGCAACCAGTGCGAAAAGGGTCTCGGTAAAACTTCTTCCGAAGAACAGCTGCCGAATTTATATGAATTTAAACGGAATTATCTTACCTCGCTTAAATCGGAAAAGGGCAGTAGGGGAACTGTCGGTATGCCGCTTGCGCTCGGTATGTACGAGCTATTGCCTTTATGGCACGGGATATTTACAAGGCTCGGATTTTGCGTTAAGGTATCGCCTATGTCAACAAGGCGGATATACGAAAAGGGGCAGTTCTCAATTCCGTCCGATACGGCGTGCTATCCCGCAAAGATAATGCACGGGCATATCGAAACTCTGATTGCAGATGGGGTTGACGCGATTTTCTACCCATGTCTTACCTACAATATGGACGAAAAAATGAGCGATAATCATTACAACTGTCCTGTTGTCGCATACTACTCGGAGCTTTTAAACGGCAATGTTGAGGAGCTTTCTAAGGTTAAATTCTTATATCCGTATCTTAATATCAACAGCAAGAAAGAGCTTTCCCGTGAGCTGTATTCATATTTAAGTAAATTCTACGGCGGAATTACCAAGGGTGAGGTAAAATCAGCTGTGGAATACGGTTTACATAAATACGATGAGTATATGCAGGCGGTAAGAGACGAAGGAAGCCGTGCTTTAAGCTATGCCAGAGAGCACGGTAAAAAGATTATGATACTTGCAGGCCGTCCGTACCACATAGATTCGGAGATAGGCCACGGCATTGATAAGCTTGCAAATTCCCTCGGCTTTGCGGTGGTAAGCGAAGACAGCGTTTTCCGTTTGGCGGAACCTTTCACCGTAAAGGTTCTTAATCAGTGGACTTACCACGCAAGGCTGTACAGGGCGGCGCGTTATGCCGCAGAGCATAACGATACGCAGCTTGTGCAACTGGTGTCGTTCGGCTGCGGAGTTGACGCAATCACAACCGACGAAGTGCGTGAAATTCTTGAAAGCAAGGGTAAATTCTATACCCAAATCAAAATTGATGAGATAACGAATTTGGGCGCCGTTAAAATAAGGCTCCGTTCCCTTATCGGGGCGCTTGAAGAAAGGGGAGAAAAAGGTGGAAGAGCGTAAATATATTCCTTTTACCGAGGAAATGAAAAAGGAATATACCATACTTGTTCCTAATATGCTTCCTCGCCACTTTAAAATATTTTTAAAGGTTTTTGCAAGCTACGGCTATAATATGGAGCTGCTTGAAACCACGGGACACAGGATAATAGAAACAGGTCTTAAATATGTTCATAACGATACCTGTTATCCCGCTATTCTTGTAATAGGTCAGTTTATCGACGCGCTTAAATCAGGTAAATACGATCCGCATAAGACCGCTCTTATTCTTTTTCAGACCGGCGGCGGATGCCGTGCGTCAAATTATATATTTCTCCTAAGAAAAGCGCTTGAACGGGCAGGCTACGGCTATGTACCCGTAATCTCGCTTAACCTTGCGGGTCTTGAAAAGCACCCCGGCTTTAAGCTTACAATGTCTATGCTCCACAGGCTTTTCTATGGAATTATTTACGGCGATATGCTGCTTACCCTTGTAAATCAGTGCAAGCCGTATGAAATAAATAAAGGTCAGACCGAGCGTCTTGCGGACGAACTTACCGCGCTTTTGGCGGATAAGATGCAGACAGAGGGTATATCCTTTAAAAAGGTAAAGAAAAACTGCAAAATGATGTTGGAACGCTTTGCTGAAATACCCCGTAGAAACGAGGAAAAGGTTAAGGTGGGCGTGGTAGGCGAAATTTATGTTAAATATTCGCCGCTCGGCAACAATAATCTTGAGCAGTTTTTAATAGACGAGGGTGCGGAGGTTACCGTACCGGGACTTCTCGATTTCTTTATGTACTGTCTTGTGTCAAACCTTACGGACATATGGCTCTACGGTTTACATAAAATCAGAAAGCCGGTTCTGAACTTTGTATTTAAGTACCTTCAAAAGCAGCAAAACGAGATTATCGAGCTTATGAAGGAGGACGGTAACTTTACACCGCCCACGCCGATAGCTCATACTATGGAGCTTATAAAGGATTTTATGGGCTTTGGAACAAAAATGGGCGAGGGATGGCTGCTGCCTGCGGAAATGCTTGAACTTAACGACGAGGGCGTGCATAATATAGTTTGTACTCAACCGTTCGGCTGCTTGCCCAACCATATATGCGGAAAGGGTATGATGAAACCGCTTAAGGAAAAGAATCCCGATATGAATATAGTGGCGATAGACTATGATTCGGGAGCCTCGAAGGTAAATCAGGAAAACCGCATTAAGCTTATGCTTTCGAACGCCAGAGCGGACCTTGCCGATAAAACAAGGGAAGACGGCGTTTTTGCGGAAAAAGAAAAAATTTTTCAAAAAACACTTGACAAATAAAAATCGGTGTGATAATATAGGCACAACAAAAGAAAAACCTGTGATTAAGAAGAGTAGCTTTACTTAATGTGTTTAGAGAGCAGTTGTCGGTGGAAATACTGCGGCGGAGAGTATTGTGAATGGACTTATGAGGGCGGCACGAAAGCGAATGCGAGTAGCGGCCGACGGGATCCGTACCCGTTATCCGAACGGCTTACATAATGAGGTGTAAGAAATGAGCGGTCGGCACAGCCGGCAACTTGGGTGGTACCGCAGGATTACAAGTCTTGTCCCATATTTTTATGGGATAAGGCTTTTTTATTTTATCGGAGGAAACAGCAATGATTTTATTAACTAAACGATGGCGCAGGCGTAATTTTTCTTAAATCAACAAACAAAATTATTATTAAGGAGAAAATTACCATGAAAAAAATTATTGCAATATTAACAGTAGCCGTTTTGGCATTAAGTTTCGCAGGATGCGGAAAAAAGGAATCTAAAGTACCGGTTATCGGAATCAGTCAGTACGGCGAGCACGCTTCGCTTGATAATTGCCGAGAGGGCTTTTTAGAGGGACTTAAGGAAGCCGGACTTGAAGAAAACAAGGATTATAAAATTGATTATCAGAATGCTTCGTTTGACAACTCAACCGCAACGCAGATAGCGCAGAACTTTTCTTCAAAAAATGTTGCTCTTATGTGCGCGATAGCAACCCCGTCGGCAACAACTTGCTTTGCGGCGGCAGAGGATAAGGACATTCCGGTTGTATTCAATGCCATTACAGATCCTGAGGAGGCAAACCTTACAGAGGGCAATATCACCGGTGTTTCGGATAAGCTTCCCGTAGACCCTCAGCTTGAGCTTATAAGAAAAATTCAGCCTGACGCTAAAACAATAGGCATTATTTACACCTCAAGCGAACCCAACTCGGTTTCCGCCATTGCCGAATACAAAGAAAAAGCGAGCAAATACGGCTTTACAATAGAGGAAATCGGCGTTGCCGATCAGGCTTCGGTTACACAGGCGGCAGATACACTTATAAACAAAAAGGTTGACTGCATCACAAACCTTACCGATAACAATGTTGTAGGCGTACTTCCTGCTATTCTTGAAAAGACCAATGCCGCTAAAATTCCTGTATACGGCAGTGAAATAGAACAGGTTAAAAAGGGCTGTGTTGCTTCCGCCGGTATTGATTATATCGAGCTTGGCAAAATGGCAGGCAAACAGGCGGCAAAAATATTAAAGGGCGAGGCCAAGGCTTCGGATATGCCTTACGAGACGGTTACAGAGTACAGCACCTATGTAAATTCGGACGCTGTTTCGGCTATGGGTCTTACCGTTCCTTCCGATATTTCGGATAAAGCAATAGAGTGTAAATAATATATTCGGAGAGAAAAAATGCTTGATTTGATAATAAGCACATTAACACAGGGCTTTATATATGCGATGCTTTCGTTCGGCATATATATTACCTATAAGATACTTGATTTTCCTGATTTAACGGTAGACGGCAGTTTCCCTTTGGGAGCTGCCGTGACCGCTGTTTTACTTGTTAAGGGCGTTGATCCTTACCTGACTCTTCTTGCGGCAATTGCCGCCGGGGCGGCCGCCGGATTTATTACAGGCTTTATTCATGTAAGACTTAAGGTGCGTGACCTGCTTGCGGGCATCATCACAATGACGGCGCTTTTTTCGGTAAATCTGCAAATTGCTGGCTCCAATCTTTCCGTCGCGAGAAGTGTTGAAACAATCTTTACAGCCGCCCCGACAATGGCTATTTTCGGCTCGCTTTCGCTTTTGGAAAGAAAGCTTATCGTATCGCTTTTAATAATGATAATATGCAAGATACTGCTTGACCTGTATTTTAAGACCAAGAACGGATTTTTGCTTAAAGCGGTAGGTGATAACAGCGCGCTTGTAACCACCTTGGCAAAAGATATGGGCAGAATGAAGATAATCGGTCTTGTTGTGTCCAACGCGCTTGTAGCGCTTTCGGGTGCTGTGGTTTGCCATGAACAGCGTTCCTTCTCGGCAATGATGGGAACGGGACAGATGGTTTTCGGTCTTGCGGCGGTTATAATAGGTACTACGCTGTTTAAAAGGATGAGCTTTGTTAAGGGAACTACCGCGGTTATAGCGGGCAGTGTTATATATAAGGCGTGTATACAGGTGGCAATAAGCCTCGGACTTCCTGCAAACTTGTTAAAGCTTATAACGGCAGTACTTTTCCTTGCAATACTTGTGCTTGGAAATATAGAGAAAGGCTCGGTGAAAAAAAATGTTAGAGCTTAAAAATATTTCCAAAATATATAATCCGGGTCTTGTTACAGAGATGTGCCTGTTTGACGGTTTTAATTTCACCGTGAACGACGGCGAGTTTGTCTCGGTAATAGGCAGTAACGGCAGCGGAAAGACCTCGATGCTTAACATTATCTGCGGAAGTATTCCCATAAACGGCGGAGATGTTCTAATAAACGGTAAAAGCATAAATAAAAAAAAGGATTTTGAGCGTTACGCAAACATAGGCAGAGTTTATCAGAATCCCGCAATGGGCAACTGCCCGAATATGACGATACTTGAAAATATGTCCCTTGCGGATAATAAAGGTAAGCCGTTCGGTCTTTCGTTTGCGCTTAATAAAAAACGGTTTGATTTTTACAAGGAACAGCTTGCCGCTTTGGGGCTTGGACTTGAAGACAAGCTTCATGTTAAAATGGGTGCGCTTTCGGGCGGACAAAGACAGGCGGTTTCGCTTTTGATGGCGACCCTGACTCCGATAGACTTTCTGATTTTAGACGAGCATACGGCGGCGCTTGACCCTAAGACTGCGGAAATCATTATGGAGCTTACAAATAAGATAGTAACCGAAAAAAAGCTTACGGCGATAATGGTAACGCACAATCTGCGCTATGCAGTAGAGTACGGCTCAAGGCTTATTATGATGGATAAGGGACATATAATTCTCGATAAGCAGGGCGAGGAAAAGCAAAGCGCGTCGATAGACGATATACTTGAAATATTCAACAGAATAAGCATTGAATGCGGAAATTAAAAAAAATACCTCTGCGGTGTCGCAGAGGTATTTTTCTTTAGGTTCTGTCTCTGTTTTGTTTGGTTGCCATATCCAAAAATTCGGAAAGCGGCATTGTTACGGTTTCAGCTGTGTCACGGTTACGGACTGAAACCGTACCTTCCTCAGATTCCTTGACGCCGAGTATCAGCATATAGGGCACACGGTCAACGCTCTGGGCTTCTCTGATTTTATAGCCGATTTTTTCATTACGGTTATCAAGCTCACAGCGAAGTCCTGCTTTTCTTAATTCCTCGTATACCTTTTCGGAGTATTCTGCGGTTTTTTCGGAAACCGGCAGTACCTTTACCTGAGTAGGGGCTAACCAAAGCGGGAACTTACCGGCAAAATGTTCTGTAATAATACCGATGAATCGCTCGATTGAGCCGAAGCATACACGGTGAATCATTATCGGGCGCTGTTTTTCGCCCTTTTCGTCTGTATATTCAAGACCAAAATTAAGCGGCATCTGGAAATCAAGCTGTATAGTTCCGCACTGCCAGGTTCTGCCGAGGCTGTCCTCAAGGTGGAAGTCAATCTTAGGTCCGTAGAAAGCGCCGTCGCCCTCATTAATTGTGTAAGGCAGGTTAAGCTTTTCAAGTGCGTCTTTAAGACCGTTGGTTGCCGCCTCCCAATCCTCGTCGCTGCCCATACTGTCCTCGGGACGGGTTGAAAGCTCAATATAATACTTAAATCCGAACTTGGTGTAAACCTCATTTATAAGGTGAACAACGCTCATAATTTCATCGGTTATCTGATCGGGGCGCATAAATATATGCGCATCGTCCTGAGTAAAGCAACGAACACGGAAAAGACCGTGCAACGCACCCTTTAATTCGTGGCGGTGTACAAGACCCAACTCGCCGATTCTAAGCGGCAGCTCCTTATATGAGTGCGGACGACTGCGGTATACCATAAGACCGCCGGGGCAGTTCATCGGCTTTATGCAGTAGGTTTCGTCATCGATTACGGTTGAGTACATATTATCCTTATAATGATCCCAATGTCCGCTTGTCTCCCAAAGCTTACGGTTCATTATCATCGGGGTTGAAACCTCAACATAATTGTCACGGTAGTGAATGTCTCTCCAATAATCAATAAGCGCATTTTTAAGTGCCATGCCCTTAGGCAGGAAGAAGGGGAAACCCGGACCTTCTTCGCAAAGCATAAACAAGTTCATTTCCTTGCCTATTTTGCGGTGGTCGCGGCGCTGTGCTTCCTCAAGCAGCTTAAGATAATCGTCAAGCTCCTGCTGGTTTGGAAACGCCACTCCGCCTATACGGGTGAGCATCTTGTTGTTTTTATCGTTTTTCCAGTAAGCGCCCGAAAGGTTTGTAAGCTTAAATGCCTTAAGCGCCTTTGTGTAGGTGAGGTGGGGTCCTATACACATATCGATATATTCGCCCTGCTTATAAAAGCTGATTTCAGCGTCCTCGTCAAGGTCGCCGATATGCTCGACCTTATATTTTTCGTTTCTCTCCTCCATAAGCTTTACGGCTTCTTCTCTCGGAAGAATAAAGGGCTTAATTGGCAGATTTTCCTTTACAATTTTTTTCATTTCCGCTTCGATTGCCGGCAGGTCTTCGTCGGTGAGCTTTGTATCGCCTAAATCGACATCATAATAAAAGCCCTTTTCGGTAGCCGGTCCGTAGCCGAAGTCCGCCTGGGGATAAAGGCGCTTAATTGCTTGTGCCATTATATGCGCCGCGGTGTGGCGGAGAATATGAAGCTCTTCTTCCTTGTTCTCACATTCTCTTATAGTGCCGTCCTTACAAATAATTTTCATTAAAATTCCTCCTAAAATCGGCATAAAAATACCCTCAGTACAGCTTTCACGCCGTACCAAGGGTGCAATTTAAAATAATAAATGCACGGTTCCACCTTGATTTTTCACTCTGTTCGGTAATATCGAAATATTCTTTAACGCAGAAAACGGCTTTTCCTACTTTAATGCAATTTAAGAAAAGCGGCTCGGGAACGGTCTTCCCATTCGTGCTTTGAAGAACTCACAGCAAACTGTTCTTCTCTCTGAAAAAGGGGACGAACGGTACTCTTTCCGTCAATGCCTTTACACATTAGAAGTTTATCACAAATTCCGCTTCTTGTCAAGCCGTCTTTTTATAAAAGAGCCTACTTGTTTAACGGTGTTTACGGTGTTATAATATGTACGAAAATCCAATGGTGCGGTTTTCGAAATTTATGGAGGCAAATTATGAAATTCGATACGCAAAGCATACGAAAAGGACCTATCTTTAAAAATGTGGTCATTTATACAATACCTATAATACTGACAAGTCTTTTACAGCTTTTGTTTAATGCCGCGGACCTTATAGTGGTAGGCTGGTTTTGCGGAAGCAACTCTGTTGCCGCGGTAGGTGCTACAAGCTCGCTTACAAACCTTATAGTAAACCTGTTTATCGGTCTTTCAATCGGCGCAGGCGTTGCGGTAGCCCAAGGCGTAGGTTCGGGCAATGATAAAAGCACCTCCGACGCGGTACATACCGCCATTCCGGTAGCGGCGATAAGCGGTCTTATTCTAACTGTAGTGGGCGTTTTGTTTTCCGAACCGATGCTAAGGCTTATGGGTACGCCTGACGGTAAGCTGCTTTCGCTTTCCTCAATTTATATGCGTATATATTTTTGCGGTATAATCTTCAGTATGCTTTATAATTTCGGCTCCGCCGTATTAAGGGCGGTGGGGGATACACGCTCTCCGCTTATTTACCTTACCGTGGCGGGTGTGCTTAATGTTATACTTAATATAGTTTTTGTGGCGGCGTTTAAAATGGATGTTGCCGGCGTTGCGTTGGCCACTTCAATTTCACAGGCGGTTTCAGCCGTTCTTGTTATCCTTGCTCTTATGAAGCGAACCGATTCCTGCAGGCTTGTTATTAAAAATATGAAAATACATAAAAGGGCGCTTGCGAAAATAGTAAGAATAGGATTGCCCGCAGGACTTCAAAGCTCGCTGTTTTCTATATCGAATGTGCTTATACAGTCCTCGGTCAACTCGTTCGGAAACACTGCGATGTCAGGCGCCGCCGCCGCTTCAAGCATTGAGGGATTTTGCTATGTTTCGATGAATTCATTTCAGCAAACAGCGCTTAATTTCTGCGGACAAAACTACGGAGCCGGCGATATTAAACGGGTTAAAAAAATCACCCGCGTCTGCCTTTTAACGGTTGCCGCCGTTGGGCTTATTATAGGCAACCTCTTCTATATTTTCGGCAGAAATCTGCTTGGTATATATATAACGGACTCGCCCGAGGCAATAGCTTACGGTATGGAACGCCTTAAATTTATGCTTATACCTCATTTCCTTTGCGGAATTATGGATACCATAACAGGCTCTATGCGCGGTATTGGCTCTTCGGTAATACCTATGATAATAACAATAATAGGAGTTTGTGTAATGCGTGTGGTGTGGATATACACCGTCTTTTCAATGCCGCAGTACCACAGCTTTTCGGGATTGTTTATTTCATACCCGATTTCATGGGCGCTTACCTTCTCGGCGGTTTTGTTGTCTTATTTCATTATAATAAAGAAGAAATCCGCAGACTTAAAGTAGTCGATGTGCTATGAATTTGTGTTCCTTTAAAATCAATTATCAAATTCAGCTTTTATACTCACTTATTCTTTAAGAATACTATAATAACAAAACACCGTTAAAACCCAAACCGTAACGGATTGGATTTTAACGGTGTTTTAAAAATGGTGGAGGCGAGGAGAGTCGAACTCCTGTCCAAAAATCAATCCATACCGGCATCTCCGAGCGCAGACATTTCTTTAAATTCCCTCACACAGGCGTTAAATGTCAAACTCGTGTGTTCGGTAGCTCCGAAGCAGTGATACGGGCAGGAGCAAGCCCGTATTCACTTTAACCGCTAAAATGACACCCTTGCCGAGCTGCGGTACTCTCGGGTCGGATGAGCAGCCTAAATTAGGCTGCTAAAGCAACGTTATTGTTGTTAATTAATTTTTTTTGCGGATTTTATAGCGGTTCCGCACCGCTGCTCGCTTCCGGTACTTCAAGATCCCTGTCGAAACCTTTACGCCCCCGTGTATATAATAACGCAAAGCTGCGGTATTATCTGTTTTGTTCCTTCATTGCCCTGTCTATCGCCCTCGCGGCGTCTCGCTTGGCGGCAGTTTCGCGTTTATCGTGCAGCTTTTTGCCCTTGCACAGCCCAAGCTGTACCTTTACCAAAGAGCCTTTAAAATAAAGCGACAGGGGAATAAGTGCAAGTCCTTCTTGTTTTACGGCACCGAAAAGGCGCATGATTTCACGCTTGTGCAGCAACAGCTTTCGGTTTCTGATAGGATTTTTATTGAAAATATTGCCGTTTTCGTAAGGACTGATATGCAGCTGCTTTATAATCATTTCGCCGCCGTCAACAGAACACCAAGCGTCCTTAAGATTAGCGCCGCCCTTACGGATTGATTTGATTTCCGTACCCGAAAGTTCAATTCCGCATTCAAAGCTTTCAAGCACAAAATATTCATGGAAAGCCTTTTTATTGGTTGTAATGGTTTTTGTATTTTCCAAGCGGCACACCTCCTTTTGGCACAAGCTGATTATAACATAAATGAAAAAGCCGTTCAAGTATATTATGTCGAAAAACATACGCCCGGCAAATGCTTGCACGGGCGCTTGTTCTGCTTAACATTTATGTAAATGTTTGAGAATTATTATTCCTCGGCGATAGCCTCTACCGGACATCCGGCAGCGCAAGCTCCGCAGCTGCAGCATTTATCAGCGTCGATCTCGTAATGCTCTGCTCCCTCGGAGATAGCATCGCAGGGACATCCGGCGGCACAAGCTCCGCAGCTGATGCAGGAATCGGAAATTTTATAAGCCATCAAAAACACCTCCATAGCTTCGTTGTAATTATTGTAACATACTTTTTTAAAAAAGCAAGTAAAATATTACTTCAAAAGGTTCAAATTTTTCTCTTAAAAATATAATTTGAGATTTTTAAGTTATTCGTTAGTGTTTTTTTGTTCCTTCGGACGCTTTTTAAAGCGTGATACAAGCTTAACATCGTCACGGTGAACCTTAAAAGGAATGGAATCGCTGTCGATTAATTTAACCAAAAGATTTCCGGTGATAAGGTTTACATCGGTAACTGTTGCAAGTCCGTCAGCCGTTTTAACGGTAGCGCCGACATTCGGGGTGAGGGAATTGAGATACTCGTATGCGTCCTGCTCGTATTTAAGACAGCACATAAGTCTTCCGCAGCTGCCCGAAATTTTTGTCGGGTTTAAGGAAAGACCCTGCTCCTTTGCCATTTTAATTGAAACCGGCTGGAAATCGTTTAAAAAGCGTTTGCAGCAGTACGGCTGACCGCAGATGCCAAGCCCGCCCAACATTCTTGCTTCGTCCCTTACGCCGATCTGGCGCAATTCTATACGGGTGTGGAAGCGAGCCGCAAGATCCTTTACAAGCTCTCTGAAATCAACTCTGCCGTCGGATGTGAAGAAGAATACGATTTTATTTGCGTCAAAGGAATACTCAACCTCAACAAGCTTCATATCAAGCTTATGAGAAATAATCAGCTCCTCGCAGATTTTAAAAGCCTCGGCTTCTTTTTTCTTGTTTTCCTCAAGCTTTTTGAAATCACGCTCGGTTGCCTTGCGGAACATTTTGCGCAAGGGTTTTACTATCGCGTCATCTTCTACCGTATGATTGGCTTCGCTTACTGTGCCGAATTCGTTGCCGTTTTGCGTGCCGACAATTACGCTGTCGCCGACATCAACGGTTATTCCGTCGGGGTCGAAAAAGTAGGCTCTGCCGCCGTCTTTGAATTTTACTGAGATAACCTCGGTCATATATTCCTCCGAATTATTTGCTTAATTCCGTCGCTTTGCAAACAAGCGAACAAAATAATAAACTTAAATTAATATTTGTGTTAAGGCTTTCCTCAAAAAGAGAAAGCTCGTCATAAAAGCTCAACAGCATTTTAGCGGTAAGAATATTACGGTAATTTTCCTTTGCCGCTTTTGCGATACAGGTCTTAAGCTCCTTTATGAATAGGTCTGCGTCCACACGGCTTTTTTCAAATGCCGCGGCTGTTTTTAACATTCCCGCATCCGAACCCGAAAGGAAGCACTTTGTAAATTCCTCCGCCGCCGCAGAGGTTTTGGTTTTCGCACCGTTTAAAGCCTCAAGCGCCCGACCGATATTTCCGCCGAACTGTGAAACGGCGTCCTTTACCTGCTGTTCCTTATAATTATGGTTTTTTAATATATATTCCTCGGCTTCGCCGTATTCGGGAACTGAAAGAGACAGCACCGTGCATCTCGATATTATTGTATCGAGCAGGGAAGCCTTGCTTTCCGCTATAAGCAGAAAATATGTGCTGCCGGGCGGCTCCTCAAGAACCTTAAGGAGAGCGTTCTGCGACTGCTCGTTCATAGTGTCGGCCATATCTATTATAAAAACACGGCAGGCGGCTATATGCGGCTTTACATAAGCCTCACTTCTGAGCAAACGGATCTGAGCTACGGAAATGTTCTTTTTGCCGTCCTCAGGTGCGGTCAGGTATATATCGGGATGTGTGCCTGCGTTTGCCAAACAGCAACTGCGGCATATGCCGCATGGCTTATCCGTATCAGCCGAGCAAACGGCGGCATTTGCAATAAAGTAAGCTAAAGTATGCCTGCCGGTACCCTTATCGCCCTCGATAAGTATTGCGTGGGGGAGCCGGTTTTCCTTTAAGGCGCGGCAAACGGCACTGTTAATTCTGCCGTTTCCCGCAAGAGGGCCGTTCATATAACAAAGCCGACCTTTTTCATTGCTTTTAAATAGGTTTTGCGAGCGACATATTCCGCCTTTTCCGCACCTATTCTGTAAAGGCGTTCAAGCTCCTTTTTGTCCTTGATAATCTCGTCGTGTTTTTGCTTTATCGGGGCTAATTCGTCGGCTACCGCTTCGCCTACGGCAAGCTTAAAATCACCGTAGCCCTTTCCGTCAAACTCACGCTCAACCTCTTCGGTTGTTTTTCCCGTTACGGCTGAATAAATGCTTATAAGGTTTGATACGCCGGGCTTATCCTCGGACATAATAACCCTTAAATCAGAATCCGTGACCGCGCGTTTGAATTTGCGGATAATATCGTCCTTTGTATCAAGTATAGCGATCCATGCATTGACATTGTCATCTGATTTTGACATTTTCTTGGTCGGGTCCTGAAGTGATTTAATACGGGCGGCGGATTTGGGAATATAGCCGTCCGGTATTGTGAAGACATCGCCGTAAATATTATTGAAACGGTTTGCTATGTCACGGGCAATTTCAATGTGTTGCTTTTGATCGGCGCCTACGGGAATAAGATCCGCCTTATAAAGCAATATATCCGCCGCCATAAGCACGGGATACGAAAACAAACCGACATTTATATTATCGGGGTGGCGCTGACTTTTATCCTTAAACTGAGTCATACGGGACATTTCGCCGAACTGAGTGTAGCAGGAAAGAAGCCATGCCAGCTGTGCGTGCTCGGGTACATGCGACTGTATGAAAACGGTATTTTTCTCAGGGTCTATTCCGAGCGCTAAAAGTATGGCATAGGTAGAATATATCTGATTGCGGAGCTTTGCGGGCTCCTGACGCACGGTTATGGCGTGGAGGTCGGCAACGGCAAAGGTGCAGTCAAAGTCGTTTTGCATCTCCGTCCAATTTTTAAGCGCACCGAGGTAATTTCCTAAGGTCAGAAGACCGCTCGGCTGTATAAAGCTCAAAACTCTTTTTTGTTCACTCATTACTGTTCCGTCCTTTAAACACATTTTAAATAATTATATCACAAATTTACATCTGTTACAAGTTTTACTTTATAAGCTTGTCGGGATGGCGCTTTGCCACAACCGAGAAAGCGTCGTTAGCTATATCCGCCGCAAGTGCTATGTCCTTATCCGAGAGGGCGGCGTTAATAAAATGATTGTGGTGGGAAGCGATAAACAAGCCTCTTGATACACATTCCGCAACCCATTCCTGATGGAGCATCAGGCTGTCGTCGTTTGCAATTCTTAAATAGAAGAGGGCAGGCTCGCCCGATACTACCAAGTTGAAGCCGTTTTCCGCCGCCGCTTTTTTAAAGGCGGAGGTAAGCTTTTCGCCTTTTTCCCTGAAAAGGGTGGGCGTATCAAGCTTAATCATTTTGTTAATGCAGGCAATGGACGCCGCAAACGGTACGGCGCTCATCCAGTAGGAGCCTGTGAACGAAAGGGAAGAGGCGGACGCCTTTAAAAATTCCCGTCCGCAGGCGGCAGACATATTATAGCCGTTGGCAAGCGCCTTGCAGAAGCAGATAATATCCGCCTTAAAGCCGTAATAATGGTCGCTGCCCTTAAGGTCAAGCCTGAAGCCCGCGCGGACATCGTCTATAATAAGCACTATTCCGTGGTCATCGCAGAATTTTCTTACCTTTTGCCACTTTTCCTTTGAGGCGCAGACATTATCGTAAAAATTGCCGTGGTCGTACGGCTGTGCTATAAGTGCCGCAATATCGCCGTGATTTTCCTCGTAAGCGCGCTCAAGCGCCTCCATATCAAACCAAGGCACTATGATATTGTTTTCAACATCGGAGGGGAGTATGCCGGGATAATCGGCTTTCATTGCCCACGGGTCGTTTCCGTGGTAGTAGCCTTTGAAGAATATGACCTTTTTCTTTTTTGTATACGCACGGGCGCACATAAAGGCAAAGGTGGTGGCGTCCGTTCCGTTTTTCATAAAGTAAGCCCAGTCAGCTGTTTCAACCGTGTTTACAAGCAGCTCCGCACATTCGACCATTTTGTAGGACGGTGCGGTGGTGCAGTTGCCGTCCTTAAGCTGAGCCAATGCTGCGGCGTCAACATCGGGATCGTTGTAGCCTAAAACATTCGGTCCGTAGGCGCACATTAAATCAATATATTTGTTGCCGTCCATATCCCAGAAGTAGGTGCCCTGCGCCTTTGAACTTATAAGCGGCCACTTTTCAAGCGGTAAGAACAGACCCTCGGACGGTCCTAAATGCCCGTATATTCCGGACGGTATAACATTCAGTGCCCTGTTAAACCACTCACGGCTTTTTGTATGTACATATTCAGGATATTTACTCATAAAAAATTCCCCCTTACGCCAAATAGACCGCTACACGGTCAAGTATGCGGTTGATGTTGTCTACCATTGAAAGAACTCCGGCAAGACGGATGTTACCCTTGCACATCTCGTTTACGGTTGAAACCTCGCCGTTAAACAGTCCGTTCGCAAGCTTTATGTCCGCAAATTCCATTATTGCGCGGGGATTTTCGCAGGGAGCCTTAACGGTTGTAAAGCGGTGATTCTTAACGCTTAGTGTTATAGCCGCTTTGTCTTTTATCGCAAAGTAAATATCGCCGTCGGGAGTGTTCTCGGCGGAGATTTGCGCTATCGGGTCGTTGTTTGCAAGGGCGGAGACAGCACCCGCAATTACATACATTGTCATAAGCGTGTTTTCCTCAAAAAACGCAGGGTCGGATAAAGCGTCCTTTGACGGACGGAGTACCTCTTCAAGCCTTGCGGTAAGCTTAGTAAACGGTCCCGTTAGGAATTTAAGCAGTGTAACGGCGCCTTTTACGGGCACGCCGGGCTTGCTTTTGTCTATTAACAGGTTGAATTTTTCGGGGGAGGCAAAATTCATTTTACAGGCGGCGCCCGAGCTTCCCTCTGTTATTTTGCATCCGTTTTCATCAAAACGGAATGTGCGGCACGGGCCGTTTTTTACATCAAAGCATAACGAAACGGGCTTTTTTAATTCCTTTAAAATTTCCTTTGCCTTGCTGTCAAGCTCGCACAGGTTTTCAAGCGAGCCTAAAACACCGTACATATTTACATAAGCCATTGCTTTTTCGTTTTTCATATCGGTCATCCTTTCTTTGAATTGCTCCGCAGGCAAGTAATATTGTATGTCAAGGCGCAGGTCTGTCTCATACAATATAATAAAAAACTTATGTCCGGAGCTGATTACTTATGGAAAAAAATCTTCCTTGTCCCATAGTAAACGAAAATGATTTAAAATTTTACGAAAGCCACCTTAATTCGTGCCGCGCGGATAAACCCAAGCCCCAAATGTGCACGGTAATGCCGCAGGAAATAAGAAAATCCTATATGCCCGACATATTAAGAGAAACAATAGGCAAGGTAGTAAGGATAGAATCCCTTGTGGGCGGATGCCTTGAAAGCCGTATCGGTACGCTTATTAAGGTCGGGGCGGATTATGTAGTGCTTAAGCTTTATCAAAGCTGCAGCACTATGATATGCGAGGCGTCTTCCATAAAATATGTCACCGTTATCCACGATAACGATATAAACAAAATAGGGCTATTTTAAGAAGCCGTTTATTATCTGTTCCTCTGCTTCCTTTTCGGTAAGTCCCAGCGTCATAAGCTTAATAAGCTGGTCGCCCGCTATTTTGCCTATCGCCGCCTCGTGAATAAGGGAAGCGTCGATATTGTTTGCGGTAAGCTCGGGTATCGCCGTTACCTTGCCGCCGTCCATGATAATGGCGTCGCACTCGGTGTGGCCGTTGCAGACATTGTTGCCGTTTATTTTGGAAAGGAATTTCTGGAACGAATTTCCCTTTGCGACCGAGCGTGAAATTACATTCGCACCCGAATTCACACCGTCGAGATCCACAGTGAAATCGGTTTCGGCGGTTTGGGTGCCGTGGGTCATAATTTTTTCGTGTATTACAATGGAGGCGTTGTCGGAAACACGGGCCTTTGTAACCCTTTTTGTGGAGTCTATTCCCTTAATCTGAGCGGTCTCCATTTCCATATAGCCGCCGTCCTCAAGGTTGACTATCGTGGTGGGGTTCATAATATTCGAGCCGTTTCCGTCGCCCTCGCCGTAATGCTTTTCTATATACTTTACCTTTGCGTTTTTTCCGACATAAAAGGTGTGTATACCGTCGTGTCGGGATTCGTTTTCACCGCAGTTGTGTATTCCGCAGCCTGCTACTATCGTAACATCCGAATTTTCGCCTATATAAAAATCGTTGTAAACAAGGTCGGTAAGTCCCGTTTCACTTATAATAACCGGAATATGAACAGTCTCGTTTTTGGTGTTCGGCTTTATTATAATATCGATACCGGGGTTATCGGTCTTTGTTTTTATATTTATATTTTCCGTAACCTGACGGTCGGCAAGCTTGCCGTTTGCGCGGATATTGTAAGCGCCGTCGGGCGTGGCGTTCATATCGGCTATGATTTTTAAAAGCTCAAGCTCTGTGTTGTTCATTATTCGGTCTCCTTTCCGGAACATACGGTCGCTCTGCAGCCGTTTTCAACGGTTCCGAACAATTTCGGAAGAACCTCTTGCTTTGAGCCTACGGTTTTGATTCTTCCGCTGTCGATTACCACAACGCTGTCGGCAATGTTCAAAATGCGCTCCTGATGTGAAATGATGATTATTGAACCGCCCTTACTGCCGTGCATTTTCTCGAACACCTTGATTAAGTTGCCGAAGCTCCATAAATCTATGCCTGCCTCCGGCTCGTCAAACACCGAGACCTTTGTGGAACGGGCAAGCACGGTTGCTATTTCTATTCTTTTAAGCTCACCGCCCGAAAGTGAGGAATTTACCTCACGGTCGATATAATCACGGGCGCAAAGTCCTACCTGGGAGAGATAATCGCAGGCGTCGTTAAGACTTAAATTCTTGCCCGAAGCAAGGCTTAACAGATCATAAACACGGATACCCTTAAAATGGACCGGCTGTTGAAAAGCAAAGCTTATGCCTTTTCTTGCGCGGTCGGTAACCGAAAGTCCCGTTATATCCTCGCCGTCAAGCAGGATAGTACCCGACGAGGGGGTAAGAATACCCGCGATAATCTTTGCAAGGGTGGATTTTCCGCCACCGTTAGGTCCCGTAATTACCGTGAAATTATCCTCGATTTTTAAAGATATGTCTTTTAAAATTTCTTTTTCCCCGCCGTCGTTTTCGGCGGCAAAGTAAACATTTTTAAGCTCTAACATATTTTTCTCCGTTCTTTTATATGCTACATATCTATATAATACCTTTTTTTATCGTTAAAATCAACCTTTTACGCAATTTTTTCATATTACGCAGGGTGCCGAATAGATGTAATATTCGTTTTTAAAGCTTTTATAATAATTTCGGCTTACGGGCAGGCACGCGCCGTTGGTTAAATAGACGTTTTCGTTGCTGTATGCCGAAACGCAGTTAAGATTTACTATAAACGCCCTGTTTACCTTGCAAAAATGGCTTTTAGGCAGAAGATTATACACCGCCGCCATAGTCTTGTTACAGCGTATTATTTCGCAGTCAAGGTTGATAAGACAGTTTTTGTTGTCCGCCTCGATATAAAAAATATCGCCCGTGTTAAAGCAAAAGGTGTCGTCCCCGTTTCTTACCCATAGGGGACGGTTGTATATCTCCGAAAAAAAGTAATCGTTAAGCGCCGAAAAAAGCTGTTCCTTTCTTAACGGCTTTAACAGAAAACGGTACGCCGACACCTTAAAGGTATCCAAAATAAAGCCTGTATAATGACTTAAAAAAATTATAATGCAAAAAGGGTCGTTTTTACGCATAACTCTCGCTGTTTCAAGTCCGTTTAAATCGCCGGTGTTGTATTCGAGTATAGCTATCGAATATCTGTATTCATTTTTCAAAAGCTGAACACCCGATGAAAATTCATCGACTACGGCGTCTATGTTTTTAAGGCTTAAATATTCGTATATGGTTTGTTTTGTGGTTTTGATTGATTTAGTGTCGCTGTCGCATATTGCTATCCGCATATTTACCTTCCCCCCGTTATTCGACATTTTTCGACAATATTATACAATAATTGTAAGAAAATGTCAATATTTAACTTTTTTGGGGGTAAAATAGCAAAAAAATTGTTTTTTACTCTTTAAAAATATCCTTTCACTCCAAAATTTTAGCAAACAAACATTCATTTATATAAAATTTCACCGAAAGAAAAACGGTGAAATTTTTGTATTCTTGATGTTTACAAATTTTTGGCCGTTTTCTTTCTTAAAAAAGAAAGGACGGTTAAAAAAATGGAAAACAAAAAACTGCTCAAAATCGTAAAGGAAATCAAGAACGGGGATATGTCGAATTTCGGGGAGCTGTACGCCGTGTTCGAAAGACTTATAAAGCTTTATGGTGCAAGAATTGAGTTAGAGGATGCAAAAGAGGAGCTTACCGTGTTTTTATTGGAGCTGATTTACGACATTGATACAGGAAGATTTGCGCCCGACTGCTCCGACACGCTTTGCAGGTACATAGCGGTGTCGCTTCGCAACAAATACATAATACTTTCCAAAAAGGCGGACAGATTACGGCTTGAAAGCTGTGAGCTGTTTGATTATTCGGGTGCCAAATACGGCGAGCAGGACACAAAAATAGCCCTTGCCGACGGATTAAGGCTTTTATCCGACAAGCAAAGGCATGCTGTTGTATTCAGATATATTTACGGCTTTTCCGACGCCGAGATTGCGCAAATGCTGAGCGTTACAAGGCAGGCGGTACACGGACTTCAGCTACGCGCGCTCGATATTTTACGCAGATACTACGGGGAAAGGCTCTGATATTAATGCGGAATTCGGAATTCGTAATGCGGAATTATATTTTCTTACCCGTTTTTCTGTCGGTAAATACTATGTCATATTCAAATCCTAAAATTTCTGCGATTTCTTCAAGGTCTTTTTCGGAATAATTGTCTTTTGTGTTTTTATAACTCAGCGTCGACGGGCTTTTCTTTAAAGCGGCGGCTAATTGTGCCATTGTCATTTCACGCTCAATTAACATCATTTTAATTTTCTTTGAAACTGACATAGTATTACTCCATTCTAAATTACGGATTAATGATAAAAAAATTTTTAAATAGACTAATTTAGGGGAAATGATATAATTTCGAATTTGGAACTATATTTTATTACCCGTTCTCCTGTCAGTAAAAACTATATCATAGTCAAAATCCAAAATATCTGAAATTTCTTTAAGGTCTTTTTCTGAAAAGTTATCTCTTGACAATTTCCCGCTTAAGGTAGAGGGCGCTATATGTAATGCGGCGGCAAGCTGAGCCGCTGTCATTTTGCGCGTTATCAACATTATTTTTATTTTCATTGCGGCGGTCATATCATCACTCCATTCTTTGAAAATTATACGCTTAAATACAAACTAAATCAAATAATTTTAGAATTAAATTCGCTTATCAGCGAATTTAAACTTGATAAAATTCGGATTTAAGCTTATAATTTATTTAAAGGATGAATTTAATTTCTTTAAAAGCTAATTGTAAAAAATTTATGAACGGAGTGAGGTTATGGGTTTTTCGGATATAATCAAGAGGTGCAGGCTTGAAACGCTGAGCGAATTTTTGATTTCGGGGGACAGTATTTTAAAGGAGAGGGAAGAAGAAAGCTACGACAGGCTTATAGAAAAAAGCAGTCGGGAAATCTATTCGGTTGTAAGCGGTCTTACCGACGATATTAAGAAAATGACAAGCTTTGAAAATGCCCTTGCAAGGCACGATACCGCTCTAATAAATATTTATTTTGAAACGGGCTTTATAGCCGGCGTAAAGCTTACAAGGGAAGTGACCGAGCGCATAAAGGGCAAATAAAAATAGTACCGTAAAAGCAAAGGCTTTTACGGTACTATTTTTTCATATCAGTACAGCTTAACCGTACTCCAAAGATTTTCAAAATAGGTTCTTATATCGCTGTTAATATCGTGATAATACTGTACCTTGGGCATATCCGCCTCGTCGGGGTAGAGTATCTTATTCTGATAATAGCAATAATCCTTATTGTTCACAACCGCAGTGTTGGGAGAAGCATAGCCTAAATACTCGGCGTTTGCAACGGCAACATCCGGCTCTAAAAGGAAGTTGATATACATAAGCGCCGCTTTTACATTTTTGGCGTTTTTCGGTATACAAACGGAGTCTACAAAAATATTCGTGCCTTCTTCGGGGTAGAAAAATTTAAGACTTTCGTTGGCGTCTATCATAGTAAGGCAGTCGCCCGCGTAGTAGGGCGCAACGGACGCTTCGCCCGTCTCCATTTTACTGAATACCTGATCCATTACATAGTCCTGAAGATTTTTCTTACCCTGCTTTAAAAGGTCGGCGGCGGCGTCCCAGTCAGCTTTGTTTTCGGTATTTACATCCTGACCCAAAATCATCTGTGCGGTCATAAACGCGTCGCGGGAGTTATCAAAGTTAAGCGCCATATCCTTGTATTTTTCGTCCCACAGCACCTTCCAGGAATGTTCAATATCCTTTCCGGTAAGCTCCTCGTTATATACTATTCCGACCATACCCACATTGTAGGGTACGCTGTATTCTTCCTTTTCGTCAAAGAACAGACCCTTATACTTTTCGTCTATAAGGTCATAGTTTGATATTGCGGACATATCGATTTTTTGGAGCATATCCTCTTTAATAAGGCGTTCTATCATATAATCGGACGGAATTATCACATCGTAGCTTACTCCGCCGCTTTTAAGCTGTGAATACATGGTTTCGTTGCTTACATAGTTTAAGTATTTAACCTTAATGCCCGTAAGCTTTTCGAATTCCTTATTAACATCCATAGAGCCGTCCGCTCCGTCCGAAATATATTCGCCCCAGTTATAAACCGTAAGGGTGGTGCCTTTGAGACTTTCGTCGAACTTTGCGCGCAGGTCAAGCTCCTTATACTTATATCCGCAACCTGTAAGGGAAACGGTGAGTGTTATTACAAGCGTTGTTATTAAAGCGAGAGTTTTTTTCATTTATCTAAATCCTTTCTGTTTTTAAAGCTTTTTTCTCATTTTTAGACTGAAGTACATTATAAAGTATCAGCAAAACAAACACGGTTATGAATATAAGCGTCGAAAGCGCATAGGCGTCCGGCTTTACCGTCTTTTTAGTCATAGTATAAATTACTATCGGCAGGGTCTGATAATGACCGCAGGTGAAATAGCTTATTACAAAATCGTCAAGCGACAGTGTAAACGCCATTATAAAGCCGGTTACAATTCCCGTTGATATTGACGGCAGCATAACCTTAAAAAATGCCTTTACGGGCGTACAGCCGAGGTCCATTGCCGCTTCGGGCAGGTTGGGGTCGGTCTGCTTTAACTTCGGAATTACCGAAAGTATAACATAAGGCAGGTTAAAGGTTATATGAGCTACAAGCACCGTTAAAAAGCCGAGAGACTCGTTAAGTCCCAAAATTCTGCCGATGAATATAAACAAAAGCATTAACGAAATGCCCGTTACTATATCAGCATTCATCATAGGTATCTGCGTTACGGACATAACGATTTTTTTAGCCGCCTTGCGCCGTATCGCGTTTATGCCCACCGCGGCGGCGGTGCCGAGCACGGTTGATATTGCCGCGGACAAAACAGCGATTATAACCGTGTGCTGTAACGCCGTCATCATAGCGGTATCAGACGCGAGACCTGTGTACCACCTTGTCGAAAAGCCGTTCATTACCCAAACACTGCTTGAGCCGTTAAAGGAAAATATAATCATAACGGCAACGGGTGCGTACAGGAAAAATATTATAAGCGCAACATAAATTCGGGAGAGTATCTTCACATCAACACACCTCCGTCGTCGCTTTCCGAAAATCGGTTCATAATGAAAAGACAAATCAAAATCATTACCATAAGCACAAGCGAGATTGCCGACGCAATATTGTAATGCTCGGGTCCCAAATTAAAGAAGTATTCAATGGTATCGCCTATAAGCATTGTTTTGGTTCCGCCTAACTTCTGCGAAATGTAGAAGGTGCTGACGGACGGCACGAATACCATTGTAATACCCGAAATAACGCCGGGCTTTGTAAGGGGGAATATCACCCTTTTGAATTTGGAAAATGAGTTTGAACCCAAATCCTCAGCCGCTTCAAGCAGTGATTTATCAAGCTTTGACATAACCGAGTAAATAGGCAGTATCATATACGGAATAAAATCGTACACCATTCCCAGTATAACAGCACCCGGTGTAAGGAGCAGCTTTATCGGTTTATCGATAAGTCCTATGCTCTTTAAAAATGTGTTTATCAGTCCCGTATTCGAAAGTATTGTTATCCACGAATAGGTGCGGATAAGAAAGTTCATCCACATAGGAATCATAACTATTATAAAAAGCATACGCTGTGACGATATTTTAAGCTTGGTCATAAAATACGCCATAGGGTAGGCAAGCAGCAGCGTTATAAGGGTCGATACCGCCGCATACAAAATCGATATGCCGAAAGCCTTTTTATACTGCCCGATTGCCGTGATATTGGAAAGGGTGAATACACCGTTACTGTCCGTAAGAGCAAAATAAAACATTATAAGCAGCGGCACCACTATAAACACTGCCGACCACACGATATACGGCGAAGCCACCAGCTTATTGCCGAAAGCCTTTTTGTTCATAGTCTATTCCTCCTCGCCCGCGTCGGAGAGGTGGTCCATTTCCTCGCTGTAAGAGGAGTAATCACCGTACAGACCCGAATACTGTGATTTTTTCATTATATGAATGGCGTCAGGCTCAATGTAAAGGCCTACTTTATCGCCCACAAAATGCTCGTCCGTGGTCTGTATCATCCATTTAAAGCCGCCTATATCCACGATAATTTCGTAATGAACGCCCAAAAACGCAACGGAGGTAACAATGCCCGTAAGCATACCCTTTTCGGGAGATACTATGTCAACATCCTCGGGGCGGACAACAACATCGACCGCCTCGTTTTCCGCAAAGCCTTTATCAAGGCAGGTGAACCGAGCGCCCGAAAATTCAACATAATAGTCACGGAGCATAACGCCGTCAACAATATTGGACTCGCCGATAAAATCGGCAACAAAGGCGTTTTCAGGCTCGTTATAAATATCTTGCGGAGTGCCTACCTGTTGAATTTTGCCGCCGTCCATTACTACAACACGGTCTGACATAGTAAGCGCCTCTTCCTGATCGTGCGTTACAAAAACAAATGTAATGCCGAGCTGGCGCTGAATTTTTTTAAGCTCCTTCTGCATATCCTTGCGAAGCTTAAGGTCAAGCGCCGCCAGCGGTTCGTCAAGCAATAAAACCTTCGGGTGGTTGGCTATCGCTCTTGCTATGGCAACACGCTGCTGCTGACCGCCCGAAAGGGTATCGACATGCCTTTTTTCAAAGCCGCTTAAATTAACGAGCTTTAGCATTTCGGCAACTTTTTCCTTTACCTCTTTCTCGGGGCGTTTTTTAACACGCAGACCGAAAGCGATGTTTTCGTACACATTAAGGTGCGGAAACAGCGCATAACGCTGAAAAATGGTGTTTACCTGCCGTTTGTACGCAGGAACACCATTGATTTTTTCACCCTCAAATGAAATGTCGCCGCTGTCCGGTTCCAAAAATCCGGCGATAAGCCGCAGGGTGGTGGTCTTTCCGCAACCCGAGGGACCGAGCAGAGTTATAAACTCCTTATCCCTTATTTCAAGGTCGAGACCGTCCAAAACCTGCTCGCCGTCAAACGCGACAGATACATTTTTGAGCTCTACAATATTGTTTTTTTCCATAAAGCATCCCCCTTTGTTCAACACTCAAGTGCCGACACAAGAATAATTTTCCCCGTGCGATACCCGCAGGCTCTTCGTAATATGCCCTGAACAAAGGGTTTTTCATAGTTTTCAAAGGTCCTCTGACCCGAAACTACGGCATAAAATCTGAAACTGCTCTCTACACAGATGCTTAAACATATTTTGTTCAATGTCTAACTAAATATTGACTATACTATTAAAACATTAAAATGTCAAGTTAAATTTGCGAAAAATCTACATTTTTCTGACAAAAAATATATTGTGTTTAAAAAAACTCTTAAATGCTCGTTTTTCCTCGTTTTTCCTCGCTTATTCTCACTATTCGATCTTGAAAAATTTTTAATAAAAAAATGCTGAAAACAGAGCGGCTGACGAGACCTTTAAAGTGAGTAAGCTTTTATTATTGCCGTTGCTTAAATATCCAGAGCTTGCTTAAAACATAGTTTAGAATTATTACGGCAACGGTTACTGTGGCCTTTGCGCCGAAGCCCTGTATTCCGAACGCGGTGAATTTGATACCGAGCCTGAAAAGAAGAGCAGGAAAAATGATTTCAATAATTCCGGTTGCCGCACGCGCTCCTAAAAATAAAACGGCCTCCCTTACTATTTCACCGACGGCGTGCGTTTTGCTTTCAAAAACGAAAAGCTTGTTTGTTATATAAGCCGTTGCTACCGCGAGAACCCAAGCAACAGCATTTGCGAGCGTCATATTAATGTGAAACAGCTTAACGCAGATAATATAAACTATCCAGTTTACGGCAGTGGTTACCGCACCGAAAAACAGATAGGATATTGCCTCTTTATATTTTAGTAAAATTTTTACGGCGTTACTGTCCGTTAACTTCATAGATACACATTCCTTTTCAATATAAATCGGTCTGTTTTTTTCCTGAATATAAATACGGCAGATATAAGTGCCTGTAATTTCGGCGGTAATAAGCAGGATACAACAAATTTATAATACCACTGAATATTATATAAATCAAGTTAAAACGCAACAGGCGCACGGAAGCCGAAAGCTGTGTATTTCAAAATAAAATATTGATGTATTCGAAATTATATGGTATAATCGTACATTATAATCTATAAGTGCGCCTTGGAGGAGTTAGGGTGAGAATTCTCGGTATAGACCCCGGCTATGCAATCGTCGGCTACGGAATTGTCGATTACAATAAAAACCATTTTTCGGCAGTCGGCTTCGGTGCGATAACAACGCCTGCCGGAATACCGTTTGAACGCCGCCTTTCCGACATTTATAACGATATGAACGAGATAATCGCAAAATACCGTCCGGATGAAATGTCGATAGAAAAGCTTTATTTTAACACCAACTCCACAACCGCCATAGATGTGGCTCAGGCGAGAGGCGTCATACTGCTTGCGGCACATAACGGCGGGCTTAAAATATCCGAATATACTCCGCTTCAGGTTAAGCAGGCAATAACAGGCTACGGCAGGGCGGAAAAACGGCAGGTTATGGAAATGGTCAGGGGTTTTTTGGGACTTGAGCGTGTTCCGAAACCCGACGACACCGCAGACGCGCTGGCGCTTGCGGTCTGCCACGCAAACTATTCGGGGTCTTCATATTCAAAACTTTATACGGAGATGGGTAAATGATTGCTTCTGTAAGAGGAAAGCTGATACATACGGATAACACATCGGTCATTATTGAATGCGGCGGAGTGGGATTCCGCTGTACGGTCACAAAAAACACGCTATATAAGCTTCCCGAAAAGGGTAAGGAGGCGTTTCTTCACACCTTTTTGGCGGTAAAGGAAGACGCACTCGACCTCTACGGCTTTTCTGATACGGACGAGCTTGAGGCGTTCAAGCTTATAACCTCGGTAAACGGCGTCGGCCCGAAGCTCGGAATCGCGATACTTTCGGAATTTGATTCCGCAAGGCTTGCGGTATACATAGCAAGCGGAGACGCAAAGGCTTTAACCGCGGCGTCGGGCGTGGGCATAAAATTGGCGCAGAGAATCGTGCTGGAACTTAAGGATAAGGTCGGCTCGGTTCCGGGGTCGAACAACGAAGAGGTAAAAGCCGTGGGAAACGCAACCTTAAACAGCAATACTTCCGAAGCGGTGGCGGCGCTTGTGTCTCTCGGATATTCGCAAAGCGAGGCGTCCCTTGCGGTGGGCAGGCTTGACCCCTCGCTTTCGGCAGAGGAGCTTATTAAGCAGGCGCTTAAATTTCTTGCAAGGAGGATATAGCTTTTGATAGAGCAGGAAATGGATTTTGAAAACCGTATCGTCGCTCCCGAATACGATTATAAGGAGGACGACGCGGAACTTACCTTAAGACCTAAAACTCTTAACGAATATGTGGGACAAAGCAAGGCTAAGGAAAACCTGAGTATATACATAAAAGCAGCGCTCGGACGGCACGAATCGCTTGACCATGTGTTGCTTTACGGTCCTCCGGGACTCGGCAAAACCACGCTTTCCGCAATAATCGCAAAGGAAATGGGGGTTAATTTAAGGGTTACCTCCGGTCCCGCGATAGAAAAGCAGGGCGACCTTGTCGCAATACTCACTTCGCTTAACGAGGGAGATGTGCTGTTTATCGACGAGATACACAGACTCCCGCGTAATGTTGAGGAAATACTTTACCCCGCGATGGAGGACTTTTCGCTTGATATTATAATCGGCAAGGGTCCTGCGGCAAGGTCGATACGGCTTGATGTGCCGCATTTTACGCTTGTGGGGGCTACCACCCGTTCGGGTCAGCTTACGGCGCCGCTTCGCGATCGTTTCGGCGTGCTTTTGCGGCTTGAGCTTTACACGCCCGAGGAATTGGCGCAGATCATCACCCGTTCCGCAGGAATATTAGGTATAGAAATCGAAAGGGACGGCGCGCTCGAAATAGCCTCCCGTTCAAGGGGAACGCCCCGTATCGCAAACCGTCTTTTAAAGCGTGTGCGCGATATTGCGCAGGTCGAATTTGACGGCGATATTACGGAAGCGGTAGCACAGGCAGCGCTTGCGAGATTTGAAATTGACGAGCTGGGACTTGACGATTTTGACCGAAAGATGCTTACGACTATTATAACCAATTATTCGGGCGGTCCTGTCGGACTTGATACATTGGCGGCGGCGGTCGGCGAGGAAGCGGTTACGATAGAGGATGTTTACGAGCCGTATCTTATGCAGATAGGCTTTTTGACAAGGACGGCAAGGGGCCGATGTGTTACGCCGCAGGCGTATGAGCATCTCGGTATACCGCAAACCGGACAGAACACGACACAACAATCAATATTTTAATATAATTTAAGGAGTTTTGACAAATGGGAAGATTATTCGGAACAGACGGTGCCAGAGGTATAGCCGTAACAGAGCTTACCTGCGAGCTTGCAATGAATATAGGCAGAGCCGCAGCCATCGTACTTACAAAGCAGAAAACTCATA
>UQQR01000013.1 GCA_900543215.1 uncultured Oscillospiraceae bacterium | reverse complement strand
TGTTCTTTCTATTTTACACCACATTGGAGGTTTACACAATATTTGGGATGGTCTCCCAATAAGAATTGGGAGTGGCGTTTTTCGCTGCTCCCCTTCTTTTTTACTGCTACACCGCTCATACTTCGCACCTTGTGCTTGTCTTCTCGGAAGGGACTCTCGCTTTTAAAACAGTCCGCCGGACTGTTTTAAACAACGCTCGTCTTTCAGCGCGGCAATAAGAATTGGGAGCAGCGTTTTTTTGCCGCTCCCTTTCTTTTTTACTGCTACACCGCATGCTTTTATTTCCCGTTTTATTTGTACTTACAGCTTTAGGAACGGTATATCAGGCAAAGTATTTTCTTCCGTTATCAACCGAAGCATTTTCGCAAATCCCTTGGGATCCTTAATCTGATACTGCATATGGTTACAGCCCTCAAAAATCGGGTAGTTACCCCTAGTATAGGCTTTCATAACGGCGTCCCTGTATTTAAGGTGTTCCTCAATACTGCCGAATTCGAAGTATGTATTTTTTTGCACTTCTTCGGGCAATGCCGGAAACGGCTTGTCCTCTAAACTGTCGGAAAGCTGTCGGCGCAAATTTCCGTATTTAAGTGCCTCACCCGCGGCAATAAAATACGGCTTTATAGCATCGTCATCGCACCACATAATTTTTTTAAGCGTTCCGCCCTTTGACAGATACAGACTTTTTATGGCAAGATATAGAAAAGTTGTCATAATTCTGCGTGTTCCTTTTCCGATTTGCGCGAACTGTCCCCCGTCTAAAAAGATATGTCCGACGGATATATTTGTATGTGTTAAGAAAAACATTGCCAAATCCGCACCGATAGACGACGCAACAACCATCGCAAGGCTTTTCACGCCCTGTTTTTGTAAGAACTCCTCCACCTGCCGCACTTCATCCGCTTTGCTTATGTATTTCTGCCCCTTGCAGTAAACGGTTGAGGTCGGCAAAACACAAAAGTATTTATCGCACAAATAATTTGCCACGGGCTTGCTGCTCTCTCCTGTCACTCCCATAGCGTGGAAAAACAGTACAGCGGGATTTTGTTTGTCACCCAATGTTTCAAACAGCATTTTATTTACCTCCTATTTAACGAATAACCGCCATTATTGCCGACAGTACCGCCGCTATGACCGCCATACCAACTGTACCGAAAACCCATTTTTTGCGCTTATCCTTTGCGGTGATATAAGGTTTAAGGTCTTCGGTACCCGGAATTACCCAAGCATTCGTATGCCCCACCCAAAAATCATCTACAAGGAAACGGTCAATAAGATTCATAACCAAAAGAATGACAAGCATTTGCCAAAATCCCTCGAGAAAACCGCTCACCCCGTTTACCGCATAGGTGCAGATAAGCACATATGCGATATATCCGGGCACACAAATTGCTTTAAAAAGCAAGCTGTTTTTCTTGATTTTTTTATGCGTTGTAAGCCCTTTATTTACACATCTTTCCTGTACCTTTGCACTGTAAAGATGTACCATTCCGACAGCGCCCTTACGAATACCGACGGCACAAACCAATACAAGCAAAGCACCAAGTCCTAATCCTTCAAGGATTGTTTTTATAATTAATTCCTTCATTTTAAGTACCTCCCGCACTCCTTTTAAGCTCCTGCCACACAGGGTATTCAGCTTTAGCTTCATCTAAGAATTTTTTAAAATCCCTGTTCAGCGCACTCATTTCGTCTGCTGCGTTCATAGCGTGATCGGAAACGCAGATTTTCCCGAGAACGGTTGCGCACATAAGCTTGAAAAAGCGGAAACAGGTCTTTCGGTAAGCGGCGTCCTCAAAATCGCTGTCCTCTTTCGGCAAAATTTCGTGTCCGGTATTCCTTATAGCTCGGTAGCCCTCAATATTAGCGTCAATCAATCGGTTCAGATAGGCATTGTCCTCTTTGACCCTTTTCAGATTGCCGTCGGTTTTATAACAGGCAAAAACCGCAGGAATTACAAACGCGGCATGGCACAGTAGGTAATCCCCCATATTAGGCTCGTAAGTAACCTTATACTTCGTCCCCGTAAAAATCTCACCTATCAGTTCTTCGTTAGACGGCGCTCCTTGCAGCTGACCTATTTGTAATCTTATGCAGGTCAACCGAAACCACGCGGCCGCTTTCCCTGTGTCCTGCCGCGTTTGTAAAGGCAAACATTACATTTTTTTGGGGCAAAAGCGCGGCAAGGTCCGACGCACACACATTATTGCCCACAAAAACAATATTCTTGGTTTTGTTCGCTTTCAGGGTATCAATAACCGTTTCTAATTACGTATACCGAACGGCAACAAATATAACATCATAAATATCATCGGGCGCAAGCTCTGTTACCGCAGGAACCCGACTGACCGATACACGGGGCGAAAACATATTCTTTATCCTCAAGCCGTTTTTTTGTATTTCCTCCGCCCATTTTCCGCGCGCGAGCAATTTTACATCTTTTCCTGCACGAAACATAATGTCTGCAATATTACAGCCCAGCACGCCGGCGCCCAATACCAAAATTTTCATATTTTAGCGCTCCTTTTTAAATTTCAGTTAGTCTTAGCTAACTTTAAAGTATTTAAAAAGCCGTATTGCGGCAACATTTGATTTGAATATTTTTTATCCGATAACAGTATAGCTTGCTGTGCAATGTTTTTCAACAGAAAACCCCAAAGTCTCTAATTCACCCAGCCGTATTAATAATTGCGAATGCAAGTGAAATATGTCGAAACAAAAAATTTAATATGAGTTTATACCGTGCGCTTCCGGGTAATAATTCTAATAGTAATTACGGAGGTGCCTTATATGTATAATAACAAGGTTTTTATATGCGGAGTAGATACATCAAAGCTTCCTGTTTTAAAAGAAGCGCAAAAGGAAGCGCTTTTAAAAAGGGTAAAAAACGGCGACAAAACCGCAAGAGACGAGCTTATAAACGGCAATCTCCGACTGGTTTTAAGCGTTATCCAGCGCTTTACGGGCAGGGGTGAAAATCTCGACGATTTATTTCAGGTAGGCTGTATCGGACTTATTAAGTCAATCGACAATTTTGATATTACGCAAAATGTGCGTTTTTCAACCTACGCCGTTCCGATGATTATAGGCGAAATACGGCGCTATCTCAGGGACAACAACGCTATAAGGGTGAGCCGTTCCATTAAGGATACGGCATATAAGGCAATGCAGGCAAAGGAAAAGCTCTCCGCCCAAAAGCAAAGCGAACCTACCGTAAGCGAAATAGCAAAGGAGCTTAACCTGCCCGTTGAGGATGTTGTTATTGCGCTTGAAAGCATAGTAAGCCCTGTATCCCTTTATGACCCCGTTTATTCGGACGGCGGAGATACTATATATGTACTCGACCAAATCGGTGATAATAACGACGACCGCAACTGGCTTGACGAAATATCGCTGAAAGAATCAATAAAAAATCTTAACGAGAGAGAAAAGCACATACTGTCGCTTAGATTTATGCAGGGCAAGACCCAAATGGAGGTGTCCGAGGAAATCGGAATATCGCAGGCGCAGGTTTCAAGGCTTGAAAAGGGCGCCTTAAAAAGAATAAGAGAATAGAAGATGCGCTCACACCTATTTGGTGTGAGCGTATTTTAATTACATAGTACTGCCGAGCCCGAAGCTTACCGAAAGCGCCTTATCCACAAGCCCCATAGAGCCTGTATCAAGCGTTCCCATTTTTTCCTTAAGGCGCTGTTTGTCGATCGTTCTTACCTGTTCAAGCAGGACTATTGAGTCCTTTGCAAGCCCACAGCCGTCGGCATTGACCGAAATATGCGTGGGCAGCTTTGTCTTGTCCCGTTGGCTGGTTATTGCGGCGGCGATAACCGTGGGACTGTATTTATTGCCGACATCATTCTGAATTATAAGTACGGGACGGACGCCGCCCTGCTCGGAACCTACAACCGGACTTAAATCGGCATAATATATTTCTCCTCGCTTAATATTCATTACTGTTTCACACTCCGCAAATATTTATGAGTGACGTTTTTGTCCGTCAGGCTAATTATATTTTTGCCTTTATTGCTGTTAATTAATCAAATAATTTTTCGGTGCTCAGTAATATATTATGTTGTCTTTTGCGAAGTGTTAAATATGATTAAAGGACTTTTATCTCTCCGGATATTCAAAGCCCTTTTCAATACCTAAAATATAGTCTGCGGAAACCTTGTAGAAGTTGCAGAGCGTTATCAAATGTTCAATGGGCAGGGGTCTTTTCCTGCTCTCATATTGCGAATAATAGGCCTGAGTTGTGTTAAGCAGCTTGGCTATATCCTTTTGGTACAAATCTCGGTCTACCCTCAATTCCTTTAATCTTTGCATATAATCCATGATATAACATCTCCTTTTTCGGGATTATACCATATTTCACAAATGAACTATTGACAATATTCCATATGTGGAATATAATTATTGGAAAAGAGGTGTTAATTATGTTATATGAAGAAAATTTCGATGAAATCTGTTGGTCGCTTGAGGAGCTTAAAAATTTGTACTTGCTTTTAAAGGCATACGAATTTAAAAATAAAGAATTTGAAAACGAGTTTTCCGAAGCCGAGCTTAAAAAATGCGAAAAGTTGCTCCGCGATATGGCGGAACAGCACACAGAAAACTATTTAAACAACTTTAAAATCATATTAAAATAAGGGGGCGGTTTCCCGTCCCCTTAAAAGCTTATTTATTCTTTAATTCAATAGCCTTTTTAGCTTTCTCAGCGATATTAACGGCACGCAATCCGAACTCGTCAAGCAGTTTTACGGCAGGTCCCGAATGACCGAAGGTATCGTACACACCGAGCTTTACAACGGGAACGGGATATTCCTCGCACACGGTCTCGCTTACCGCGCTTCCGAGTCCACCGATAACCGAATGTTCTTCGGCGGTAACTATTGCGCCCGTTTCCTTTGCCGCTTTAAAGATAATTTCCTTATCAAGCGGTTTTATTGTATGCATATTGATAATTCGGGCATTGATACCGTCCTTCTTAAGAAGCTCGTAAGCCTCGAGAGCCTCGTTTACCATAAGACCGGTGGCTATAACGGTAACATCGTTGCCGTCCTTAAGCTGAACGCCCTTACCTACCTCAAAGTTATAATCGTCTCCGAAAATAACCGGTACGGCAAGTCTGCCGAAGCGCATATAAACGGGTCCGTCAAGCTCCATAGCCGCCTTTACTGCCTTTTTAGCCTCTGTTGCGTCTGCCGGATTGATAATTGTCATTCCCGGTATTGTACGCATAAGCGCTATATCCTCACAGCACTGGTGGGTAGCGCCGTCCTCACCGACGGATATACCTGCGTGCGTTGCGCCTATTATTACATTAAGGTGCGGATAACCGATAGAGTTCCTCACCTGCTCAAAGGCTCTGCCTGCCGCAAACATCGCAAAAGAACTGCAAATTACCTTTTTACCGGTAGCCGCAATGCCTGCCGCTATCGACATCATATTTGCTTCCGCGATACCACAGTCGTAAAATCTTTCGGGAAAAGCTTTTTTAAACATTCCGGTCTGTGTTGCCGCCGCAAGATCGGCGTCAAGGACCAAGAAATCGTCTCTTTCTTTTCCAAGCTCAACAAGCGCCTCGCCATAGCCTACACGGGTTGCTACATTTTTTATCTCTGCCATTTTACTCACTCCTTAATAAGCGCCGCTAAGGCTTCGTCAAGCTCTTTCATTGCCTGTTCGTACAATTCGTCGTTCGGTGCGGCGCCGTGCCAGTTCACCGCGTTTTCCATATACGAAACGCCCTTGCCCTTAACCGTCTTCGCGATTATCGCAACCGGCTTATCTACGGTCTCTGCTTCTTTAAGAGCGGCTTCTATCTGATCAAAATCATTGCCGTCTATTGCGATAGTATGCCACTTGAACGCTTCGAATTTTTTATCGATGGGAGCGGCGGAGTTTACTTCTTCAATCGTTCCGTCAATCTGAAGATTGTTATAATCTATAAAAGCGGTGAGATTTGAAAGGTTTTTGTTACCGGCAAACATAGCCGCCTCCCAAACCTGACCTTCCTCGATTTCGCCGTCGCCCAAAACAGCGTAGACCTTATAATTATCTCCGAAATGCTTAGCGGAAAGCGCCATACCGACTGCGGCGGAGATACCCTGACCGAGTGAGCCGGTTGACATATCAACGCCGGGAATATGCTTCATATCGGGATGTCCCTGCAATATACTGCCTATATGGCGGAGGGTTTTAAGAAGCTCAGGATCGAAATAACCTCTGTATGCGAGAGCGGAATAGAGCGCCGGAGCGGCATGTCCCTTTGAGAGCACAAAGCGGTCTCTGTCAGCCTTCTTCGGGTTTTCGGGGTCTATATTCATAGCCTTGAAATACAGATAGGTAAGTATTTCGGCTATTGAGAGCGAACCGCCCGGATGTCCCGATTTTGCGCTGTGTACCCCCTCTATAATTCCCATCCTGATCTTGCAAGCGGTTATTTCAAGTTGTTTTTTTTCCGCAGTGTCCATCAAATCATTCCTTTCTTTTTTGACAGATAGTCTATAAAATCAGCTACCGCACCGTCCTCACAGCGGCACGCAATATAGTCGGCATATATTTCAATATCCCTCGGTGTGCCTGCCGGAACAGCGCTGATATCTGCTTTTTTTATCATTTCAAGGTCATTATAATAATCGCCTATCGCGAAAAGACCGCCTTTTTTAATATTAAGTATTTTAGTAAGCTTATCAAGTGCGGAAGCCTTTGAAACGCCTTTTGGGAACTGCTCGTAATACCTCCGCCTTTTTCCTGCGATTACCGCAGAGGTATCAACAAATGAAGCTTGGGTTTCCTCGCCCGCAATCATTTTCTTGACCGCAATGAGAGCTTCCTCTTTCTCGAACATCATTACTACCTTATTCCACCTGTAACGGGACGCTTCCTCAAAGCTTACGGTAATGCTTTCAAGCCATTCGTACTCTTGGTGTATATCTGTCTCCGCATTTCTGAAGACGGTGAGAACCTTATCGCCCGAATGTACCTCTATGCCTACATTAAGTCCCATATCAAGGACCTTTTTCACTATAAAATAATCGCTTTTCGGCACATAAAGCTCGTCCAGAACCTTTTTGTTTTCATAATCGTATATCATACAGCCGTTGGACACTATGGACGGTGAAACCCTTTTAAGCTTGCTTAACACGGGTCCCACAGCTCCTACGGTTCTTCCGGTTGAAAGTGAAAAGTTGCCGCCCTCGTTCATAAAATACTCTATCTTTTCTATATTACGGGGATTGATAATTCCGTTTACAAGCAGTGTTCCGTCAATATCGCACGCCAAAAGGCAACCGGAAAAGAGACCCATTTCATTTCAACCTTTGCAAAAATTTTTTAAAATAATCGGGCAGCGGAGAATCAAACTCCATATATTCACCCGTCCGAGGATGTATAAAACCGATTTTTTTAGCGTGCAGACACTGTCCGCCAAGCTCGGTTATAACCTTTTTTGGGCCGTACACCTCGTCCCCCGCAACGGGGTGGCCAATATAAGCCATATGAACCCTTATCTGATGGGTTCTGCCCGTTTCAAGTCTTACTCCTATATGCGTAAAACCGTCAAACCGTTCTATCACCTTGTAACGCGTAACGGCTTCTCTGCCGCTGTTTACTACCGCCATTTGCTTGCGTTTTATCGGATGTCTGCCGATCGGGGCGCTCACCGTGCCCTCATCGTCCTTGATATTGCCGTACACGACCGCCTCGTACTCACGCATAAACGAGTGCGCCTTTATCTGAGCGGCAAGACCCGTATGCGCCAGATCGTTTTTAGCCACCATTAAAAGTCCGCTTGTATTTTTATCTATACGGTGTACTATACCGGGACGCATAACCCCGTTAATACCCGAAAGACTGCTTCCGCAATGAAACATAAGGGCGTTTACGAGCGTTCCGCTGTAATTCCCCGCCGCCGGATGAACCACCATACCCTTAGGCTTATTGACAACCAAAAGGTCTTCGTCCTCATAAGCTATATCAAGCGGTATATTTTCGGGAACAATATCGTATTCCTTAGGGTCGGACACGGTTATTGAAACCGTATCGCCCTTTTTTACCTTACAGCTTTTGGAGACCGTTTTGCCGTTTACCGACACAAGCCCCTCAGAAACGAGCGCCGCCGCCCTTGAACGGGTAACGCCCGCGGCTCCCGCGGCAAAGACATCTATTCGAGTCTCACCGTCGGTCTCGCAAACTGTCTCGATATTATTCATCGGTTTTTTCCTTTTTCTCGGCGGCAATATCTATAATGAAGTAAAGCGCCAAAAGCACCGCTCCCACCACTATTGCACAGTCCGCAATGTTAAACACGGGAAAGGACGGGAAAAATTCGAAATGCAAGAAATCCACAACCTTTCCGTCCCTGAATACACGGTCAACCATATTGCCTACGCCGCCCGACAGCACAAGCGTCAGCGCCCAGAGCATAAGACGGCTTCCCTTAGCGTATTTTACAAACAGCGCTATGCACACTGCCATTACAGCAAGCGTAACCGCAATAAGTATATACCTCTTACCCGAAAGCATACCCCAAGCGGCGCCCGTATTATGAATATAACTAAGCTCAATAAAACCGTTAATAAACGCTCGTGTTTCTCCTAAAACAAAATTAGTTGAAACGAGATATTTTGTATACTGGTCAAGTCCCAAAACCGCAAGACCGCTTAAAACCGCGGCTATATATATAACCAAACCGACACCTCCGGTTTATTCTTCTTCCTGTTCCTCGGGTTCGTCCGCAACCTTAAAGCCCTCGTCGGCAGGCTTCTCTTCCGCAGGCTCCGGTTTAACCTCGGTCTTGACATTGTTCTTGACCTCGGCGTTTTCAATAAAGCTCTCGGCAGAGGGCGCCTTATCAACCGCGGCGGAGATGACCTCAGCCATATGTTTCGGGTCCATAGGAGCCGTATCGGGCAAGGCTCTGAGCATCTCAAGATGCTCCTTATACTTTGCGGAAACCGCCGCTTTAAAGGCCGACATTTCCATTTTAACTTTATCGTAAAGCATCTGCTGTCTTGCAACGCTGTCCTCAGACGCCGCCTTTATGCTGTCCGCCTTAATTTCCGCGGTTTTCACCATATCCGCAAGTTCTTTTTCAAGCTTTGCCTTGCGTTCGTTTGCCTTTATGTCAAAGGCAGTCGCAAGCTCCTTTTCCCTTGCGGTAATAACCTCTATATTTGACTGAGCGTTGTTGATAATTTCGGCGCTCTTCTGCTTTGCCTCATCAACTATCTGGTCGGCAAGCTTCTGCGCGCTTAAAAGCACATTCTGAATACTGTTCTGGGAATTTTTAAGGCTTTCCATTTCAGCGTTCATCGACTCGATTTTCGCCTTGTATTCCTTAATAACACGATCGAATTGGTTATAGTCGGTTTCTATTCTGTCGAGCAAAACATCGACTTCCTCCTGCTTATAACCGCCCATAGCCTTGGTGAATTTTACATTTCTTATTTCAGTAGCTGACAGCATTTTAATTCCTCCTAAACATATCTTTTATATTTTATTATTAATCTGTTCTTTTTAGTCCTGTCCTCAAGGGAGTCCAAAATAAATCTTCCGCTACCCCTGACCGAAATTACATCGCCGCCGCAAACGGTTTTGGTCTGCTTTAAGGCAGGCGCGGAATTGACCGTTACCGCACCGTTTTCTATTTTCTCGCAAGCCTTTGCCCTTGAAATTCCGCAAACAGCGGCAACTACGCAATCCAATCTGTCAGACGCCGCTGTCGCCGAAAATTCAGCCAATCTGTCGCCCTCCGGGAGCGGTAGGTCGTACCCTTCTTCAACGGTTACGCCCACATTGCCTATTTTGCCTATCTGCGTAACAACAAACTTTTTTATTTCATCGGCGACAAACACAACCGCCCTGCCGGGTTCTGTCAATATATCCCCCACGGTTTCACGCCCTATGCCGAGCGACATAAGCGCGCCTAAAAAATCCCTATGGGAGAGCGCATCGTTTTTTCTGAAACAAAAGGTAATCGCAGTTACAGGGAAGCTGTATTTTGAAGACTCATACGGAAAACAGCCCAAAAACACCCTTTCCGCTCCCTCATATCCGCCGAAATATTCGGTGTGACAGTCAGTGCTTTTTAAAATATGCTCTGCCGCCGCCCTTTCGTCACGGGTCAGAAAGCCTAAAAACTTAGGTCTTGATGTTCTTTCACAAATTTCCGCAGTGTCGCGCAGTCTTGCCTCAAGCAAATCATTATCCATTAAAAATATGCTTTGTTCTCGTCAAAATCGTCGAGCATAAGCTCACCCATAACATCAACATCCGTAGGAACAATTATAAATGTACTGTTTGCAACCTTGCGGATGTTTCCGCCGTTTGCGTAGGCAACACCGCTTAAGAAATCTATAATTCTGCGTGAAACATCACGGTTTGCCGCTTCAAGATTAAGTACAACGGTCTTCTTGGCGTTAAGATGGTCGGCTATTGAGGTTACATCCTCGAACCTGTCCGGCTTTACAAGAACAACCTGCATTTGTGAATGATTAAAGCTTACGGTCTTGGATTTTCCGCCGCCTACTACTCTGGGAGCGGATTCACGCCTTGACTGAGGCTGTTCGTATGAGGAGGTATGTCTCGGTTTATCTGCCGGTTTTTCTTCCTCTACATCCTCTATCTCCTCGTCAAAATCGTCTTCATCGGGTATGCTCATAATATTTTTTATGCTATCCAAAAGTCCCATTTTTTAAGCTCCTTTTTATTTTAATTATAATTGCGTTTTCCGAAAAGTGAGGTTCCCACCCTTACCAGATTGGCGCCCTCGCTGACGGCAATATCAAAATCGCCGGACATTCCCATCGACAAAACGCCCATACAACTATTATCTATGTTTTTGGCTCCTATGTCAAGGAACAGTTTATACATTTTACGGAAATATTTTCGTGCTTCTTCCGGCATATTTGCCACAGGCGGTATGCACATAAGTCCCTTAATGTGTATATTGGGTAATTTTGCTATCTCTTTGACGGCGTTTTCGGCGTCCTCCGGCGCAAATCCCGATTTTGACTCCTCGCCGCCTATGTTAATTTCGGCAAGAATATTCATAACAAGACCGTGCTTACCCGCCTGCTTTGATATTTCCTTTGCAAGCTTTAAGGAATCTACCGATTCTATCATTTCAACCTTATCGATAATATCCTTAACCTTATTGGTTTGCAGATGCCCGATAAAGTGACTGTGAGCGGGGTTTAAGAGTGAATATTTTGAAAGCAACTCCTGTACCCTGTTTTCACCGATATGGGTTATGCCCTTTTTTATCGCGTAATTTACGGTATCGGCGTCAACCGTCTTGGTGGCGGCAAGCAGGGTTATATCCTCGGCACTTCTGCCCGATTTTTCCGCCGCCGCATAAAGGCGATCCAGAACATCCTTATAATTTCTGTCAAATTCTTCAGCTGACAATTTTTCCATCATAAAGATTTTTCCCCTTTACTATAACATCGTCGTACAGTCTTAGTGATTTTTCGTCATCACTCTGCTTTTCGCACAGCATATAATTATCTGCGGAGTATATGATGTTTACCTCTACAAACTTTACCTGCATACCCGTAAGGACATATACGCCCCTTTTTGAATCTACAACACGGAGTGCGCTTTTCGGTATTTTTAGTCCGCTGTATTCCTTTTTAACAATGGTCATAGGAGCGGAACGCACAGAGGCTAACTCGCTGTTCATATCATTACACGAAAAAAGCACCACCGCGGAAGAGGAGTCCGACGAAATGTTGATTTTCTTAACGGTTACGGGTAGTTTTGGGAAGGATTTTACCGAGGTATATATAGTAAGCTCGTCCCCCTCCTTATAGTTAAGAGAGTCGTTTATAGGTACTGCCGCCGCTATATACCACTCGTAATCCGAAACAAGCTTTCCCACAACATCCGAGCCTACTTCTTCGGGCTTTATTCCCTTTAGGTATTCGGGAGTTATGCTGTCAAGACTGTCGCATTTAAGTATATTCTCATATCCGTCGGCTTTTGATACAAAATACCCCGAAATTTCCGCCTTTACGGTATCCTTCGGTGCCGGCAGTGAAGAGGAGAGCCCCGAAAGCTCCGTTTTAAGCGCAGATAACTGCTGTGAAAAATCCGCAGTTTCACCCAGCGCCGCCTGTCTGCGGTTAAGCGACGAAAGCAGATTTTCCGTGCAGTCGGAAATCTTCTCGAAGTTGCCGTCTGCACCGCTTACCACAAGCTTGTTTAAGCTTTGCTTTACCTTGTTGTTTATAACATCAAGGTCAGCCGCCTCTAAATCGTTATAGCTCAGCATTTCCTCTAAATCGGCTATTTTTTTGCTTACCGAATCGATACGGCTAAGCGTAATGGACGCGGATTCGCTGTCGTATATATTTGCTATAACGCCGTCCTTAGGCGCACGGCTCCCGTCCCCCGTAATGAAGTGCATTACTCCGCCAGAGGAATATCTGACAAGCGTTTCGTTTCTTATAACAAGACCAGTAACATCAAGCCCGTCCGCAACGGTTGAGAAGCTTGCCGATTCGGTTTTTATCGGCTTATAGACCGAGGACGCTATCTGGTGTATCGCAAAAACGGAAATCAGTATTACTATAAATGCCTTAAGTATTTTTGAACCTTTCAATCGGCGTCCTCCCTTTCCAAAAAATTCTTTACGGTTTTTTCAGCGGCAACAGGTATATCCATTTCTTCATCGGCATAGAACCAATGTATTCTTTTATCCTTGTTAAACCATGTAAGCTGGCGCTTTGCGTATCTGCGCGTCTGCATTTTAAGGCTTTCCGCCGCCTCTCCAAGCGAGCAGTCGCCCTTAAAATACCCGAAAAGTTCCTTGTGCCCTATCGCCTGAAACGCTCCGCCTCCGGCTCTTTGATAGGCCTCCCTTGCTTCCTGTTCAAGTCCCTTTTCAAGCATTATATCGACCCGTAGGTTTATTCTTTCGTAAAGCTTTTCCCTGTCCCGATAGGTGATACCTATAATACAAGGGTCTATTATTTTATCGCCGGTTCTTGAAATTTCCTTTTGCTCGGTTATGGTCTTTCCTGTAAGGTGATATACCTCAAACGCCCTTATGATTCTCTTTTTATCGCTCGGGTGCAGCTTTTCAGCCGTGCGCGGGTCAATTTCGGCAAGCTTTGCAAGCATTTTTTCGCCGCCGACCTCACAAAACCGCTTTGAAAGCTCTTCCCGTACCACACTGTTTTCAGGCTCGTCGGTAAATGCTATATTATCTGCAAGCGAATTAATATAAAGCCCCGTGCCGCCCACAACTATCGGTAATTTCCCTATACTGTTTATTTCCTTTACGGCGTTTCTCGCAAGACCTACATAATCAGCAACCGAAAACTCGCACTCAGGCTCCAAAAATTCAAGCAGATAATGCTTTATGCCGTCCATTTCCTCTACACTCGGCACAGCCGAGGCTATGGAAATACTTTTATATATCTGCATTGAATCGGCGGATACTATTTCTCCGTCAAGTCGCTTTGCAAGCTTTATTCCGAGATCCGTCTTGCCCGAGGCGGTCGGACCTACTATAAATACAGTTTTAATTCCGCTCATTGTATACGCCCGAACTGCTTTTCAAGCTCACGCCTTTTAATTTCAAAGGCTACGGGTCTTCCGTGCGGACAGTACATAATATCGTCCGAATAAAGCACCCTTTCCGCTAATTTTTTCATTTCAAGCAGCGAGAGCTTATTCCCTGCCTTTATTGCACTGCGGCAGGCAACGGTATGGTATATATCCTCAAGCCTTTCTACCTCGGCGGCGGAATTTTTAAGAAGCTTACCCGCAAGCTCGCTTAAAAGCCCTTCGACATCCTCCCTTGTAAGTGAGGACGGAACTGTGAAAACCCGTACCGAAGAATTACCGAAATCCTCCGTTTCAAAGCCTATTTCCGCCAAAAGCGGTATATTTGAAATGACCGCACCGTATTCCTGCGGATCGAGCATTACGGTCACAGGCGTAAGAAGTGCCTGCGGCGATACGGTATTGTGCTTTTTTAAATCGTTAAATATTATACGCTCGTGGGCGGCGTGCTTGTCTATCATAAAAATACTGCTGCCCATCTGCACTATTATGTAGGTTGAAAAGGCCTCGCCTATTACCGTTATTTCGGGTCTTTCGGCTTCTTCCTCTTTTGTTATGTCAACCGTCGTTTTCTCTTTCACCTGCGGCTCGGGCGTATATACGGGAGCCGGTGTATACTGCGGTTCTGCGGCGGCTTCAACCTTTTCGCCGTGGGGACCCACTGTCGAATAGTTATTTACAAAGGACGGTATACTGTCGTCTCTGAGTATATGTTTTGTATTATTATGTAAACCTGTGCCGTATATCCTTTCCGCAACGGTCGGCTTTTCTATCGGCTGTTGGGTATACTCTTCCTTTTTAAGCCGTTCAAACGGATTGAATACCGGCGGCTTTAATTTCACCTCGGGTCTTGTATCCCCGGATGAAAGCGCATTTTTAACCGCGGAATAGACAGCGTCGAAAATACGGCGTTCATCTGAAAAGCGCACCTCGGTTTTAGCAGGATGGACATTTACATCCACCGTGTCAAACGGAACTGTAAGATACAGTACAAACCCCGGAAATTTTCCTGTCATCGCACTGTTTTTATATGCCTGCTCCGCAGCCGCCGTGACGGTTCCCGAACGGACAAGTCTGCCGTTTAAAAACACAAACTGATAATTTCTTGTGGGTCTGCACGAGACAGGCTTACAGGTAAGTCCCTCTACCTCTATTCTGTCAAGCGTGCCCTTAACGGGAATAAGCGTACCCGAAAATTCACGCCCCAAAACACTGTATACGGCACCGTTCACCTTGCCGTCGCCAGAGGTATTAAGCGTTTGTTTGCCGTCTCTTATAAGCTTAAAGGCAATTTCCGGATGCGAAAGCGCAATTCGGTCCACCACAGCCGCCGCCGCATTTGCCTCGGAAACATCCTTTTTAAGAAATTTCATTCGTGCGGGAGTATTGTAAAAAATATCCCGTATTATTATGGTTGTACCGTCGGGACAGCCGGCTTCCTCGCAAAGAGTCTCCGTGCCGCCCTCTATTTTATAATGAGTTCCGAAAGCTTCTCCGTGCGGCTTTGTGAAAAGCTCCGCCCTTGAAACGGAAGAAACCGCCGCAAGTGCCTCGCCCCTGAAACCTAATGTAGAAATAGAGTTTAAATCTACACCCGAAGAAATTTTACTTGTGGCGTGGCGTAAAAATGCCTTCGGGACATCCTCGTGCGCTATACCGCACCCGTCATCCGTAATTCTGATATAGGATATACCGCCGCGCTGTATTTCCACGGTTATGTTACGGGCATTTGCGTCTATGGAATTTTCAACAAGCTCCTTTATAACAGAAGCAGGGCGTTCCACCACCTCGCCTGCGGCTATAAGTTCCGCCACCTGCTTCGGGAGTACATTTATCTTAGGCATTTTTACACCTTCCTTTCATCATATTGATTTTGCTTTATTGGCAAAATCAAAAAGTATCTGCATTGCCTCTATCGGAGTAAGCGTATTTACATCAAGCGTTTTAAGCTCGTCCATTATTTCCTCTGCCTGCTGCATTTCAATAGGCAGCTGCATTTCCGCCGGAGCGGCGGTTTTGTAGGTAACTATTCCTTCCGATTCGGTCTTTTTAAGTATCTGCTTTGCGCGCTGTATGACCTCGTTCGGTATACCGCTTAATTTTGCGACCTCTATACCGTAGCTGTCGTCTGCTCCGCCCCTTATAATTTTTCTTAAAAATGTTATATCATCGCCCCGTTTTTTTACGGCGATGTTGTAATTTTTAATTCCCGAAAGCTCGTTTTCCATTTCGGTAAGCTCGTGATAATGAGTTGCAAAAAGTGCCTTCGCCCCAAGCTTCTTTTTATCGTTCACATATTCAAGCACCGCACGGGCTATTGACATACCGTCAAAAGTGGAGGTTCCCCTGCCTATCTCGTCAAGAATAAGCAGACTTTTCCTTGTTGCGTTTTTAAGTATATCGGCAACCTCGCTCATTTCCACCATAAAGGTGGATTTGCCCGCCGCAAGATCATCCGACGCGCCGACTCTTGTAAATATTGCGTCCACAATGCCTATTTCGGCAGACTGCGCCGGAACAAAGCAACCCGTTTGCGCCATAAGCACGATTATCGCCACCTGACGCATATATGTTGATTTGCCGGCCATATTAGGTCCGGTAATCACAGCACAGCGGTCCTCCTGCATATCAAGCAGGGTATCGTTAGCGACAAACGGTGTGCTTATAACCTGTTCCACTACAGGGTGTCTGCCGGCAATTATTCTTACCGTGCCCGTATCGTTTACAAGCGGTCTTACATATCGGTTATTTACCGAAACCTCAGCAAGCGAACGCAAAACATCTATTTTGGCTATTGCCGAGGCAGTCTGCTGGAAGCGTTTAAGCTCCGCCGCTGCCTTTTTTCTAACTCCGTCAAACAGCTCGTATTCTATCTGCACAATACGGTCCTTCGCGGTAAGGACACGCTTTTCAATGCCCTTAAGTTCCTCTGTTATAAACCGCTCGCAGTTAGTAAGCGTTTGCTTTCTTATGTAGTCCTCAGGCACCTTATCAAGAAATGAGTTTGTAACCTCTATATAATACCCGAAAACCTTATTGTAGCGCACCCTTAAATTCTTTATTCCGGTGCGTTCTCTTTCCCTCGCTTCAATTTCGTCTATAAAGCCGGTGCCGTGCTTCATATCGTTTCTGAGACGGTCGACCTCTTCATTATATCCGTCCTTGATAATATTTCCGTCCCTTACAGTCAGCGGCGCGTTTTCGCTTATTGCGGAATCTATGAGCGCCGAAATATCCTCAAGCGTATCTATATCGTTGTATATTTCTTTTAGCAGCTTGCAGTTTGCGCTTGCAAGCAAACCCTTAATTATGGGAAATCTGTGCGCGGTTGCGGAAATTGCCAACAGGTCCTTAGGGGAAGCGGTACCGTAAACCGTTTTGGTTATAATACGCTCAACATCACGGACGCCCGAAAGCCCCTCCGAAAGCTCGCCTCTTAAAACCGTGTCCCCGCAAAGCTCCTCAACGGCATTTTGCCTAAGATTTATCTGCGTGATATTCAAAAGCGGTTTTTCCATCCACGAGCGCATAAGGCGTTTCCCCATTGCGGTCCTTGTTTTGTCAAGCACCCACAAAAGAGAGCCTTTTTTGGATTTTGAACGCATAGTTTCGGTAATTTCAAGATTGCGTATCGCCGTCATATCAAGACGCATAAACTGCTTGTCCGAATAAACATCGATTTTGTTTACCGAAATATCCGTGCTTTTGCCGGTTTCGTAAAGATATTCTATTACCGCGCCGAAAGCGGACGCCTTAGCGCCGCCCCGTTCAATTCCGAGACCCTCAAGCTCCGAAACCCCGAAATTGCCGGAATATATCGGCTCGGTATATTTTGTGTCAAAGCTGCGCTCGGTTCTTACCGTAACGGTAGCACCGAGATTTTTGGCTAAAAAGTCCCAAAGCGGCAATGAGACGGTCTTAAGCGCTTCGCTTACCAAAACCTCTTTGGGAGAAAAGCGCATCAGCTCGTCGCACACCCCCGATTCGATATTATCTGAGGGTATCTCGGTTACATGGCATTCACCGGTAGACGCATCAGTAAAGCAAAGCCCTATGCCTGTTTCCTTAACGGCAACGGCGGCAAGATAATTGTTCCTGCCTTCCTCAAGCATAGCGTCCTCAATTACGGTTCCCGGCGTAATAACCCTTATGACATCACGCTTTACAAGACTTTTCGCCGTTGCGGGATCCTCAACCTGCTCGCAGATCGCAACCTTGTGCCCCTTTTCGACAAGCCGCGCTATATACGCTTCACAGCTGTGGTACGGCACACCGCACATAGGCGCTCTTTCTTCCTGTCCGCAATCCTTGCCGGTCAAAACCAAATCAAGCTCGTCCGACGCCGTTTTAGCGTCGTCGAAAAACATCTCGTAAAAGTCGCCTACTCGGAAAAACAGTATACTGTCATCATTCTGCGACTTAATATCGAGATACTGCTTAATCATAGGAGACATCTCAGCCATTTAACTTCCCCACTTCCGCAAAATTTTAAATTCCGTTTAGTGGCATCCGCCGCAGGTCGAACAGCTGCCCGTACAGCCTGAGGTCGTATCGCAGGTCTCGGGGTCTTCGCCGTCAATGCTCTTTGAAATAATCACATTGACCTCGTTTACCATGGTATCAAGCTCAGCCTTAGCCGTATTGTATTCTGTCATTGCCGGTGAGGACATAATCTCGCTGTATATCTTGCGGAGCTTTTCGTTAAGCTCCATAACCTTAACCTCGTCCTTATTGTCAGAGCTTACCTCTCTGTCAAGCTCCATACGGGTAAGGTTGAACTGACCTATTGAGTCCTGTAATTCCTTATTATCGTCATTTGCAAGTCTCGCCTTTGCGTAGCGTATAAAACGCTCGTCCTTCTGTATTGCTTTTCCTAATTCTCTTGCCTGTTCAATAACATTCATAATTCTTTTCCTCTCAAATAATTTTACCTTTTAATGTGCCGCTGTATTCTTCGGTTTTAACCGTAACAAAACTGCCGAGCAAATCATTACCGCCCGGGAACTCAATTACTGCAGTGCCGGAATTTCGCCCCGACATATAGCCTTCCTCGCTTCCGACGCTGTCGCAAAGAACACGGTAGGTCTTGCCCACAAGCCGCGGCTCGTTTTTCGCCGCTATTTCCTCTTGAACCTTTAAAAGCTCGGAAAACCACTTGCCCTTTTCCGCCCGTGATACAGGATCGTCCATAACCGCCGCGGGCGTTCCCTCCCTCGGAGAGTATATAAATGTGAAAAGCGAGGAAAACTCCACCTGCCTTACAAGGCTTAGGGTTTCCTTAAAGTCCTCATAGGTCTCTCCGGGGAAGCCAACTATAATATCCGTTGTAAGCGACAGGTCGGGTATCTGTTCCTTAGCGTAGTTTACAAGCTCAAGATACCTTTTTCTGTCGTAATGGCGGTTCATTAATTTAAGTATTCTGTCGCTTCCGCTTTGAAACGGCAAATGCAGATGACTGCTTACCTTTTCGCAGTCTCGCATAGTATCTATAAGTTCCTTTGTGCAGTCCCTAGGGTGCGAAGTCATAAAGCGTATTCTGAAATCGCCGTCAAGCTCATTGATTTTTCTCAGCAATCCCGAAAAGTTAAGCCCGTGTTCCTCGCCCTTGCCGTAGGAATTGACATTCTGTCCCAAAAGCGTAATATCCTTACAGCCGGAAGCTATCATCTGCTTTGCCTCGTTTATTATCTGCTCCGGCTCTCTTGAGCGCTCCCTGCCCCTGACATACGGCACTATACAGTATGTACAGAAATTATTACAGCCGTACATAATCGGCAGCCAGCCCTTAAAGGTGCCGTCTCTTTTTATCGGAACACCCTCCGGGATTTCGCCGTTTTCAAGCGTCAGATCAAAAATTCTGCCCGAACCTGAAAGCCGCCTGTATATAAACTCAGGTAATCTGTGCTGTACCTGTGTGCCCAAAACCATATCTACATACGGATAGCTTTGTTTGATTTTATCGGCAACGCTCTGCCTTTGCGCCATACAGCCGCAAACCGCCACAATAATATCGGGATTTTTGCGTTTCAGCGCCTTTGTCGCACCGACATTGCCGTAAACCCTGTCTTCCGCGTGCTCACGGACGGCACAGGTATTAAAAATGATAAATTGCGCCTCCTCCTCGTTTTCGGTAAGAGAATAACCCATATTAACAAGCATACCCTTAAGCCGCTCCGAATCGCTTACATTCTGCTGACATCCGAAGGTTACAACGCACGCTGCAGGCTGCTTCCCGTATTTTTTAAGTGCCAGTGTTTTTACACGGTCGGCATAAGCGCTTTGCTCGGTGTGGGCTTCGGTATTCAAAACTGCCTTAGTCAATCATACTGCTCCTTTATACACTAATCAATTTATTATACTATATAAGTGCGCTTTTTTCAAGCACGGCGAATACGATATTTATAACCATTTTGTTAATTTTGCGACACGAAAAACCGACCGCGGAAAAACTGCGGTCGGTACAAATAAAATTATTTTACTTTTCCAAGTTGGCTGATTGCGTCGGTTATGGTCTTTTCGTGCGCCTCCATACCGTATTTATCAACCTGAAGCTTATTCTTCTCGCCGTGAGTAAGACATCCGGCACCGCCTATACAGCCGCCGACACACGCCATACCCTCAATAAAGTTAGCGTCAGACAGCTTGCGCTTTGCTTTAAGCAAGGCAACCTTGCACTGCTCGATACCGTCGCAGGAAACTCCCTTAAGCTCAAAGTCGGTTATGCCCTGCTCCTTTAATGCCTCGGCGACAGCGTCCGAAAGTCCGCCGCAGCGTGCGAATATTCTTCCGAAGTAGGAAGCATTGTCAAGCACGCCCTCCTCCATTTCGGTAATTTCAAGATCACGGCTGTCAAACAAAGCCTGTAATTCCTCAAAGGTGATAACACAATCTATGTACGGTCTTACCTCTTCCTTCTGGAACTCCATTTTCTTAGCCGTGCAGGGCCCTATAAATACAATCTTGGCGTCGGGGTCCTGCTCTTTTATATATTTTGAAATGGTAGCCGCAGGAGAAAGGTTGTGCGAAACAAATTCCTCAAGCTCGGGGAACTGGCTCTTGATATAGCTTACAAAAGCCGGGCAGCATGAGCTTGTAAGGAAGCCTTTTTCGGCAAGCTCTTTTGACTCGGCGTAGGCTACCATATCCGCACCGAGAGCCGCTTCAACTACCGTATGGAAACCGAGCGCCTTTATACCCGATACTACCTGTCCGAGCTTTGCGTATGTAAACTGGCTTGAAATTGAGGGAGCAACAACCGCGTAAACCTTGTGCTCGCTGTTATTTTTTAGCATTTCAACGGCGTCAAGTATAAATGATTTATCGGTAATTGCGCCGAACGGGCACTGATAAACGCACGCTCCGCAGGAGATGCACTTGTTGTTGTCTATGCAAGCCGCCTTGGTTTCGGTCATCGAAATGGCGTTTACCTTACAGGCTATCATACACGGACGCTTAAAATTAAGTATAGCGCTGTACGGGCAAACCTTAGCGCACTGTCCGCATTCTACGCACTTCGTTTTATCAATGTGCGCTTTCTGCTGATCATCAAAGGAAATAGCTCCTCTTCTGCAAACATCTTCACAGCGGTGGGCAAGACATCCTCGGCAGGCTTCGGTAACATCGTAGCCGCCCATAGGACACTCGTCGCAGGCTATTTCTATAACCTCGATAACATTCGGGTTTTCCTTGTCGCCGCCCATTGCGATTTTAATACGTTCGCCTAAAATAGCCCGCTCCTTATAAACACAGCAGCGCATTGTGGGCTCATTTCCGGGAACTATTCTTTTCGGAATATCAATCATATTCTCGGTAAGAGTTCCGTTCCAGGCTTCCCGTGCCACCTCACGGAGAACCTTATATTTCAAATGCTGTACCTTGGTATCGAATTTTCTCAAAACTTTGCTCCTTACTGCCGCTTATTCCCCTGCGGCGAAATAATATATAAATTAAAAGTAGCTGACCTTTATCCGTTTGCCCATTTTTCTCAAACAATCGGACAGCTCGGTAACAAGCTGCATTTTAATATTAAAATTAATCGGAAGATCCGGATTCTGATGAGCGGGATTTATCGCCCTGCCCACGAAAAAGTTTATATCGGTTGCTTCCTCAAAAAGCAGACGGCATATAAGTGAAGCGCCGTCTCTTTTCACACCCCACTGCGAATAGGATTCGTTGTCGTTAAGATAATCCTTAGCGTACGAAAGCACCTTGTTTATGGTTATGACGCCTTCTGTGACAAGGTCAACGCCCTCAATTTCAGCAATAGGCGGAACATCCTTATCTATAAATTCAAGCTTCGGCTTTAAAGGCTTGCCGAGATACCTTGCGGCAATCGTGGAGGTAGTGCCTCCGCATATTATGTGCTTTCCTTCTTTAGAGAAGAAAAGCGACATCATCTTATCGCAGTCATCCCTGTTAGAGGGAGGACCGAAAAGCAAATTCATAGGCTCACGCTTGCGTATTCTTACAACGCAGGCGGTGGCGTCATCGCCGGGCTTGCCGCCGTAAAGACGGTTGCACTCGTCTATCAGTATGGTCGAAAGGGTTTTTGCCGTGTAACCTACTGAATAAAAGGTCTTCATAAACTCGGCAATATCCTCTCTCTGCCAACCGAAATTATATTCAGTCCCTATTCCGGCATGGGGACAGCCGTCACTCATCAGAACAAAAACATCGTTTTCGCAAAGCCTTATTCGGGTCTGAAAAATTTTCTTTCCTTCTATATTAAGCTCGGTTTTCGGGTAATCGTATTCCTCGCCGTCACGCAAAAGTATAACCGACGGATTATCGTACTGAATAAGCTCCGCTTCGTTGCTGTCCACAATACGCATAATGGTAAAGGTTGAATACGCCACATGCCTTTCGGAGCAAACAGGCAGTGTTGCGGCTATTGTTTGCACGCAGTCCTCAAGCGACAGTCCCGCGGCAATCATTGTTGATATTATCTTTGAGGTAAGAGTAGACAGTATGCTTGCCTTTACTCCGCTGCCGAGCCCGTCCGCCAAAACAACAACGGTAGAGCCGTCCTCCTGCTCTATTACATCGACATGATCGCCGCAAAGCTCCTCGCCGTCGTGAAAAATACTTCTGTATCCTATATCCGCGCAAAGCTTATTCATCGTTTATCGACTCCTTAAGCTTTGTAAGCGCTATTTTGGTTTCGGCGGCGGTCTCGCCCAAGAGTGAGGCTATTTCCTGAACTATGCGCATCTGTTTGTCAACGACCTTGTCGGCTGTTTCAACCGTCTGACGGCTGAGTTCTTCCTTGCGCTGGCGCTGAATTTCCTCATCGGAAACATCACGCATAATGCATATAAGCGCCTTGTACTCCTTGTCAAGCACTATCGTCTGCTCAACATATCGGTCGTATTCGGCAAGATATATCTTGTTATCCCTTATAGCCTTTCCCGTGCGCTGAACATCCATAAACGGTTTCGGATCGAGAATTCTTATTATAGGCTCGCCCATAACATCCGACTCTCTCGGAATATTCATTAATTTAAGCGCCGCGCGGTTTATCTGCTGTACCTCGTACTTATCGTTAAGCACAACAATGCCGTTAGGCGTGTTGTTAATGATGTTATCGGAAAAGTTTTCCGCCCTTTCCTTAAGAAACGGCAGACACATTGAGACCTCCGCTTTGCCCTGTATTATCGCAACCGCCTTTTCACGGCAGGTATTATATCCGCAGGAGCCGCAGTTAAGCTCGTCCTCTTTTTTTGGCTTGCCCATACGCTTAAGCGTTTCTCTTATCTCGCTTTCCGACGGATAGGGCAGCTTTCTTCCTATAAACTCAAGTGTTTTACGGAGCGTAAGCTCGTTCGGCTGATCTACCGCAAAGTCCTTCTTTCCGGCATAGCCCGCAACCGCCGCATAATCTCTTACCGGCATACTGTGATATTTTTCCATTACCGGCCCGCCGATACAGCTGCCCGTGCATGCCGACATTTCTATAAAGCAGTTTTCTATACTGCCCTCCTCTATGTCGTGAAGTGCCGCCATGCAGTTCTCAACGCCGTCGATTGCTATGTAGGTATAATCGGGAAGCATATTTTTCTGCATGGTTTTAAGAATACCGCCTGTGGTCGGGAAAAATCTCGCAAGACTTTCGTCGCTTTTGTCAAGCTCCTTTTCAGGCTCAATTCCGGCAGACTCAAACCATTCCGTTAGTTCCTCAAAGGTGAGCGCCGCATCGGTAATACCTGTATAATAATCTGCCTCGTCCTTTTTAGCAACGCAGGGACCGATAAACACTGTTTTGGCTTCGGGAATTCTTCTCTTTATATCCTCGCAATGCGCCTGCATGGGAGACAAAACATCGGCAAGGTAAGGCAGACATGACGGATAATACTTCTGTATAAGAAGATTGACCGAATGACAGCAGGACGAAATGAGAATTTTTCTGTGTTCTTCCTTAAGCAGTCTTTCATATTCCCGTTTTACTATTGTAGCGCCGACCGCTGTTTCCTCCGCATCGGTAAAGCCGAGCTTTTTAAGAGCCGCTTTGAGAGCCGAAAATCCCACGCCGTCGTAATTTGCTATAAAGGACGGCGCAACGCTTGCAATGACAGGCGCACCCGAATTAATAAGCACCTGCACCTTTTCGGTCTCACCCGCAATTTCCTTGGCGTCCTGCGGACAGACAACAAAGCACTGACCGCACAGTATACATTCGTTACCGACTATATGCGCCTGATTGCCCGAAAAACGGATGGATTTGACAGGACAGTGTCTGATGCATTTATAACAGTTTTTACAGTTGGATTTTTTTAGCTTTAAAAACTCTGACATAATAAATACAATCCTTAATAAAGGTTATTTCAGTTTACTTAGAACATTACTTTCGAAAAATTCACCCACTGTTTCGGGCGATACGGAATAAAGCTCGCCGTCTACCGTTACACATACCCCCTGCTGGCAGTTGCCCATACAGAAGGTTCCGCCGAGCTCAACGCTGTTTTTTAAATCGTTGTCGGCTATAAGCCCCTGCAAGGCCTCAACCACCTGTCTTGAGCCCTTAAGATGGCAAGAGCTTCCGATACATACCGTTACCTTCATATTTTTTCCTCCGTTAAAATATTATATAACTGCTAATCCGAGCAGAAAACTGCGTTCAGAAGCATACCGACTTACGGACTTTGCCGCCGCCATAATCGGTATGAGCTTTATTATACTTTCCTTGCTTTTTCCTGCACATTCACAGTAAAAACTAAGATACTTTTCGGCTGTTGTTTTATCAATAAATAAATATCTGAGATAAGCCGACGCCGCGTCTGCTTCGGCGGCGCCTATTGCAGCGTGCGACCAATCAATCACGACAGGAATGCCGCTTTTATCTATAATAACATTTGTAGGACTGAAATCGCAGTGGCAAAGACAGTGCCCCTCGGGAAAATCCGAGAGCATTTTAAGAAGCCTTGCTCTTGTTTTGTCATCAACATCCGCAAGCCCTATTCTGCGCTCAACCTTATCCTTTAGTCTCGCAAAAGGCAAAGAGCCGTTTTTTTGTAATCCAATCTGAATTTCGGCAAATCTTTTAATTATCTCATCAACCTTTTCGGGATTTTCCGCAATTATTTCAGCCACGGTTTTTCCGCTTATATATTCGCTTAATATCGCCCATTTACCGTCTTCCTTTTCAGCCCCGTAGAGCTTCGGAACACTGAGCCCCGCCTCCTCGGCACGAGCTTGATTTAAAGCCTCGTTCAAAATATCGGTTTTGGAATAGTCGCTGTCGAATACCTTAATAACACGGTCGGAATCCTTATACACCGTTTTACCGGTGCGAACCGCGATTATTTTATCAAGATTCATCTGCGGTCCCCCCTATACAGTATATATTATAAGACATTGTGAAAAGATAATCAAGTGCAAACTGCTTTAAAATCCGATTTTGTTGCAACGCCGCGAATTTTGTGGTATGGTTGTGCTACAATAGGGACAAAATGAAAGCAGGGAACTAAGCCCTGCTTTTGTCGCTACTGTTTGATTTTTTCTAAACACGCTTGTGCTCGTTCTTCTTCTCTTTTTAATTCTATATGGTAACCATCTTTCTTTAATGACTCAATGATGAAAAGCCAAGTATCATACGCACTTTTATAATCGCCCATTTCTTCAAAGCAAAAAGCTTTTGAATATACAGCATCAAGATATTCAGAATTAAGTTTGTATGATAGGTCGCTGTATTTTATTGCAGCATCAAACCTTTTTAATGCTCTACAAACATAACTTGCAATATCATAGATTTCCCACTTATCAGAAAATTTGCTGTTCGCTTTTATAAAGCATTCATACGCCTCATTGTATTTACCGGCATAATAATAAGCATAAATCAAAACAGTCCATTCCATATAATTATCGAGATATTTTTTTAATCTGTTTTCTTGGCTTTGACATATTTGTTCGGATTGTCCTATTTCAATATAGTAATGTATTATTTGATATCGTGTTTTCCAATAAATTTTGTTTTCAGGTGAAATATTGTTTTCTTTCTCAAACTCGTTGATGATATGGTTGAAATTTTTAATTGCTAACCGTTTGCAAGAACACATCATTGACGAATGAATTACTCCGTGTATTCGACAATCTTCAAGTGTATAATCACCTGATTTCTTAAGTTTATTAAATTCTATGTCTGCAGTTAAATAATCTTCGGCTTTATGTGTGATTTCGTAAACACTGGCAAGCCTTTGAGCATAATTTTCATATGCCGATGAGTTTTCTTTAAATAAGTCATCAACTGTCACGCAATAAAGTCGTGCAATTCCCGGTAGTAACATAATATCGGGACAGGTTGTATTACATTCCCATCGAGAAATTGTTTGAGTACTAACGCCTAAAACTTCTGCAACCTGCTCTTGAGTAAGATTTTTTTGTAATCTTAATTTCTTTAAGTTATTAGAAAATAGATTATTCATAAAAACACTCCTTTTTGTTCCATTTAGAAGCTTCTAATTAAATTATACTTATGTTTGCAATAAAGTCTATATCGTATTTTGTGAATAAACTCTCAAAAACTGTTTAGTGCAAAAGGCAAGGCAGGAATAACCGTCATACTTTTGGCGGTTTTACTGCTTAAAAACAAAGTTTTTAACTGTATTTCTCGTTGTATGATTTTCAATGTTTCGGTATGATTTTTGTCTTACCATCAAAAATAGAGTTATCTCGTAGCTTTGGGATAACTCTATTTGCATATATAACTTGAAAATCTTGATGAAAAATGGTATATTAAATTTAATAAAAGGCTTGTTGTTATGCGGAAATTGCAACTTGTGGAAATGACTGCGACAAGTTGTTAAAAAAGAGCCTCCACTTGTCAGGGGAGGTGGCAAAACGAAGTTTTGACGGAGGGGTAGTTTTTCTCTCCCTCAGTTTTTTGCTTCGCAAAATCCAGCCGCTGACGGCGGCAGTCTCCCTTTGTCACTTCGTGACATTTCCCTCATCAAAGGGAGCCAAGGACTAAATTTGTTCCCGATTTGACACAAGCATAAAATACAGGCGGAGAAACGCAAGCTCTTATATTTTCGGGAGATGACATACTATGGAAAACAAAATTTACGATATAATAATTATAGGCGGAGGAGCCGCAGGGCTCACGGCGGCAATTTATTCCGCAAGAGCCGGAAAGACGGTGCTTTTGCTTGAAAACACTTCATTCGGGGGGCAGATTTCCTATTCGCCCGAGGTTGAAAATTATCCCGGCTTTAAAAGCATAAGCGGACTTGATTTTTCGGACAGGCTTTTATCACAAGCCGCTGCGGCAGGCGCCGAAACCTCGTTCGAAACGGCGCTTTCGTTAAAAATTGACGGAAAGCTTAAAACGGTAACAACCGATTCAGGCGAGCATAAATGCCTTGCCGTTATAATAGCCGCCGGAATGAAGCACAGAAAAATCGCTCTTGAAAACGAGGAAAGATTTACGGGTAAAGGCATATCCTACTGCGCCGTGTGCGACGGAGCGTTTTTTAAAAACAAAGATGTCGCCGTTTACGGCGGAGGAAACACCGCAGTGGAGGACGCTCTGTTTTTATCGGATTTATGCAAAAGCGTAACCGTTATTCACAGGCGAGCAAGCTTCAGGGCGGCAGACGCGGAGGTAAGAAAGCTAAAGGAAAAAAGCAATGTTTTTTACAAGCTTAATCGCATAATAACCTCGCTCAACGGCGAAGGCTCGCTTTCTTCAGTAACGGTCGAAAGCACCGAAACCGGGGAAACGGAAGAAATAAAAATCTCCGCCTTGTTTACGGCGATAGGTCAGATTCCGCAGAACGAAGCGTTTAAAGATATTGTAAAGCTTGACAAATACGGATTTATAGAAGCGGGAGAAAACTGCAAAACGAAGACTGAGGGCGTTTTTGCGGCAGGCGATTGCCGTACAAAACAGCTCCGCCAGCTTACCACTGCGGTTTCGGACGGCGCGGTTGCCGCAACAGCCGCCTGCAAATATCTGGATACATTGAATATATGAAAAAACAGGCTATGTCCAGTGACATAGCCTGTTTTTATGGATATTATGAATTTTCACCCGAAATATGCGCCTTGAATTCCTCGTTCTGTTCGGGGTAAGCCGAAAGCATCGGCTCTACATCCTTGCCCTTTTTACGGTCAAAATAGTTTTTGGTTATTTTTACAACCTGACCCGAAAGCAAAATAAGCGCAATCAGGTTCGGCAGCGCCATAAGACCGTTAAAGGTATCGTCAAGCGCCCAAATCAGATCCGAGCCGATAAGAGACGAGAAAACGATAAGCAGAATGTACGCCACCTTAAAGATCATAGTTGCGGTTTTTCTAGATTTTTCCGAAGTATTGCGAAAACAGAAATCCATTGCCTTTTCGCCGTAATAGGACCACGCAAGTATCGTGGTAAACGCAAACAGCGGCAGAATTATAAGGAATGTGACCGTTCCGAATGTGCCGAGGTTTGATGAAAACGCCGACAAAGAGATTGCCGAGTCCGAAGCGCCCACAAACTCGCCCGCGGCATTTGTTTTACCGAAAAACGAGCCGTTTTCGTAAGAGCCGTTTCCTATATTGGTGGTTAGAACCACAAGAGCGGTAAGCGTGCAGATTACGAATGTATCGAAAAATACCTCGAAAATTCCCCAAAGTCCCTGCTTTACGGGCTCTCTTGTTTCGGATGCGGAGTGCGCTATAACGGAAGAACCGAGACCCGCTTCATTTGAGAAAACTCCTCTTGCAAGACCCTTTTTGATTATTTGCGAAAAAACAAATCCGCCGACGCCGCCCGCAACCGCCTTTGCGGAAAAAGCGCTTGAAAATATAAGGCGGAAGGTTTCGGGAACCGCCCCGATATTTTTACCGATTATAATAAACGACATTATTATAAACAGCACCGACATAAACGGAACCAGCATAGACGCTATTCTGCCTATGCGCTTAATTCCGCCGATAATTACAACAGCGGCAAAGAGCGCTACAACAGAGCCTATAAGGAGCTTTACCCATGCTTCGTCCGTGTTCAGAACGGATATAAACGAGCCTGTTATCTTATTGGTCTGCACGCCGCTCATACCGGTTGCCGCAAGCAGACAGAAAACAGCCGCCAAAAGTCCCAGCCAGTTTTGCTTTAAACCGTATGCAATGTAATAAAATGCGCCGCCGCTGAAGCTTCCGTCCTTTTCTTTACGGCGGTAATAAAGACCCAAAACATTTTCGGAATAGTTTGTAACCATACCGACAAACGCCGAGATCCACATCCACATTACGGCGCCCGGACCCCCCGTAAGAATAGCGGAGGTTACGCCGATAATGTTACCCGTGCCGACGGTACCTGATATTGCGGCGGAAAACGCCTCGAACTGTGAAACAGAATTTTTATCCCTTTTACCCTGCTTTTTTCCTAAACCCTTTACCACAGGTACAATGGTGGAGCTGAGCGACTCCCCGAATTTTCTTACCTGAAGCACCTTTGTGCGAACGGTGAGCAGTATGCCCGTACCGAGTATCATTACAATCATCGGCCAGCCCCATACAACGCCGTTTACCCAATCGTTTACTTTGGTTACCGTTTCAATAAACGACTCCCACATTAAAATTCCCCCTAAAGCTTTTTACACAAACAAAAAGAGCTAAACGGTTACCGTTTAACTCCGAACTGTACGCTGAAATAAGCCCAAAGGGGCATAAGTAATCAGTTTTACTCCGTCCTTTTGCCTGAGAGATTGGCTTGCGCCTTGCACCTTCGGCATCCTGATCAGGACTTCTCCGGAGAGCTATCCGTATACAGTTTCATCGCCTTGCCGACACCTGAGAGTGTTACTCCTTCGGGAACGGATGTGTATATTTACATTCCGTAATTTCCTGCATACTTCATTTAGCTTTTTTATTTGCAGAACTATTTTATCATTTATTTTGCATATATGCAAGCTTTTTCGACAATTTTTGCGTAAAAACCCAAAATTTCTGCTGTTGTGGGGTGCTTTATTACAAACAATAGTTGCCAATTAACTGTAGAAAATGCAAAAATATTACTTTTACTCAGTCAAAATAATCAATTCACAGTAAGTTTTCTTGTGTTTCGAACAAAATTCGCATAAAATCCCGTCTGCCGTAAAGTATACGAACAATATACACGATTTTATTCTACACGCGGTAAAATGCAGTATAGTTGCCGCATACAAGATAGCGGTAATCCGTTTCTATGCCCACCGTTCCCGAAAGCGGAGCGCCGGAATTAGGAAATTCCGCCAACATACGAATGTTTTTAAGTATTTTATTTACCGTGTTGTTTGCCGCCTGTTTGCTTAAAAGTTCATCGGTAATATAGGCTTTAGTTTGCTGTAAATCCTTTACGGCTTCGGGTGAAAATTTTATTTCAGCCATCAGACCTTACCTAAAAGGCTTTCAACCTCCGCAATATCTGCCCAGCCTTTATCCTTTCCCGACTGTTCGCCGCGAGCCAATTCGCCCATAAGCTTTAATACAGCCTGTGTTTTCTCGTATTCCTCCATATCCACAATGGCATATTTCCCTCTGCCGTTCTTGGTAAGGAATACAGGCTCGCCCACTGAAATATCACGCAAGACCTCATTGTAATTTCTCAAATCCGATACAGGTTTAATATTCGGCATAAAAGCCACCGCCCTTTCTGCTGTAAATATTATACCATAATTCTTCGTAAAACGCAACAGCATTTTATGCTATACAAAAATATCTTACACTATATATCTTGTAAAATAATATATCAGTTGTTATGCGTGATATAATTAATCAGCTTCAAATGGATAGAAAATTCCGAGGTATGATACCGTCCTAAATAAGCAGAATAAAAAGCGCCCAAAACCGTATAAGCAACGGCTTTGAGCTGATAATATGCGCATATTTGATTTTTAATGCCCTTTTTCGGGCGTTTTGTGTGTTAAAGCATTACTTTGCATAAATAGCGCCGACTATGCGGTTGGTAAGAGAGAGCGGCAAATGCTTTTTTAAAAGTCCCACGGCTTTATACTGTGCACCTATAATTAAAACCGGTTTGCTTGATTGCTTTGAAGCAACTTTAGCAATGTATTTTCCGGCAGTTTCGGGCGACATACCGGTTTGTTCGTCCTTTTCCATTTTTTCTACCGAGCGTGAAATTCTTCCGTTATAAATATCGTCGCCTTCGGTGTTTTTATGCCGTGCCGTGGTAAAACCTGTGCGAATGTCGCCCGGCTCAATGCATACCGCGGTTATATTAAATTCACGCACCTCATTAATAAGCGCCAGTGTGTAGGAACAGAGCGCCGCTTTGGCGGCGGAATAAAAGCTTTGAAAAGGAATGGCAATATCGCCGGCAACCGAGCCTATATTTACAATGCGCCCGAAGCCCTGCTTTCGCATAATCGGCAGTACTGCCCTGCACATTCTGACCGCACCGAAAAAATTAACATTAAACTGCCGTTCGGCGTCTTCGGTCTCTGTAAATTCGGCAGCTCCCGAAATGCCGAAGCCCGCGTTGTTTATCAACACATCAATGCGTCCGCTTTCCGCCATAACTGTATTAACGGCTTTAAAAATTTCTTGTTCGTCGGTTACATCGGCACACAGGCTTACCACACCGTCAATGTCGCCGCCGCGGCGGGAAATACCGTATACCCTGTATCCCCGTTTTAACATATTCTCGGCGGCCGCCCTACCTATTCCCGAGCTTGCGCCTGTTATTATACATACCTTTATCATTTAAAATCACCGTTCTGTATAATAGCATAACTTTTTTGAAAAAGCAATGTCAGCAAAAACATATGCGCCGCAATATTTTTAAAGCTTGTCTATTCCACACATAACACCGCAGCGAAAAGTTGATAAGTTCAAACCGATATTAAGAAAACAACGATTTATAAATATTTATAATATCTGCCTTGGTAACGTTTTTTGCCGTGTTTGCGGGGCTTCCGCTTGCAAGTGCGTCATCTGCCATTTTATCTATATTGCCGAAGAAATCTTCCTTATCTATGCCATACTCGGCAAGCGATGGTACTTCAAGCTTTTTGCAAATATCACCGATTGCATTCAAAAAATCCGCCGCGGCAGTTTTGTCGTCTGCTTTGCAGTCAGCCGCATTTATCGCCCTGCCTAAAGCAGCAAAACGGGCGGCAGCTCCGTCAAGCGCAAATGACATACATTTATACAACAGCATTGCGTTTGAAAGTCCGTGCGGCACATGGTAAAGCGCACCTATCGGTCGACTCATTCCGTGAACAACGGTTACGGAGGAATTGTTAATAGCGATACCTGCTTCAAGCGCGGCGATTGCCGTTTCGTTTCGCGCCGTCAAATCGTTTCCGTTTGCATATGCAACAGGAAGATATTTAAATAACCGTTTTACGGCGGATATACAAACGCTGTCGGTAAGCGGCTGAGCACGGCGGGAGGTATACGCCTCTATGGCGTGGGTAAGCGCGTCAAGTCCTATTGACGCTGTTACAGACTTCGGAGCAGAAATGCAGAAGCTGCCGTCTACCACCGCAACATCAGGCACCAAGACCGCTCCCTTTAGAAGCATTTTAATATTTCTTTTGGTGTTGGTTATAACAGTAAACTGCGTAGCCTCCGAGCCTGTTCCGGCGGTCGTGGGTATCGCTATCATTTTCGGCAATGGCTTTCATAGAGTCTATGGGACTGCCGCCGCCTATCGCAATAATAAAATCACAGTCTTCGTCCTTATATTTCTTTGCGCCTGCCGATATCATAGTATCGTCAGGCTCGCCAGTTATTCCGTCAAATACAGTGTATAACAAACCGTTATCCTCAAGCATTTTGCAAAGAGCCGAAAAGCACCCGAGGCCTCGGACATTTTTGCCCGTGACTATAAGCGCCTTTTTGCCGTATTTTTTAATAACTGTGCCGACAGCATCAAGTGCGCCGTTCCCCGAAATTATTTTCTTCGGTATAAAAAATTTCCGTGACATAAATCTCACCCTCGTTCATCAAACAGCCTCTCCTGTAATTTTAGCACGGGAAAGGCATTTTTTCAAATCAATCTTTATCCGCTTTAAGCGCGGCTCCCAGCATTACCGTTGCTCCTTCGGTGCAGTGCTTGACCGAGGAAAACTCAGGCTCACAATGGGAAAGTCCGTCCTTAGACTGAACAAAGATCATAGTTGTGGGCAGCATATATGAGGCAAACTGCGCATCGTGACCGGCACCCGAATGGATTGACATATGCGCTATGCCGCATTCGGTTGCCGACTCCTCAACATAGCCGACAAGCTTTTTATCCCAGTAAACGGTATCTCTGTTCCAAGCTTTTGTGACCTCACACTTACACCCTGCCCATTCCTTCTCGCCACAGCTTTTTACTACCGCAAGCACTTTAGCAAGCGCATCGGGGTCTTTGTGACGGACATCTATCGAAAAGTCAACATAGTCCGGCACACAGGTATGCACGCATGGGTGGCAGACAATCTCACCCGTGGTATAAACAAGCTCTGGGATTGCAAGCTTATCTATTTCCTCGTGAAGATAGCAGAGTGCCTTTGAAGCGGCATACAGAGCATCACGGCGCTTAGGCATCGGGAATGTGCCGGCGTGAACGGTCTGACCGTAGAATTTTACACGGTAGTTAAATATACCGAGAACACAGTCTACAACGCCGATATCCTTATTGTTATCTTCAAGGATAGGTCCTTGCTCTATATGTGTTTAAAACATATACTGATATTTTTCGGGAGAGATGCGGTTCTTCCGTTCGCCCTTAAAGCCTGATTTATCCAGTGCCTCACCGAATGTTTTAGTTGGGTCTAACATACTTTTGGTTGCAAGCATATCCTCGTACTTAAACTTTTGCCGAATATCCTCCGGCAGATAATCGTAGCAAACGATGCCCGAACACATCATTGCGGGCGGATAAAGCGAGCCCTCCTCGTTTGTCCATATCATTGCGGTAAGAGGGTGCTTATGCGGTATGTTCTGTTCAACTACTGTTTCAAGCACCTCCATGGCGGACATAACGCCCAGTACGCCGTCGTAATTGCCGCCGTTTTTAACCGAGTCTACATGCGACGCCATTACTATCCGTTTAGCTGCAGGATCAGAACCCGGAATTGTTGCGTACATATTCGCAACATCATCTGTTTCAATAGTTGCTCCTATCGCAGTCATCCGCTTTACAAATTCGTTACGGGCCTTAATTGCCGCGTCCGACAGCGAAAATCTTGTTATTCCGCCGTGTCCGGCATCGCCGTATTTTGAAAAGGTTTCTATTTTATCCTTCATTCGTTCTTCACTGCATTTATACATAAGTCATTCTTCCCTTCTACATTTCTGTCGGTCTGCGGCACTCGCTTAAAAGCTTTATAACATCTTTCTCTTCAACATTAAAAGCAACCGAGTCCGTTTCGTTTTCAGTCTCAAATATGAGCATAAACCTGCCGTCCCAATCGGAAATTGCAACATCCGTTATATTTGAACCCAGTCCCAGCTTTTTCCGAAGTACATGGGCGGAGTTGATAAACCCGTACACAACACCGCCCCAAGGCACCTTAAAGGTAAGCTTTTTTACCGTTTCGGGCTTTAAATGAAACACAAGCGGTACTTCCGAATATCCGGCGGGTACATTTCTTAAATTTGACGGCACTATACGGGTTTGCGATATGCTCAGGCAATCAAACAGATTTGCGTTTTTTATGTTATCGTAATGTCCGCCTGACATATCCGTCACCTCTTACCTATAAATTCATCAGCAATATAAAGCACCTCATCGAGCTTTTTAAGCTCTTCCTTAATCTGCTCGGTTGTTATAATAAGCGGAGGAGCTACTATAATCATATTTTCGTGCGAATAGGTCATAAATCCGCGCTTTTTAAGCTCACCGATAAGCTTGCCCATAATTCCGTCGTGGTCTTTTCCGTAAGGAACAAGGGGTTCTCTTGTTTCCTTATCCTTTACAAGCTCTACCGCCGAGAAAAGACCGATATACCGTACATCGCCGACGCTCGGATGTGTTTTTTTCATTTCTTCAAGGCATTCGCCCAAGGCCTTACCCGATTTATTGACATTTTCAAGAATGTTTGCGTCTTTATAATAATTTAAGCACGCAACACCTGCAGCACAGGCAAGCGGATAACGCCTCGGCTCTCCCGTAAGATTGCCGGCACCGTAGGTTGAGCCGTGGCAGCTTCTGTATCTTGAAAATATTTTATGACGGCCGGTATACATACGCGCGATTTTTACCGCGTTTTCGTTTGCATCCGCTCCGCCGTTTGTAAAGAACACCTTTGCCATATTATCAGGCATTAGGTCAACTATCATTTTGGCTAAGGTGCTTCTCGGCTCGCTTGCGTAAGACGGCGCCATGTAACAGTATTTTCCCGCCTGCTCCCGTATGGCGTCAATTATCTGACGGTTTTTATGCCCCACATTAAGGTTTACAAGCTGGCTTGACATATCGGTATATCTGTTGCCGTCAAAGTCATACAAATAAATACCCTCGGCGTCCTTAATGGGAAGCGGGTTTATTGCCGCCTGCTTTGACCAAGATTGTAAATTATACTTTTTATGATATTCTACAATAGTTTTTGCGTCCATTTTAAATTGCCTCCGTTAAATAAACTCAATTAAATCTTTAATTTTAAATGCTAATACAAGCTCCGCCTTTTTCTTTTCGGTAAGTGTACTGCCCAAAAGGTCCCTTATTTGTTTTATGCGGTTGTTTACGGTATTTCTGTGAACTCCGCTTTTCTCCGCCACTGCGTTAACACTGCAATCGCACTCTATATAAAGCTTTAAAAGCTCGGTGCAGTCGGTATTATTTTCTTCATCATAGCGAATAACCGCACTCAGAACCTCATTTGCGTAAGTTTTTAATACATCTTTATCCTCAACCGCAAGGATAAGACGGTTTACGCCTATATTCGACAGCCTCGTCTATTGAATTGATAAGATCTCCGCTTACATCTTTAATCGCAACATGGTAAGCGTAATCAACTGCCGCCGCCGGCTTACAAAGCTTGTCACGTCTTTTAACCGCCTCAACCATTGTTTCGCCGAAATCCTGCAAAACAAAATCAAATACCGTTGTGGTACCGCCGCAGGCGGCAGCCCTTGTGCCGGCAAAATAATCGTCGGACGATATTGTCCCGCCGAACGGCATTGCAAGGTGCGTGTGCGCATCAATAGCACCGGGGAGTACAAGCTTTCCTTCCGCATTTACGGTTTCCGTGCCGCCTTCGGGTTCAATATTTTCGGCAACAGCGATAATCTTGCCGTCCTTTACCGCAATATCCGCCTTAAACATTTCGGAATCCGTAACGACCGTTCCGTTTTTAATAAGCAGATCCATAAAAACATATCCTTTCGTTGAACTACTTGGGTTAGCACGGTTTTCACCGTGTTAACCCAAATACCTTACTTTTTGTAAACCAATACAAGACCGGAACGCTGATATATTTGTGCCACATCAACAAGATCCATTCCGCCGGCATTTGCTGTGATAAGGTTTGAAACCCATGTTACACCGAAATCGACAGTGCCGCCGGCAACCGCAGTTGTTTCGCCGATATCTCCGCCTCCGGGGGTAATGCTAACATTAAGTCCCGCTTCGTCGTAATAGCCTTTATCCTTTGCAACATAATAGCCCATAAACTGCGCCTGCGGCAGCCACTTAAGCTGAATTGAAACATCCTTTTTTTCGGGGGCTCCGAGGTCGCCTGTAAGGAACGAGGCGTTTCTTATGTCATCAAGCGTAAGGCTCGAAAGCTTTGCGGAAGCCGTACTATCGTCAAGCTTTATGTATTTCTTCGCAAGATCAAGAGTTTGCTGTAATGCTTCATCGTCCATATGTCCGTAATCTGTAATGGTATTTCCCTTAGTATCTGTCTGAACAAGCTTTACAACCTCTTTTGCCATATAAGCCTGATGAGCCGAAGAGATCGAAGAACCTGCCTTGTAAACTATTTCCGCTGCCTCGTCAGGGTGTTCACATGCGTATTTCCACCCTTTAAGCGAAGCCGAAACAAATGCGCGGACAGTGTTGGGATTTTTAGCCGCAAAATCCTTGGTACAGAAAATCATATCCTCAAGCATTGCGACGCCCTGATCATTCATATCTATCGTGCCGACAGTGTCGCCGTAGCCGTAGCCGCCGTCATAATCGTTTTTAACAAGACCGAGCTCGTTATATGTCATAGCCGATGCCAAAGTAATAGCGTCGGCATCAAACTGATCCATGGTAAAGTCCATACTTACATAATCGGTAGGCTGTCCGTACTTTGCAAGCAACGCCTGAATTTCATACTCGTTGCCGAGTCCCCAGTTTCCTACCATTCCCGCCTTCGCTGCGGAAACTATTCTTTCCTCGTCTGTCATATCGGCTCCGGACGAGGCTTCCTTACCCTTGCTTCCGCACCCTGCAAAGGAAAGCGTAAGTAAGGCCGACAAAGCAATCGCTGCAAATTTTCTCATTTTCATTTCAATTACCTCCAATATATGTGACGGCAGATAAGCTTTTCTATAAATCCGATAATAACAAAGCTCAAAACACCTATCACAGCGCTCAGCACTATGATCTGCCAAAAAACATATCTTGTCATAGCTCCTTTAAGAGACTGAGATAAAAGACACCCGAGCCCCACGCCGCCCTGTAAGGTATCAACAAGTATAGATGCGGTAATTGCCATGGGAGCCGCTATTTTAAGCCCTGTAAAAAAGTAAGGCAAACAAGCAGGAAACATAGTTTTAAAATAAAACTGCCATACACCTGCCGCATATGAATACATAAGCTCATGCTTTTCCTTTTGTACCGATTTGAATCCTGCAAGCGTATTTGCCGCCACCGGATAAAAGGTCAATATCGCGGCGATAACAATTCGACTTTTTGCAATATCGACGGTAAGCGCCAATATGATAGGTGCCAAGCCCAAAACCGGTATCATTTGAATAAGCATAAGGTACGGGAAAGCAATCTTTTCAACCGTATCAAACAGACTTATCAAGAGTGCCAATATGAAACCGAGCATCATTCCTACGGCAAAACCTATACCGGCACGGGAAAGAGTTGCTCCCGCATTTTGCAGCACCATACCTATCGCAGTCTGTGTTCCGTTAATTTTTTCTGCGGATATTACCGAGTTTATTATTCCGCCGATGTGCGGTAAAAAGTTTTCGGGCGAACGCTCGGTAAATTCCACAACCGTAGCAAACAGCTCCCAAACCGCTATAATAATAATCGTCCACAAAATTGGCATAAACCATTTTGCGTTGTAGATTTTTTTAAGGGCTTTCATTTTTTACACTCCCTCAAAGCTTCCTCTGATTTTCGAAACATAATCGGTAAACTCAGCCGTATCTTTTATCTCTGCTGTTCTGGGTCGCGGCGAATTAACATCAATTACCGCCGAAAGCCTACCCGGATGCGGCGACAAAACACAAACTCTGTCCGAAAGAAATACAGATTCGGCTATATTGTGTGTTACAAATACTATTGTTTTATTTGTTTTTCTCCAAATTCTCAGAAGATCCTCATGCAGCTTTTCACGGGTAAATTCGTCAAGCGCCGAAAAAGGCTCGTCCATTAAAAGTATTTCCGGCTGAATTGCAAGTGCTCTTGCAATTCCCACTCGCTGTTGCATACCGCCCGATAACTGCTTCGGATAACGGTCCGCAAAATCCTTAAGCCCGACGAGCTCCAGCATTTGCATTGCCCGTTCCTCTCTGTCGGCTTTTGGAACCTTTAATATCTCCATCGGCAAAATTACATTTTTCTTAACGGTTCGCCAGTCATAAAGCACGGGGCTTTGAAAAACAATTCCGTATTTCCTTTTAAGGCGTGCAGCCTCAGGTGTTTCACCGCCTACGGTAACCTCGCCGCTTGTGGGCTTCAGCAGATCGGCAATTATTCTTAAAAGTGTAGTTTTGCCACAGCCTGACGGACCCAAGAGCGATATAAACTCTCCCTTTTTAATATCAATGCTTACATCTGTAAGCGCCGTAACGCCGTTATCGTATTCCATACCGATGTTTTCAAGCATTATTTCAGTTGAATTTTCGTTCATTTTTATCGCTCCGTTTCTTTTATAATATAAAAAAGCAGACAACCGCACCTTTTTATTATCAGGCGCCATTGTCTGTTTCAAATTTGCTTTTTTGATTTGACAATATTATAAAACATTTTAGTGCAAACTGTCAATTATGCAATTCTTGCATTGTGCATATCGAACACTTTAATGCAAATTTTTTATATTGTTTTTGAATTAAATGAATATGGTTTTTTAAGCATTGAGGCTTTACAGTATGCTGCCGCACAATATTTTTGCCAAGCCCTATGTGCAGCAGCACACGGCTTTTTACACACTAAAAAACGGAGATTTATAAAAATAAGAACTCTATCTTATTTTGCAATTTTAACTAATTAGGTTTACAGGATTTTTATAAATGTCCTGATAAATATAGGAGAAATTCGGTATTTAAAACTCTTCCAAAAAAGTGCTGGCCTTATGACACCGATTGTGGTATGGTGTTTGGCTTGGAAAGAGGTGAAAATCGTGAATATACTTGAAAAACCTTATTATGGCAGCATACATCCGCATGAACACGCTTTATGGAACGGCGGCAATAACAGTGAATTAACCGAAAATGCCATACGGCACGAAAAAAATCTCAGAGCTGTTCTCACAGAACACCAAAAAGGTCTGCTTGAGCAGTTTGAAAATGCGGAAGCAGAGATTTCTGATAAGCATGAAGTGCAGGCGTTTACAACCGGATTTCGGTTGGCGACTCGGCTGATGTAAGGGCTTCAAGCGGAAATACGCATCACCGATACACAGGACTTATAAAATGCGGCGATTGCGGTTCCTCATTCAGTTGTAAAACAAAATATTGGCGTAATAATCCGCCGAGAATGGAATATGTTTGCAATGGCTACCACCGTTATGGAAAGGAAAACTGTTCACCGCATAAGATCGGTGAGGAAGTCCTTGACAGGCTGATACTTAAAGAGCTTGAGGAGCTTAAAATAATGGCCCATGAAAACTTTAAAAGGGTTGACAAAGAACTGAAAAAGTGGCTTGCTGACCGACCGTCCGCCGAAAAGCAGATAACAGCGCTTAAAGAAAAGCTCGCGCAGCGAAAAAACGACCAACAGCAAATACTGCTTGAAAGAATACGGGACAGAGAACACGCCGAAGTTTATACTCAAATGCTTGTTTCCTGCGAAACGGATATTAAAACAATTGAAAACAGAATTCGGGAAATGAAGGATATTGAAAATACCGTAAAGGAACGCAAAAAGCAAATGAAGAAAAGCGTTGAACTGCTTGAAGGTATTATAGCCGACGGTGCGATAAGCGATACGCATCTCAGAATGTTGGTGGATGAGATTGTTATATACGAAAAGAACGGAAAGCTTGATATTCTAATAACGCTTAACGGAGAATTCCGCACGCATATCGATTATTACGATGAAAGCGGAGATATAACCGACAGGCACGCCGAAATATGGTATTTCCCGAATTGGGAAAGTATGGCGGAGGGTTAAACCTCCGCCATATCATATATCAATATTCTTCTGTGCTGTAAATATTACAGACTCGGCAGGCGTGCAGCTTTATGTTGTGCGCACGCTTTTTGGTTTGTGCCAAGTAATTTCAGTTAAAATTTTGGGCAAAGAAAAACGCTCAAAGCCGCATAAACAAAGGCTTTGAGCGGTGGTGCGGGTAAGAGGACTTGAACCTGTATGAAGGGACTCTCACTAGAATCCGAATCATTTAATAGATGGTTTTACATAGTGCTTCCAATATCATTAAAGTTGTTTGAAAATCAAATGAATAAAGGCTTTTGCAGTAAAAATAATGATTTTCAGGAATTGGGTAAATACTGTTTTTATTGTTTTATAAAAATTTGGTAGACATTTAATTTCACTATTCAAGCATACTTAAAAATAACAAAAGGTCAAATATTGAAAAAATAAAAGGAATATTGTATAATTATAGTAGTTATTAATTGAATTACTATATCAAAGAAAAGATGTTAAAATATGAAAGATAAAAAAACATTTGCAAGACAAGACATTAATTATTAGATTGATATTGATGTCTATTATTGGTATTGTTGCCATTTTTTCGGATTATTGGTTGAAGTTAATTAATACATCCTTAAACGATTTAGTTACTATTCTCTTCTCTACAGTGACTGTTATTGCTGGACTATGGATATCTTGCTACTTGTTATTCTTGCAATTGTACAAAGATCGCTATCCAATTAAAGTTTTAAAAGAATGTTATCTTCCTAATATGCGATGTAATTTTGCAGTTGTTATTTTTTGTATAGCATATGGAAGTGTAGTAATAGTTATCAATAATGGCATTATTGCTAATCTGTACTATTCAGTAGTTTGTATAAGCACAATATTTGAGATTATGTTAAAAATATATAACACAAACAAATCTCTTATGGTTAACACATATGTAGATAAGGTTTTTCAAGAAATCAATAAAGAATTAAAAAGCTCTAAAAACACAATACAAAAGGAAACCTTTAAAAATGTTCAATATATTTTAGATGAAAGTATAGTAAAAGAAGAGTATTTTATCGTTCAAAACATAACCGAACGTTTAGGAGAAGTATATAGAACATTTTTACAAAACAGTTTGCGGTTTGAAGGCGAAAATGCAAACACTGAGGATATAGAAAACTCTTTTGATAACATTATCAGCTTTAATATCTCGGAGTTGAAATTATGTAGCAAAATCAACTCAGAAATAACTGTTGATAAGGTTATAAAACAGCAAATTAAAAATCTTAATTTTTGCATTGAAAAGAACCAATATGAATGGTTTAAAAAATATATAGATACGTATAATGTTTTTGTCTTTAAAACACAAAAAGAAGGCAATTCCACATTTACAGAAGAATTATATACTACATACCGAAGTATTCTAAAAAAGCTTATTCAAAATTGTAAAGATGAATGGGTCAAATATGTCAATGAGCAGTTAAATCATTTGATTAAGTCGTTAGTATTTTTATATGACGATGTTGGAACACGCAATTATTGCAATTTAATATTAAGTGCAATGATATTTTGTATTGATAGTGATAAAGCGGATACAGATGTTTATAAAGCGTTATTTAAATCGTTTAGCGAATTTTCGTCGCTTATTTCTAAAAACAACGGTGCTTTTAACAATGTTAAAATATGTTATTCATTCTTGTTTAATGAATTGCTAAACAAGGGTTATGACCATGCACTGTCGTTTTACGAACATATTATGGAAAAATCATTTAGAATATCCGAAGATCCTGTACTGTTGGAATTTAAAATGTATTGTATAAGTGAACTTATACATAAAAATAAAGGTGATTATTCAAGTCGTAAAGCATTGTTAGATAAACAAATAGATGTTTTAATTGAAATAATTAGCATAAAGGAGAAATACCAAGGATTTTTACTATTGCCTGATTTTGAAGCACTTATAGAAGAAAATCAATATTCAAAAGAAGAATTTAAAAACATAAAAGATAAAATGTTTAATCTTTTGAATAATTGTATAATAAAAGATAATTTGCCGATGTATTATACTCTCATAAATAATCTAAATGAAGTAATTTCGGGAACAGAACAAAGACAAAAAAACATACAAGAAGAATTAATAGATATATACATAGCTTCTATTTTCAGAACGCGCTCTTTGGTAAATAAACAGTATTTAGAAATTACTTTTCAACTATTTGAAAATATTATCAAGGATATGGATTGTAAAAGAAAAATATCAACCAATTTGGGGGATTATATAATTACAAACATATCAAACATTGCACAAAACGGCAATAAGGATAATCACACGGTAATTATTAAATCTATTGATTTACTGTATTCTTTTTTAGACGAAAAAGAACAGCTTTCTTTTGTAGTATCGAGTGCTGAAAAGAAAAAAAAGTTATATAGAGCTATGTTTAATATCGGTACTGATTGTATCGAAAATAATTTTGAGGAAGGATTGAGGAGGGTTTCAAATTCTTTAGGTTGGTTTATAATCAATAGTATCAATCAAGGAAACAATGATCTTACTATATACTTAATTGAAAGAGCTACTGAGTTATATAAAATCTCAAAGAATATGGAAGTTTCATCTAAAACACTCACTTTTATTTTAACGTTGTTTACCACAGTTGGAACATTTTGCTGTAAAAACGTTGGTTACTCTCGATTCTTATACAAGATTTTAGAAGGAGTTTCTAACGAAGATATTTCAAAAATTAAGACGGCCATAAGTCTACGCACAAGCGAGAATGATACTTGGAATCAGTTGTTCGATAATAATACGGTTGAATTAACAAATAAATTTATTTTTGAATTTGAAAAATTCAAAATAAAAAACTGACTTCAATATATTTTTTTAATTCCGTATGCATATCGACTACTACGATGAAAGCAGCTATATAATCGGCAGAGATGCCGAGGTATGGTATTTTCCGAATTGGGAGAATATGACTGAGATGTAAATCCTACGCCTGTTAGACATATAAAAGTTCGGAAGGCGTACAACTATATGCTGTGCGCCCGATTTTGGTGTGTGACAGGTGTTTTAGGCTAGATTTTTAAGCAAAGAAAAAACGCTCAAAGCCGCATCAATAAAGGCTTTGAGCGTGGTGCGGGTAACAGGAATTGAACCTGCACTTCCTTTCGAAAATATGAACCTGATGGTAACGCCACCTCGGTGAAAGATTAATTTACCGATTTTGAATTCTTATTTCTGCCAATTAAACACTAATGTTTTGTAAATATAGTTTTATAAAGTAAACTCAAATAATATATAACTGCACAGAGCCAGCACCAAACTTGCTAATGTTCCTAACAAATATTTATTTCTGAATTCTTTTTCCTTCAAGTCATTAGATCTTGCCCAGGTTTTTACAGTTATTATAATGGCAATTGCTGCAAAATTCTGAAAATACGAAAATATTATCACTAAAAATCTCTCAAGAACACCAATAATTGCTCCAATGTCAAATATGCCCGCATTTATTGTTTCCGGATACAGGTCTTCGAATAGTTTGTTTATAAAAACCGAGCATGGTACAATTAATATTAAAACCGTAAAGACAATTTTGGATTCAAGAATATATTTCTCAAGAACTACGTTAAATCTAAATGTTTTATATACCGAGTACAATATAACTGTATGCAGAAATTGATCAAGGCTAAACACTAATGTTTGTTTAGCCTTTTTATTTAAAAAACAAGATAAAATATCAATAACGCCGTGTGACACAAAAATAATAAGAATTATTGTTAATGCGCTAATCCAATTTGTTATAAGAAACAATGTAATGAAAGGAAGAATATAGAGGAAAATATGAATTAGTATGTATTTAAAATTAAGAAACGATTTTTTCTTGCACTTAATACAATCTTGACAGTCGATATCAATTTTTGCATTTTTGGCTCTATCCCAAATTTTGTGTAAACGCAGAAATGCGGTAAAAACAGAAATAA
>UQQR01000012.1 GCA_900543215.1 uncultured Oscillospiraceae bacterium | reverse complement strand
TTTGGGGCGGCGCAGGAGGCAAGCCGCACCTTTGAAGACGCCTCGTCTATCAGATCTATCGCCTTATCGGGCAAAAATCTGTCGCTTATATAACGCACAGAAAGCTTTACGGCGGCTTCAATAGCGCCGTCTGTAATCCTGACTCTGTGGTGCGCCTCGTACTTATCCTTAAGTCCTTTAAGAATTAATACGGCGTCCTTTTCCGACGGCTCTGCTACGGTTACAGGCTGAAAACGGCGTTCAAGAGCAGGGTCCTTTTCGATATTTTTGCGGTATTCCGATATTGTGGTAGCGCCTATAAGCTGAAATTCACCGCGGGCAAGCGACGGCTTTAATATATTTGCGGCGTCGGTTGAGCCCTCGGCACTGCCTGCTCCCACAAGCGTGTGAACCTCATCTATAAACAGTATAATATTTCCCGCGTTTATAACCTCTTCAACAGCCGTTTTTATGCGCTCCTCAAAATCGCCCCTGTACTTTGTTCCGGCAACCATACCGGTTATATCAAGTGCGAATACTCTTTTGTTTTCAAGAAGCCCCGGCACCTCGCCGTCCGCTATCTTCTGCGCCAGTCCCTCTACAACAGCGGTCTTTCCGACGCCCGGCTCGCCTATAAGGCAGGGGTTATTTTTAGTGCGGCGGCAAAGTATCTGTATTATTCTTTCAATTTCTTTTTCTCTGCCTATAACGGGGTCAAGCTTGCCCTTTGAGGCTTCCTCGGTCAGATCCCTGCCGTATTTTGAAAGCGTGGGCAGCTTAACATCCTTTTTGCCGGCCGGGGAAAAGCTTTTAGGCTCTCCCGTATCCGCAAGGTCTATACCAGACGCCTTTAAAGCCGCTGAGGTAAGAGACGCCGCGTCCGCACCGAGCTCCCCTAAAAATCTTATGGCGTAATTATCCCCGTCGCTTAAAATTCCGAGCAGCAGATGCTCAGTACCCACATATTTTTTACCTGTGTCCGCACAGCTTGACATTGCGTTTTCCACAACCCGTTTCGCACGGGGTGTAAAATAATCGGGAGAGAGCCTTGTAGGTGTTCCGCATCCGATTTCCGCCCTTATAAGCTCCTCCACACCGTCGGCGGTCACGCCTGCTTTATTAAGAAGTGCCGCCGCAAATCCGCCGCCTATTTTAAGAAGCCCCAAAAGCAGATGCTCGCTCCCGACATAGGTGTGTCCCAAAGCCTCGGCAGAGCTTATAGCCTGATTAAGCGCTTCGTTTGCCTTAGATGTGAAACCATTAAAATTATATTTCAATCGCTATACCTCCTCGGTATCCTTTAATTGCTCCCTTATAAAAGCCGCTCTGTATATATCGTATTCGTTTTCCGCAATGTTACCGTATTTCTTCATAAGCATATGCGGCTGACCTTCGACAAGCAGTTTTACGGGCATTGCCTTTTCCTCTATTATGCCCATACCGACGCCGAGTTTAATCGCCGAAAGTAATTTCATCATTTCCTCGTTTGAAAGAATACGGCAGTTTTTAAGTATTCCGAGTGCTCTGCAGCAAATATCCTCCGCCTTAAGGCGTTCGAGCGCCTCTCTCCCCGACCGTTCTTTCTGAATCAACTGACGGGTTATTATATTAAGATTGCTTATGGCGTTCTTTTCGCTGATTCCGAGCGTAATTTGATTTGAGACCTGATACATTGAAGCCTTAGCTTTCGAGCCTTCGCCGTACATTCCTCTTACCGTAAAGCCTATTTTACCCACGGTATCCGCTATACGCCTTATCTCTCCGTCCGATTCGGTAACAGGCAGATGAAGCATAACCGAGGCTCTCAGTCCCGTTCCGAGATTGGTGGGACACTCGGTAAGGAAGCCTAACTCACTGTCAAACGAGAAATGTAACGCTTCGTAAAGAAAGGTGTCAATCCGCTCTGCGATATCGTAAGCCTTTTCAAGCTGTAAGCCGCCTAAAATAACCTGTATTCTTATATGATCTTCCTCGCCTATCATAATACTTATGCTTTCATCATCGGAAAGTATTACCGCACGGCTTAAGGTGCTTTCGGCAAATTCGGGACTTATTATATGCCTTTCCGCCATTGCGCCGATTTCATTTGACGGCACGGAAACCATATCTATGAATTTAAGATTTTTAGCATAAGGCGTATTGCTTTCAAGTAGGGCCGACTTAACCCTTTCCATAAGCTCGCGCCTTTGCCCGTCGGTCATTTTTGAAAGAAAGGGCAGACCCGATATATTTCTCGCAAGTCTTATACGGCAGCTTACGGCAATATCGTCCTCGGGCGCTCTGCCGACATACCAGCTACTCATTTTCCTTTTCCTCCAATTTCTTTATTTTATCCCTTATAACAGCCGCTTCCTCAAACCGTTCCTCGCTTACAAGCCTATTCATTTCCATACGCAGTGTATCCGCGCTTTCGGGTTTCGGTCTTACCGTAAGCGGCGCACTGTTCGGTATTTTGCCCGTATGCCTGACCGTTCCGTGTATCCTTTTAAGATACGGCGCCAATTCGGCACCGAAAGTTTTGTAACATTCGGCACAGCCCATTTTGCCGGTCTTTGCGATTTCCGCAAAGGTAGAGCCACAAACGGGACATCTCTTTTGGTTCTCGCCTATCATAAGCTCCGAAGCGTCGCCGAGAACCGACGCGAGCATATTATAAAGACCGCCCTTATAAAGCGAGCCTGATTTTTCGGCACATTCGGGGCAGAGATTGCTCTCTGTTACAACCCCGTTAATTATGCGCTTTATATGTGTTGTTGCGGCGTTTTTTCCGCATTTATCGCAAAGCATAGTCTACCTCCTATTTAATTTGCGTAAGCAGCATTTGTTTAAGCAATGCCGCACGGAGTTTGTCCCTGCTTTCCACCGGAACAGACTGCATAACATTACCCGAAACCGCCGAGGCTATAAGCAAAGCCACATCGGGCGTTATTATTTTTGACTCAATACAGTTTTCTATTACTATTCTTGTAGTCATAGTGTCAACCGAATCGCCTATTGAATTTATTATGTGCATTAGCGCCGAGGTATGATTAAGCATAACTCGCTTTATGCGGATATAACCCCCGCCGCCCCTGCGGCTTTCGATTATATAGCCGTGCTCCGGCGTAAAACGAGATGACAGCACATAGTTTATCTGGCTCGGCGCACAGCCTATATTATTGGCAAATTCGTTACGCTGTATTTCGGCGGTATTTGCGCCCGATTCATTCAGCATCCTTATTATTTCGTGTGTGATCAAATCACTCATTCTCATATTAACATCCTCCACTGACCTTTACTGACTTTAATTATACACCATAGTCAGTAAAAGTCAAATGTTTTTTCGTGATAGTTCGGTAACACAAATTATTAAACCGACATAGTATGTGATGAAGACAAAAAGGAGGTCTTTAATATGTGTAACAATAATTGCTTTGGCGGTAACGGCTGTACTTGGATCATAATCCTTATACTCATCCTCGTATGCTGCGGCGGCTGCGGCGGTTGCGGAAGCAACAACGGCTGCGACAACGGCTGCGGATGCGGCTGCTAATACACAGCGGTAGCGAAAAAGAGAACGCCTGTGGGCGTTCTCTTTTTCATAAATAAAAATTTAATTTATCAATTAAGGCTTTGGTCGCCTCGGGCGTGTTTTTAAGCGGAAAATCTATCCCCCGCTTATCGTATTTTGAAGCGCAAAGCTTGCGAAACGGCAAAAGCTCAATTTCCGAAACACAGCTGTAACGAGAGACAATTTCCTTAAGCCTTTTTATGCTGTCCGAATTATCGTTAAGACCGGGTATAATAACTTGTCGTATACGGGTCGTTATTTTTCTCTTTTCCAACTGCTCCAAAAACATAAGTGGCGCTTCTATTCCGCAACCGACATATTTTTTATAATCCTCATCATAAGAATACTTTATGTCCAAAAGGCAGTAATCGGTATAATCAAGCACATTTCCGATATCCTTAATACAGCCCGAGGTATCAAGACAGGTGTTAATACCGTTTTTACGGCAAAGCCTTAAAATCTCTGCCGTAAATTCCTGCTGTAAAAGCGGCTCGCCGCCCGACAGTGTTATGCCGCCATCTTTCCCAAAGTATTCTTTATATCTGAGAGTTCTGCGGACAACCTCCTCAGCGATGTACAGCGTGCCGCCGTTTTTATCCCATGTTTCGGGGTTGTGACAGCACACGCACCTGAGCGGACAGCCCTGTAAAAACGCCACAAATCTTACACCGGGTCCGTCAAGTGTACCGAGGGTCTGAAATGAGCTTATTCTACCCTTTATATCGCCGCTCATTACATAGCCTCGTGGAATGTACGGCTTATGACCTCTCTTTGCTGTTCACGGGAAAGCTTGTGGAAGTTTACGGCGTACCCCGATACCCTGATGGTAAGGTTCGGGTATGCGGTCGGGTCGTTATACGCCTCAACCAAGGTTTGCCTGTTAAGCACATTTACATTGATGTGATGTGCTTTTTTGGCAAAATATCCGTCAAGCACGGAAACCAAGTTGTCTATTCTCTCGCCCTTTGTTCTGCCGAGCGTATCGGGAGTTATCGAAAAAGTATTTGAAATACCGTCACGGCAGTCGTCATAAGAAATTTTCGCAACAGAATTAAGCGAAGCGAGTGCGCCGTTTTCCTCCCTGTTATGCATTGGGTTTGCGCCGGGCGCAAAAGGAGCACCCGCTTTTCTGCCGTCAGGCGTAGCGCCGGTATGCTTGCCGTACATAACATTCGATGTAATTGTAAGCGCCGAAAGCGTATGCTCCGCATTTCGGTAGGTCGGAGTTTTTCTGAGCTCGGTTATCATAAGATGCGTAAGCTCTTTTGCTATTTTGTCAACACGATCGTCGTCATTACCGTATTTAGGGAAATCTCCCTCGGTTTTAAAATCAACGATATATCCGTTTTCATCCCTTACGGGGCGCACCTTTGCATATTTAATTGCCGAAAGCGAATCGGTTATAACCGAAAGCCCCGCAACTCCGAACGCCATAAATCTGTGAACCGCACTGTCGTGAAGCGCCATTTGCGACTGCTCGTAGGCGTATTTGTCGTGCATATAGTGTATAACATTCATTGTATTGACATAGAGCCTTGAAAGCCACACGGCATATTCCGCAAATCTTTCATAAACCTTATCGTAATTGAGAATTTCGTCATCAAATGGCTTCATCTGCGGTCCTATGCTTTTTCCGCTTGCAGTGTCATATCCGCCGTTAAGCGACAAAAGCAAAAGCTTTGCAAGATTGCACCTTGCACCGAAAAACTGCATTTGTTTACCAATCTTCATAGCGGAAACACAGCAGGCTATTGCGTAATCGTCGCCGTATATCGGGCGCATTACATCATCGTTTTCATATTGGATCGAGTCGGTATCGCAGGAAATCTTCGCACAGTATTTTTTAAAGCTGTGCGGCAGATCCTTAGCCCAAAGAACCGTAAGGTTAGGCTCGGGCGCCGATCCCAAGGTATAAAGCGTATTAAGCATACGGTAGCTGTTTTTGGTAACAAGAGTTCTGCCGTCCTCGCCCATGCCGCCTACGCTTTCGGTTATCCACATAGGGTCGCCGCCGAAAAGCTCATTATATTCGGGAGTACGCAGGTGCCTTGCGATACGGAGCTTTATAACAAAATCATCCATAATTTCCTGCGCTTCCTTTTCGGTAAGCCTGCCGTTCTTAAGGTCACGCTCGATATATATGTCGAGGAATGTGCTTACTCTGCCGAGCGACATTGCGGCGCCGTTTTGCTCCTTGATAGCCGCAAGATACGCAAAATATGTCCACTGCACCGCCTGACGGGCATTCTCCGCAGGCTCGCTTATGTCAAAGCCGTACATATCCGCCATTTCCTTAATGCCGCCGAGCGCCTTTATCTGCTGTGACAGATCTTCGGCAAGGCGTATATGCTCCTCGTCAAAATCAAACTCCGCCAAACCGCGCTTGTACTTTTTCTTTTCCTCAATAAGCCTGTCAATTCCGTAAAGAGCGACTCTCCTGTAATCGCCTATAATTCTTCCTCTCCCGTAAGCGTCGGGAAGTCCCGTTATAAGGTGGCAGTGTCTGGCGGCACGCATTTCGTCTGTGTAAGCCGCAAAAACGCCGTCATTGTGGGTGGTTCTGTATTTAAACTGCTTTTCTATACTGTCGCTTAGGGTATAGCCGTAAGCCTCGCATGCCTGCCTTGCCATACGCAGTCCGCCGAAGGGGTTTACTCCCCTTTTAAGCGGTCGGTTGGTCTGCATACCTACGATTATTTCCTTTTCCTTATCAATATATCCGGGCGAATACGAGGTAAGACCCGACACCGTATCGGCGTCAACATCAAGCACGCCGCCGAACTGTCTTTCAACCTCAAACAGAGTGTTGACCCTGCTCATAAGTTCCTTTGTGCGTTTGGTGGCACCGCACAAAAAGCTGTCGTCTCCCTTATATTCGTGATAATTGTGCTGTATAAAATCACGGACATTTATTTCATCCTGCCATACGCCGGGTAAAAATTCTTCCCAATTCTTATGCGTCATATATTTTCAACCTCCGTCCAAGTATATAAATACTACTATATATTGCGTTTAAAGTCAATAACAAACTCTACATTTTGTTGTATTGTTATACAAAAAAATAATAATCGCAGTATTTTTGTGCAAATCACCGCTTTTTTAAAATAATAATTGATATTAGACCTGATTTGTGTTAGTATTAAACACAGTAATGACTTATTAAAGGGTGAATGAAATGAAAACGGTAGTATCTGTAATAGGTAAGGACTCTGTCGGCATTATTGCGAAGGTAAGCGCCGTATGCGCCGAGTGCAACGCGAATATTGTGGACATAACACAATCCGTGCTTCAGGATATGTTTGTAATGGTTATGCTTACGGAAATAGGCTCGCTTAACTGCTCCTTTGCCGAATTTTCCGATAAAATGAAAAATATCGACGGCGGGAACGGACTTGATATCCGTGTTATGCATGAGGATATTTTCAACTCAATGCACCGAATTTAAAAAGGAGTATTAATACCGATGCTTAACATAAACGATATAATGGAAACCATCAGTATGATTTCCGAGGAAAAGCTTGACATTCGCACAATAACAATGGGTATTTCCCTGCTTGACTGTGCGGATTCCGATATAAAGCGTTCCGCCGAAAAGGTTTACGATAAAATTACCCGTCTTGCCGGCAATCTTGTTAAAACAGGCGAGGACATTGAAAAGGAATACGGTATACCGATTATCAATAAGCGTATTTCGGTAACACCTATCGCTTTGCTTGCGGCGGCAGGCGGCGACCCCGTGATATACGCAAAGGCTTTGCAAAAAGCGGCGGACGCTACGGGCGTAAATTTTATAGGCGGATATTCAGCACTTGTACATAAGGGCTTCTCGGCAGGCGACAAGGCTCTTATAAGATCCATTCCCGAGGCGCTTTCGGTAACTGAGAATATTTGCTCGTCCGTAAACATAGGCTCAACCAAATCGGGTATTAATATGGACGCCGTTAAGCTTATGGGCGAGGTTGTAAGGGAAACCGCCGAAAAGACCGCAGACCGTGACTGTATCGGCTGTGCAAAGCTGGTTGTTTTCTGCAATGCCGTTGAGGATAACCCCTTTATGGCAGGAGCTTTCCACGGTGTCGGCGAGCCGGACTGCGTTGTACATGTAGGCGTATCGGGTCCGGGCGTTGTGCAAGCTGCGCTTAAAAAGTGCCCCGACGGCGATTTGGGCAGTCTTGCCGAGATTATCAAACGAACCGCGTTTAAAATAACAAGAATGGGTCAGCTTGTGGGAACAGAAGCTTCAAAGCGGCTCGGCGTTCCGTTCGGAATAGTCGATCTGTCGCTCGCCCCCACCCCCGCCGTCGGCGATTCGGTGGCGCACATACTTGAGGAAATGGGACTTGAGACCTGCGGAATACACGGCACGACCGCGGCGCTCGCTCTTCTTAACGACGCGGTTAAAAAGGGCGGAGTAATGGCTTCCTCATCGGTTGGCGGTCTTTCGGGCGCTTTTATACCCGTAACAGAGGACGCGGGTATGATAAACGCCGCCCGTTCGGGCGAGCTGCTGCTTGAAAAGCTTGAAGCTATGACTGCAGTTTGCTCGGTCGGTCTTGATATGATAGCGATACCGGGCGAAACACCTTCCGAGGTTATCTCCGCAATAATTGCGGACGAAGCCGCGATAGGTATGGTAAATTCCAAAACAACTGCCGTCCGTGTTATACCGGCAATCGGCAAAAAAGCGGGAGAAGAGCTTAATTTCGGCGGTCTTTTGGGTTCGGGTCCGATAATGAAGGTTCACCTTGATAAAAGCCCCAAAAAGTTTATAGACCGTGCCGGAAGAATACCGGCGCCGCTTCAGAGCCTTAAAAACTGATATGAACAATATTATTTTAATCGGTATGCCCGGATCGGGGAAAAGCACTTCGGGCGTTATCCTCGCAAAAGCCGCAGGTATGGAATTTGTTGATACCGACCTTTTAATACAGCGGAAAACCGGAAAAAAGCTTCAGGAAATAATTGACGGCTCGGGCATTGACAGCTTTTTAAAGACCGAAAGCGATATTCTTACCGATCTTTCCTGTAAAAACAGCGTGATTTCAACAGGCGGCAGCGCCGTCTGCACCGAAAAGGCTATGCGGCATCTTAAGGAAATGGGTACCATCGTCTTTTTGGATGTCCCTGTTGCCGAGCTTAAACGGCGTATAAGCAATATAACCACAAGAGGTATCGCAATGCGTAAAGGTCAAACCCTTGAATCACTTTTTGATGAACGTTTGCCGCTTTATAAACAATATGCCGATATTACCGTAGACGGCACCGACACCGAAAAAGCCGTGGAAATTATACTTGAAAAATTAAGCGGAGCTGTTCTGTAAAGAACAGCTCCGTTCGGTTTGTAGATAAGCCTTAGTTTTATTTTGTTGCGGCGTTAACGACGCATTTTTTGTTTTTCCGTTATTTATTCCTTTATTTCCGCAATGGTGACGCCGTTTTCACCCTCGCCGAATGTTCCCGTTCTGAACGACGAAATGTTTTTATGATTTCTGAGGTGTGCCTGAACCGCTTTCCTTAAGGTACCCGTTCCCTTTCCGTGAATGACTGTTACGGTGGTTATACCCGAAAGCACAGCGTTGTCGATATACTTATCAAGCTCCATAATTGCCTCGTCGGACGCCATACCTCTTAAATCAACCTCGCCCGAAACGGTGCGCTGACCCCTTGAGACAAGACCCGTGACACGCCTTGTTTTCTTAAATTCCGCGGACGATGCGTTTTTGCTTTTAAGCCGCAGATTTTCAAAATCCACCCACATTTTAATAGAGCCGGACATTACAAGCGCTTTTTTGTCTTTGGGTTTTATGTCAACCACGGTGGCGTCCCTGTTAATATCCGCTATAAGAACTATATCGCCGTTATTAAGCTCTGTTACCGCCTCTCCGGCGGCTTTTTTGGTTCTTACGGGATCGGAGCGCTTTTCAAGCTCGTTTACGGTGGCTTTGTAAGCGGCTCGTGCTTTTTGAGCGATAGCCGCCGCATTTTCGGCGTTAAGTTGCTTTTTCATATCCTCAAGCTCGTTTAAAAGCAATGCGGATTTGTTACGCGCGTTTTCTATGATTCTGCCGGCGTCCTCCCTTGTTTTTTCCAAAAGCTTTTCCTGCTTAAGTTCAAGGTCATGCTCCTGCTGTTCGGATTTTTTCTTTGCCTGTTCAAGCTTTATGCGAAGTTCCTGCGCCTTTTTACGCTCTTCCTCCGCTTGTCGCCTTGCATTTTCAAGCGAGTCTACTACCCTTTCAAACCGCCTGTCCTCGTCCGAAACCTCTTTTTCCGCCGCGTCTATAATATCCGCATTTAACCCCAACCGTTTTGAAATGGCGAAGGCGTTTGAACGCCCCGGCATTCCGATAATCAGGCGATAAGTCGGCTTTAAGGTTTTTACATCGAATTCACAGGAAGCATTTTCAACCCTTTCGGTGTCTATCGCATAAGATTTAAGTTCGGGATAGTGCGTTGTTGCGGCAACCTTGGCGCCGACAGACGACAAATGCATTAAAATTGCCTTTGCGAGGGCTGCACCCTCGACAGGGTCGGTTCCCGCGCACAGCTCGTCGAAAAGCACGAGAGAATTGTTGTCCGCATTTTCCGTTATCGATATTATGTTAACCATATGAGAGGAAAAGGTCGAGAGCGACTGCTCAATGCTTTGTTCGTCGCCTATATCGGCAAAGACCTTTTCAAAAACGGAAATACGGCTTCCGTCGTCGACGGGAATCATAAGTCCGCACATTGTCATTACGGTAAGCAGTCCTATTGTTTTAAGCGTTACGGTTTTACCGCCGGTGTTAGGACCTGTTATTACAAGAGTGTCATACTCGCCGCCCAGTCCCACCGTTACAGGTACTACCGTTTTATAGGAAATAAGCGGATGCCTTGCCCGTTTTAAAAATATATGCCCGTCCTTATTGATAATAGGGAGCGAGGCTTTCATTTTATACGCAAGCTTCGCCTTTGCAAAAGCCATATCTATGGCGCAAAGAGCCTTATATGAGGTTATAATACTGTCGGCAGAGCCGCCTGCGTCCGCTGACAGCTCGGATAATATCCGTTCGATTTCCTCCTGCTCACGGGATTTTAAGACCCTTATTTCATTATTTGTTTCAACTACCGACATCGGTTCTATAAAAATTGTAGAGCCTGTCGCCGAGGTATCGTGCACAACTCCGTTTATCTGACCCTTGTATTCCGATTTAAGAGGCACCACATATCTGCCGTCGCGCTGTGTTATAATGGCGTCCTGCAGGTATTTTGCCGTCGGTCCTCTTACAATTCTTTCAAGTATTTCACGGATCTTGGCGGACTTTGCCGTAAGCTTCCGTCTTATATCATACAGCGCCTGCGAAGCGTTATCGTTAAGCTCTTTTTCGGATTTTATCGCAAAATTTATCTTATCCTCAAGATATTTATTAGGTATTAACGAATAAAAATAATCCTCAAGCGAGGTATCCTTTAAGCCGCCGCAGTTTTCACGCCAGACCTTAACTCCCCTTATTATTCTGAGCGTCTCCGCAATATCAAGCAGCTCCTTAATTGAAAGCACCGCCGACGCCTGCGCCCTTTTAAGAGGAGATGAAACATTTTTTGCAGCACCGAATGAGGGGGCGGAGTATTTAGACATAAATATATATGCGTCGTTTGTCTTGTCAAGCGACGCCTTTACTTCCTCAAAATCGCTGGACGGTGTAAGCGAAAGCGCATTTTCCGCCGTATCCTCAAGTCCTGCCTGCAAGGATAACAATTCAAGTATTTTATCAAGCTCAAGCGTTTTAGCATTTCTTGAAATATCGTATTTCATTTTTTCTCCTTAATGCTCTCGTAAAAGTCAAGCGCCGTAAATCTTCGGTCGCTTTGAACCGTAATGTACCTCCCCGTTATATCCGAAAGAAGCTCCGCCTGTTTATCTGGGATACTGAAGGAATAAAGCTTTTCGAAACGGGAATAAACTATATGACGCATAGCCGACAGCACGGTTTTTGAAACAGGCTGTATCTGCTGATTTTCAGGCTTACACTCTCCGCAATATATTTTGCCGTTAAGAAAGTCAAAATACATTATGTCATCCTCGAATTTTCCGCACCCGTCGCAAGCCACAAGGTCTGGCATAAAGCCGGAAACAGCGGCGGTTCTTAATTCGGTTATCGCTTTAATAAGCGCGGGAGTGCGCTTGCCGCAGCTTAAAAAATACAGTGAGTTTAAAATCAGTCTGAAAAATTCCGTGCCCTCGCCGCCGTCCGATGAAAAAATTGCGGCAAGCTCGCAAAAATACTGCGCCAAAGCCAGCTGATCTATATCGCATCCGCTGCCGAAAAATATTCTTATCGGCACAGCTTCCCTTATTTTGTATGTATCCTTTTTTTTAACTAAGGTAAAGCTTGAATAAGAAAGCAGACTTGTGGCGGTACATCGCCTTGATTTTACCGACACCGCTCCTGAAGCAAACGCGCGGATAATGCCGTAATCACGAGTAAAGAGAGTAACCAAACGGTCACTCTCCCCCACCTTCATCTCTCTTATAACCAGTGCCTCTGTTGTAAAACGATTCGCAGTCTCGCTCACCCGTGCCGTTCTCCTTGCGTGAATTTACAAAGTTGAGATAATCGTCAACCCTGCCGCTTTTTAAAAAATCATTCCAAAAATTTTCGGTTTTCATTTTATCGCCTGCCAAATTAAAGATAACATTAAAAGTGTCTGTAAGCTATCTTAATTTATAACAGGTAATAAAAGTCAGTCCAGTCCGAAGGTGTGAATCAGTCCCTGACGGTTGCGCCAGTCTTCCTTGACCTTGACCCAAAGCTTGACCGACGCAGGTATGCCGAAAAATTTTTCAATATCGTGTCTTGCAAGCGTTCCGACCTTTTTAAGCATTGAACCGCCTTTACCGATTACAATACCCTTATGCGATTCCTTTTCGCATATTATCGCCGCCTCAATTTCAAGTATAGGCTCGCCGTCTGCCTTATCACGCTCATAAAAGCGTTCAAGGTCAACAGCAATACCGTGCGGAACCTCTTTATCAAGAAGCCGTAAAAGCTTTTCTCTGATCATTTCGGCAACCATTACCTTTTCGGGTTGGTCGGTAACATCACTGTCGGCAAAATAATGGGGGGACGGCTTTAAATACTTGCCGAGCTCCTCAAGAAGCAAATCGGTTCCGTCGCCCGTCTTTGCGGAAAGCGGAACGACCGCGTCAAAATCAAATTCGCGCATATAAAGCGGAATAAGGCTTAACAGCATGTCCTTTTTTTCAAGCAAATCAATTTTATTGATTGCAAGCACCGCTTTAAGCTTTCTGCGTTTAAGCTCGCCGATAAGCTCCGCCTCCGCGGGCGGAATACCGTCATTCAAGCTGAATTTGGGAGCCGCGTCTACAACAAGCACAGCGGCGTCAACATCAGCCATACCGTCGCCCACGGCTTTATTCATATTTTTGTCAAGCATATTTCTCGGTTTATGAAAACCCGGAGTATCAATAAAAACAAGCTGGTCTGCGCCGTTTGTATGCACGCCCATTATACGGGTTCTTGTAGTCTGCGGCTTATCGGAGACTATCGCCACCTTGGTGCCGAGTATCCTGTTCATAAGCGACGACTTTCCCACATTCGGTCTGCCGATTATGGTTATAAAAGCTGATTTTTCTTTCATTTATCCGTTCCTATATGTATCAGATTTTATTGAGCGCAAGACCGAGCGCGTCAAGCACCTTTTCTTCCTTTTCACGCATAACCGTCTTTTCAAGTCCGCCCTTTTCGTGGTCATAGCCTAAAAGGTGAAGCATTGAATGTACGGTAAGGAAAGCTATTTCTCTTTCAAGGCCGTGACCGTACAGGTCTGCCTGAGCATAAGCGTGTTCAACCGATATTACTATATCACCGAGCATTTTAGCGCCTGTTTCGGGGTTAACATCATAAACTCCGTTTTCACCGAGCGGGAAGGACAGAACATCGGTAGAAGACTCGATTTTACGGAATTTTGTATTCATTTCCTTAATCATTTCATCATTAACAAGCGTTACATTTACTTCCGCGGAATCCTCAAAACCCTCCAATTTAAGAGTTGCTATGCAGGACTTTCTTATAAGAAGCCTTGTTCCCGTGGGGAGCTTGATTTTCTTTTGCTCATCGGTGATGTTAACTTTAATACTCATTTCTTTTCAGCACTTCTTTCATAAGCTTTTATAATTTCCTGAACGAGCCTGTGGCGGACAACATCCTTACCCGTCAGGTAATGAATTGCAATATCATCAACATTTTTAAGGATTCTTACAGCCTCTTTAAGCCCCGAACGCTTGCCGTCCGGCAGATCTATCTGCGTTACATCTCCCGTGACGACCGCTTTTGAATTAAAACCGAGCCTTGTAAGAAACATTTTCATCTGCTCACCTGTTGTATTCTGTGCCTCGTCAAGTATTATAAAGCTGTCGTCAAGCGTGCGGCCTCTCATATACGCAAGCGGCGCAACCTCAATATCGCCCCGTTCCTGGCATTTTTGAAAGTTCTCGGCGCCGAGCATTTCGAAAAGCGCGTCGTAAAGCGGTCTTAAATACGGGTCTACCTTCTGCTGCAGGTCGCCCGGAAGAAAGCCTAACTTTTCGCCCGCCTCAACCGCAGGTCTTGTAAGTATTATACGGTTTACCTCTTTTGCTCTGAAAGCGCTCACGGCGCAGGCGACCGCAAGGTAGGTTTTGCCCGTACCGGCAGGTCCGACGCCGATCGTTATCGTATTATTCTTTATAGCATCTATATAGCGGCGCTGACCTATTGTTTTAGGCTTTACAGGCTTACCCTTTGAGGTAATGCAAACGCAGTTTGCGTCCGTCACGGCGTCGATTTTGCTTTCCTCGCCGTCCTCAACCAAAGAAGCTACATAATTAACATCACGGTCGGTTATTGTTTCGCCCTTATTTATCATGGTAAGCAGAGCCTCAACGGTGCGCACGGCATTCATAACCGCGGTGACCTCACCCCTGATTTTTATCTGACTGCCGTGTGAGGTTACGGTAACCCCATACTTTTTTTCAATCTGCTTAATGTTCTCATCAAAATTCCCGAACAAATTAACGATTTGCTCTATGCGTTCAATATCGACCGTCTGCTCAAACAAGCTGTTATCTCCCTTAGTTTCCTTTTATAATATTATACCACAATTTTTCTCAATTTCCAGTATTAAATAACAGAATATCCTCCGCCGCAATGTCTTCGGACGCCGAAATCACCGTTTTTAACCTCATACCGCCCTCAATTTCGTCAAATTCACGGTTTTCGACCTCAAAATCGCCTGTTTTTTCTACCCTTACCCTTTCGGCAAAAAGCCTTAAAAGCTCGTTTTCAAGCTGTTTTCTGTCCAATTTTTCGGTTTTTTCCTCCAAAATTTCAAAGCGCCGTGTGTATATTCTAAGCGGCAGTCCGTTACCGAAGAGCGACACTCTTTCTGTTTTAAGACAGCTTTCATATTTCTCATTTACACAGCCGAGGTAAAGCGGTATTTTAAAACCGAAAAGCTCAATAACCCGTTTGTTTATGACTTTTCCCGTTTTTACCTTTTCTTTCTTAACATAGCCTGCCGAAACGGTTATTTCCCGTTGTGTTTTCGCTTCGATTTTACCGATGGAATGTACAAATTTTACATTATTTTCATTTTCAACAACGCCCGAAACCAAAAGGTCGCCTTTTTTCACGGTATCTCCTGCCTTTACAACACAGTTTCCGGCGGTTACATCTATTTTTGTTATAATTCCGTCCGCCTTTGCTTTTAAATTTGACGGTTTACCGGCTTCTTTTAAACTGTCCTTCATTTCGCTTACATTGACGGTAATTTTGCATCCCTCAACATTAAATGCCGCCCATGAAAGTCCGTCCACGCTAAGCAAAAGCTTTTGCCCCGCATTTTTGGGATTAAAGCCGCGCTTTTTCATTCCCCCCTTAACGCCGAGCTGTTCGCAGGCGGTAAGTATTTTTTCTGTATTTACTCTTTCGTTTCCGACAACTTCTATTGTCCATACAAAGCAGGACAGAAGCTTTAAAACAGCAAAAAATACTACAACACCGACTAAAATTCCGTAACGCTTTCTGTACCTTGCCGCAAGAAACGGCAGCCCGATTTTTTTGATTATGTGGATTTTAAGTTTTTTCCCCGAAACCGCGGTACGCACCGCCTTAAAGCATTTAACCGTCATACGGCAATAAAGCTTCTTGCCGTACCGCCTTATATGCCAAAGCGTTATACCGTTTTTTACGCATATATTTATAAAGCACTCGGCATTTTCTCCGGATATTTCAAGCTCAACAAAGCCGTTTGCCAGCCTATACAAAAGCAACATTTATATCACCTACACACAAAACTCCGCGGAAGAAATTTTCCCTCTTACCGTTATGGTAGTTCCCTCAAAGCAGGATATATCAAAATCCGTTCCGCAAAGTATGAGCGCTCCCCTGTTGAGTCTCAGTTTAATATATTCGCCGCTGTATTCAAGCACCCCGCGACATCCCTCAACCGTGATCTCCCGATTGCCGAAAAGTTCAATGTGCGGACCTTTTACCATATCGACGTTTACATTTTTTTCGGCATAGTTGAAAATCCGCCATTTTTCCTTTGCCTTTTGCGATACAAACTTAAATTTTTTCGACACTTGGCACACTCCCCTGCAATTAATGTTATGAAAATATTGTTATAATAATTCTCAAAAGCATATAGTTATTTAAGGAGAGTTGCGTATGAAAGGTATATCCGCTTTACCGAGAATAATTTTAACCGTCTGCTTTTTTATGCTTATCCTGCTTATGCTGGCAGAACCTGATATATCCGCTGCCGGTGCGGCGGAGGGCATACTTATTTCGGGAAGAATAATAATTCCGTCCCTGTTTCCGTTTACTGTGTGCGTGCTGTTTTTAAGCAATTCGGGGTTTTTCGGGTGTTTAAAAGCCGTTTCACCGCTCACAAAAAGGGCTTTTGGCATATCGGGGGAAATGTTTTCCGTTATGATTTTAAGTATGATAGGCGGATACCCGATCGGCGCGAAGCTAATAAACGATTCAGTCGAAAACGGACGGATTACTCCCGAAAACGCGGGAATAATGCTTAATTACTGCGTCAATGCCGGTCCGGCGTTTATAGTTATAGCAGTAGGAAATGGCATATACGGCTCAAAGGCTGTTGGTTGGGTTTCGCTTACGGCGCATATTGTATCATCATTCATAATAAGCCTTTTCTGTTCATTTCTGATGCAAAAGGACGACTGCTCCGAAGAAAAAAAATTAAATATTCCATCGCCGTCGGATAATTTTGTAATATCTTCGGCTTCTGCCGCAAAAGCGGTATTCGGCATTTGCGGTTATGTTATCTTTTTTTCTTCTTTAAACTCTTATCTTACTTACTATTCGGAGAAATATCACATTTTAAAATATATTTCCGCATTAACAGAGGTTACAAATGGGGTTTACGGTGTAAAAAGCGTGCTTTGGACGGCTTTTTTATTAGGTTTCGCCGGATTAAGCATATGGTGTCAGGTTTTAAGTGTAGGCAAAAAAATTAAAATTAAGCCTATGCTTTTTATAAGCTTTCGCATAGCACACGGTGCATTGTCAGCCGTTATAACAAAAATTCTCATTAAGTGCTTTAAAATAACCGTCCCGACAAGCACCGCACCTGTTTTTAAAGCGTACCGAGGCGGCGCCGCACTCAGCTTTTCAATGCTGAGTATGGTAATTATTTTAATAATATCGCTTTATTACAAAAATAATACTGGAAAAATCATCGACGATATCGTATAATATTTTCGGTGATAAGAATGTCTGATATGTTTAATAAAAAGCTGCCGCACTCGTGCAGCTATTGCGTGCACGGCAAAAGGTCTCCTATGAACAACGAAATTCTTTGCATAAAACACGGCGTTACCGAGCTTAGGGACTCCTGTCGGCACTATAAATACGACCCTCTTAAACGGGTGCCCGAACGAATTAAGATAGCGGATAACTATAAGCCCGAGGATTTTTCGCTTTAGGCAAAAATTTTTGTTGACAAATGCGTTTTCTATGGTATAATAGTGTTTGTTCTATGGTGGATGTAGCTTAGTTGGTTAAAGCGCCAGTTTGTGGCACTGGAGACCGTGGGTTCGAATCCCATCTTCCACCCCATAATTTAAGGCACGCTTGCCGTGCCGTTCTCCTATCGTCCGTTGCTGCCGTACAGCGGCGGAATTTTTTTAACAAAACTTAACATTGGGGTGTCGTCAAGCGGTAAGACACAGCACTTTGACTGCTGCATTCGTGAGTTCGAATCTCGCCACCCCAGCCAAAATTTTGACCGAAAGCAGAGTTTGTTCTCCGCTTTCGGTCATTTTTTACGCTTATTTTGGTGTTTCAACGCCACTTTTTGAAAAATCATATTCCCCGACCACATAAACAAATGCGGACTGAAAATTCCTTTATCTTTGTTTACAGCGGTGCAAACTTCAGGTCGTACAGATACATATATTTAAAAAATCCCGGTTGAAGAATAGCCAGTCCGACCCATTTATCTCCATCGTAAGCATCGAGAAAAGTGCTGTCCGTCATAGAATCGTAATCGTAATTTTCGTCCGAAAAGCACATTTCAGTTATATTTTCGGAATCAAATCGGAGTAATTTGTATGCCCGGTTTTTACCTTCGTATGATAAAACAATTTTTCCGAATATCCGAAACGGTTCATTCGGAATGTTTATATCTGCCTTGTGCCTCGCATCAATTATCTTAGTTTCAATCATTTCATTGCATCACAAATTGATTTTGATTGTAAAACCTATGTATTATCCGCATCCCTCGGATATATGCTGTCCAACAGTTTCGTACCTGCTGCCGTACGGAATACGCGCTGACGAAAATTTTCGATTGCCGAGCGTGAGTAAGCGCCCTCGCCCGCATTGATCAGGAAATCTGCTTCCAGCAGGATCTGATGATCCGCTCCATCAATATTTGTGTAAGTGTGGTGGTGCGCAACCAACCATGAAATGCATTCCGCATCGCAGGGGTCAACCGAAAGCTTCTCGAAAAACATTTTCACTAACTGCGGGCTCTCTGACTCTTGATTTTTGCCGTTGGTATTACCGTATTTTTCCCGACACAGCGGACATGCAATGTCATGCACAACGGCGGCAAGCTCCAAAACCTCCTGTGTGTGCTTGTCCAAACCCTCCAGTTCTCCGATGGTCTTTGCCAATGCCCAAACCTTAAGAAAATGGTCAATGTCGTGTATATTGCCATTATAAAAATCAATCATCTTTTGTATCGCAGTTGCAACGATAATAGGTTTCTCCCCCCAATTAATGCGAAATACCGTTCTCAGGCACAAGAAATCCGATTGTAGCGATATTTCAGTACGTATACTTTTTCATATACTTTGCTTTTTACTTCGTAAAAACCATATCATACTGTTCAATAAATTGCAGGTTTTCATAAAATCAGTTGTGGTACAGCTTTTTTGTTTGATAATTCGGTTCACAAGTCATATTAACACCTAATTTTCTGAAAAGCTGTTCATCAACCCGTGCCAATATAACGCTTGAATGTGCTTCCGTACCCTTTAAGAGACGGACAGTATCAAGAGCGTTTTTAGCAATATCGCTTGTCGCCGCGCAAATTGAAAGCGCAATAAGCACCTCGTCCGTGTGCAGTCTCGGGTTGTGATTGCCCATAATTTCGGTTTTTAATCTTTGTATCGGCTCTATTACGGACGGAGAAATAAGATTGACATTATCGGGTATTCCGGCAAGCTCCTTAAGCGCATTTAAAAGCATTGCCGCCGCAGGTCCGAGCAGGCTTGAGGTCTTACCTGTCACAAGTCTTCCGTCCGGCAGTTCTATTGCCGCCGCAGGCGCACCCGTAAGCTCCGCTTTATTTATTGCCGCCGCAACCACCGGTCTGTCAACAGAGGAAACTCCCGCCTGGTTCATTAAAAGCTCAATCTTAGAAATATCGCTTTGCTCGGCTAAGCCCTGTCTTACGCTTACTGCCGCCGCATAGTATCTTCGTACTATTTCCTGCTTTGCGGCAGCTCTCACGGCATCATCGTCAATAATGCCGTAGCCTGCCATATTGACGCCCATATCCGTAGGGCTCTTATACGGAGATTTGCCGAGTATCCCATCAAGCATTGCGTTAAGCACGGGAAATATCTCAATATCCCTGTTGTAATTTACTGTGGTTTCTCCGTAGGCTTCGAGATGGAACGGGTCAATCATATTCACATCGTCAAGGTCGGCGGTCGCCGCTTCGTATGCAATGTTTACCGGGTGCTTAAGCGATAAATTCCAGATAGGAAATGTCTCAAATTTTGCGTAGCCTGCTTTAACTCCGTGCTTATGCTCGTGATAAAGCTGGGAAAGGCAGGTTGCCATTTTTCCGCTTCCGGGACCGGGTGCGGTAACAACAATAAGCTTTCTTTCGGTTTTTATGTAATCGTTTTTACCAAATCCGTTTTCGCTTATTATGTATGGTATATTTGAGGGGTAATCCTTTATCGGGTAATGCCTGTATACCTTTACTCCAAGCTTTTTAAGGCGGTTTTCAAACGCCTCCGCTAACGGCTGACCCGTATAACGGGTAATTACAACACTTCCCACATAAAGTCCTATACCCCTGAATGCGTCAATTAGCCTTAGGGTGTCAAGGTCATAGGTTATACCGAGGTCTCCCCTGCGCTTGTTTTTTTCTATCGCGTCCGCATTTATCGCAATTACGATTTCCGCGTCGTCCTTAAGTTCCATAAGCATTTTCACCTTTGCGTCAGGCTCAAATCCCGGCAGAACCCTTGCGGCGTGATAGTCGTCAAACAGCTTGCCGCCGAATTCCATATAAAGCTTGCCGCCGAACATTGTTATTCTGTCCCTGATGTTTTTTGATTGCAGTTCAATGTATTTTTTGTTGTCAAATCCGATTTTACTCATTTTTTCTCTCCACAGCTGTAAATTTTTAATACTTCCTCTGCCCTTAGGACAGTCATATCGATAAGCTCCTTGGGCGAAACAACCCTTATTTTATCGCCGTAGCTTATAATCCAAGTGACAAGCGCGTCTGAAAGCGCCGCGTCCACCGAAAAACAAAATTCATCCTCGGTAACATTTTTAATAAAAATATTTTCGCCGAACCTGTCAGTTGCTTGCTCTATTACAGACTTTTTACAGCACAGCGTAACGGTGCAAAGCTTTCCTCCGTACATACTGAAAAGTCCCGATGTGTAATCCGAAACATCAAAACGGTCGCTGTATTTGCTGACAAGCGAAAAATGCCTTGATTTTTCCTTTGTCTGCCGTACCGAATACATACGATCAAGCCTTAGATGAATAAGGTTATCGTACTTTTCGTAATTTCCTATAACATAATAGTGGTCGTCCTGCCAAGTAAGCGCGTAGGGACTTATTTTCATATGACGGGACTGCTTTACAAGCTCCCTGTCAGGCGAAAGTACACGGCTTATATAATCGAATTCTATTTTAACACCCGTCTGTATCGCTTCGCTTATGCAATCAATGCTGTAAAAAATCTCTTCGTTTGAGCATTTTGAATTTGCCGAAAAATAAACCCGTTTTTCCCGCTTTGCCCGTTGCCCTTCGGACAAAAATCCGTCAAGCTTATTGATAATTCCCGCGGTTTTTGACGCGCTTATAAATTTGGCGGTTCTCACGGCGTCGGCAAGCAAATAAATTTCGGGTTCCTCAAACTCTCTTGAACCCAAAAACCATCCTCTTGGATTGACGGACTTAATAATGTCATAGCCGTATTCCTCAAGCGCGGCTATATCCGAGTATACGGATTTTCTTTCTGCCGTAATTCCGTAGCTTTCAAGCTCCTTACATATCACCGCGGCGGTTATGGGGTGGGCTTCGTCGCTTTTTCTTCTGAGTATATCCAAAATATAAAGCGGCTTCAGCCTATGTCCGTATTTTTTTGCCATTCGGAAACCTTCTCCTTAAATTCCTCATATGAAAACATCCCGTTAAGCAGATCAAGCATTGCGGATGAAGAAATGCCCCAAGGAATCTCAAGATAGCTTAAAAAGCTTTTTCGGTTTTTACTGCTGTTTGCTCCGCCCGAAAGTCCTGCCGAAAACATATCGCATTTTGTTATTTTTCTCCTGTTTTCAGTCTTCTGCGTTCCCACATTACTCCGTTTTAGCGCTTCCTCGATTATTTCGGGGCTCATCCCCTCTACTCCGAGTATCCCCTCGGCGGAGGGCTTGTTTTTGCGCCTTTCCTTGCCGCAAAGACACGGGACATATACATTTGTTATTTCGGCGCCCGACGCTATTTTTTTGATATACGCTCTTATAACCGCGCCTGCCGAATCCGAATCGGTCATTACAATAATTCCGTTTTTTTTCGCTAAATTTCTTATTATGTCCCGTTTTTCACTGTCCTTAAAAATTCCGAAGCCGTTTGTTGGGATTATAACGGCGTCAATTACATTTTCAAGGGCAATCTTGTCGTATTTTCCCTCAACAATGACCGCCTGTTTAAGCCTTATCAACCGTTTCACCCTTTGCAACAATGTATATAAGCCTTATTATAAGCTGTTCAAGCACAAGTCTCGGATCCGCACCGTTTGATTTAAGCGCTTTGTCAGCCTTAATCAGGGCGCTGAAGCTGAGCGAAAGCCTGCCGAAGTCCATTTTCGCAAGATTTTGCGCCGCCCTGTCAAGCAAAAACTCTCTCCCCTTATATCCGAACTCCGCGCTTATTTCCGCATTTGTCATACCTGATTTTTTAAGAACATAAACTCTATACATATCCACATAAACAGACGACACGGTGTAAAGTATCATCATAGGTTCAAATCGCATAAAGAACAATTCATCAAGAAGCGTCAGGGCTTGACCGGAATTTTTTGCGAAGATAAATTTTGAAAGATTGTAAACGGACGCCTCGGGAGTTTTTATGCTTACATCTTCCACCGTTTCCTTTGTAATAATGCCGTTTGGCATATAAGCGCACAGCTTGTCAAGCTCGTTTCTTAATATTGCAATATCGTCGCCTGCCGTTTCCACAAGATACTTAGCGGCGGCGGTCTCCATTTTGCAGTTCCGCTTTGCCGCCCCGTCCGTCAGCATTTTAACAAGCTCAGGTGTTCTTCGGTGGTTCAGCAAAACCGCCGCACCGCCGCCCTTTTCGGCACTCTGCATAAGCTTTTTGAATTTTGTGCTTTTCTTAACATCGGTCTCAAGGCTGTCAAACCATATTATAAGCACGGAAGTATCCGATGTTTCTTCTGCCAGCTTTAATAATCTGTCAAAGTTTTCTTTGGAGCAATGTTCAATATCGTAGTCGCATAAAAGCGCACATTTTCTGTCTGCCATTATAGGCAGCTGTGAAAGCGAGTCATAAACATCCTGTAAATTACATTCCGCCCCGAAACGCTGGAAATTAAAAACATCGTCCTTGTCTGTAACCGTATTTATTATTTTATTTACATAAAGTTGTTTTAAATATTCGTCGTCCCCCGTTATAATATAAACGGGAAGTATTTTTTTGGCTTTAAGCTGAGCTTTAAGCGCATCCTCGTATATTATCGCCATATAAGCCTGCCCCCGCCTTCACGAATTATTTTATTGTTAATTTTTTTAAGCCTTACATTATCAGAATGTTTTTTACAGGCAAACAAAATTGCAGTAACGGTAAAAAGCAACGCTACCGACATAGGTAAGGCGCCGTTACCCAATTCCAGCACCGAATATTTAAGCGAGCCGAAATATTCTATAACAGCGTTTATATAGTGAGCTGCCACTCCGGCGAAAAACAGAACGCCCCTGCCCGCAAGCGGAAAGACCGCATAAATAACAAGTCCTGCGGCGGTAAGCACAAGCGCCGCCGTGACCGCGTCGGATATGAGCAAGTTTGTTATAACCGAAACCGTTGATATATACCCGAAACAGTAAACGGTTACGGGAAGTGTAAATAAAAGAGCCGAAAGTGTTACGGTGCACGATGAAAACAAACCTCTTATAAGTCCGTTTTTGATTAAGTTATGTTTAATTACCGCATCATTTACGGGTGCCGCCGCCGCAACTATTCCCAGTGTTGAGAGTGCTGAAAGCTGAAAAGAAATGCTGAACACCGTAAACGGAGAGAATATGTATATTAAAGAAACGGCGCCTCCGAGCGTGTTTTCCGGGGTATTATCCCGTTTAATGGCAAGTCCGACCGCATATATCACATAGCAAAATCCCGCCCTTAAAATTGATTTTGTAAAACCGCACAGAGCCGACATTCCGAGAACGGTGAGAATAACCGCGAAACACTTTATGTACGCATTGTAAAAAATCTTTTCACATAACCCCGCGGTAAGCGAAACGATGATTGCGAGGTGCATACCCGAAACCACCATAACATGGCTTACTCCCGCAGACTTGATACAGCCGTAAAAATCGTCCGAAATGTAGGATTTATCGCCGTAAGCCACGGCTGTAAGCGTTGCGGCTTCACGGTAGCCCACATTTGCGAACAATGTCTTTGAAATATAAAGCCGCAGCTTGTGAACCGCCGCTAACGCCCCGTCGCCGTGCTTTTTAATAACGGTTATTTTATCGGCGCTTCCGGTAATGTATATCTTATCCGCATAATCGCTTTTAAGATACTTGTCCTTAACCGCTTTAAGCTTTAATTCGGAAGCTACAATATCGCCGCATTCAAAGCCGGCTTTATCCGTAAAAACAGCAATTTTGGTTCCCTTTTTAAGTCCTTCGCATTTCTTTGCTTTAAGCTCCGTATAATAATATGACCCGTGCCCCTCAGGCTCCGACTCAACCGTAAAGCTTCCGCTTACCGTACTTCCGGAAAGCGAGGATATTTTTTGCGCCGATGAATCCTTAATTATAACGCTGACACTTATTGTAAAAAGAACCGCAACTACAAACAAAAACACCGGCTTTACCCTTTTGATTTTCAAAAAGAAGAACAGAAGAATAAATCCCAGTGCGATAAAAAACTCCGTAATTTGAGAATAGTATCCTATAACGCAGAGGAAACTGCCCAAAATACCGCATAGAAGCATAGGTCTTTTTTTAAGGTACTTAAGCATACTGTTTCCTCCGTTCTGTAATTTTAGGGTTTTTAAGATTTAATTTAAGAAAAATGATATTTTTCTTGACATACGGCTGCAAAATTAATATAATAATTTTTGCAGTCCGCAATTCGGAGACGTATCGAAGTGGTCATAACGGACATGACTCGAAATCATGATGCCCCTTGAGGGACGAGGGTTCGAATCCCTCCGTCTCCGCCAAAAATCCCTTGAACGCAGGTTCAGGGGATTTTTATTTTGCAAGGAATAATCCTTATTTTTAAGAATTGCAAGCATTCGGTTTTTCTCAAAATTTCATCGCGTATTTTGTCTGCGTTTGGTTTTTTGGCTGTGCTTCCGCCGTTTAGCTTTACCGTTATTCTGTCCGTCGGTGCCGCCGTAACGGTAAATTCAACAAGCGGCGGCGGTTTTAATTTCCGCTGCGTTTAAAATATACGATGAATTCCGTACCGTTGAAAAAACTGTTAACTGAGCAGAAGCTCTTTCCAAGCTGAACAGAGCCGTTTGTTTCATGCGCTGATTTTGCGGTGCTGCCGAAATCATTGAAATCCCCAACGTAATTGCAGCAAACCTTTTATATTATAACACAGTAAATACGCTTATGTCTACAAAAATCACAATTATCCGGAAAAAATAAAAAACCCACACCAAGGTGTGGGTTTTTATGGTGACCCGGACGGGATTCGAACCCGTGTTACCGCCGTGAAAGGGCGGTGTCTTAGGCCTCTTGACCACCGGGCCGGTGGTGGCTGTAATTGGATTTGAACCAATGACACTGCGGGTATGAACCGCATGCTCTAGCCAACTGAGCTATACAGCCGTGTCAAACAAGACCAGTATATTATATCGTTAAGACAGGCTTTTGTCAATACCCAAATTTCAAAATATTTCATTTTTTGCTTTTACCGGTCTTGACAATCGGTAAATATAGGTTATAATATAATAAACCGTCTCATTTGAGACAAATTAAGGAGCATTATGTCGGTATTTGATAATCTGTTTCTCTTAAACGGTCTGTCCTCTGACGATAAAGAAGCAATAATATCTTTGTTTGATGAGACAATAATATTCAAGAAGGGCGAGCTTATTTATTCGGGCGACTCATTTTTGCGCGCAATAGCGATTATAGTAACGGGCAAAGCCGTGGCGGTCACAAATAATGAACGAAGGCTTGTTATGAAAGAACTGTCCGCAGGCAGCTGCTTCGGTGCTGCGGCGGTTTTCGGTCACAACAAATCGTATGTAAGTTCTGTAACCGCACAGTCCGATACCGAGATCTGCTTTATAAAAGAGTCGGTTTTAACCGAAATTTTTAAGAAGTACCCTCAGACTGCGGTAAACTATATTACATTTTTATCAGACAGAATAAGGTTCCTTAATAATAAGCTAAGCGTAATTTCAGGCTCCGACGCCGATGATACGGTTTTAAAATACCTGACCTCGTTATCGGACAGCAATGGTTACGCCGCAATTCCCGTAAGTATGACTATGCTTGCTAAAATGTTGGGTTTAGGGCGCGCCAGTCTCTACCGAAGCCTTGACGCACTTGAGCAATCCGGAAATATAATAAGGGAAAATAACAGAATAAAGGTGATAAAAAAATGAAAAAACTACTAAGCGCAATCCTCGCCGCAGCACTTATGCTCTCGCTTTCAGCCTGCGGAAACGCAAAAACCGAAAGCAACAAGTCGTCTGAGCCGGCGCCGTCTTCTGTTTCATCTGGCGCGTCGAAGCTTGATACAGTATGCAATGTGTACGGTCTTAACGGTCCTACCGGAATAGGTCTTGCTCCCCTTATGAAAAAATCAGAGGATAAAACCGGCAGACTTAATTATAATATAGCCACCGTCGGAAGCAATGATGAAATTGTCGCAAAACTGACAAACGGTGAAGCGGACATTGCCGCTGTTGCCACAAACCTTGCTTCCACGCTTTATAAAAAGACAAACGGCGGTATATCCGTCCTTGCCGCAAATACTTTAGGCGTTCTCTGCCTTGTTACAAAGGGCGAGGAAGTATCAGAAATTAAAGACCTCAAAGGCAAAACCGTATACGCAACCGGTCAGGGCGCAAACCCCGAATATATAATTAACTTTATTTTCGAGAAGAACGGTCTTAAGGCAGGCGAGGATGTCACGATAAACTTTGTCGCACAGCCGACCGAGCTTGTAGCCGCATTTGCCCAGAATGAAAACATTATTGCCGTTGCCCCCCAGCCGGTAGCAACTACCCTTACGGTCAAGGATCAAAACGCAAAAATCGCCCTTGATATGAACAAAGAATGGGATAAGGTAAGTGATACCAAGCTTGTTATGGGCTGTATTGTCGCACGCAATGAGTATATACAGAATAACCCAGAGGCAGTTAAAATATTCCTTGAGGAATACAAAGACTCCGTTGATTCGGTAAACAGCGACACAGACACTGCCGCCGCCCTTTGCGAAAAATACGGCATAGTAGCATCCGCCGCAATAGCGAAGAAAGCTATACCGCTTTGCAACATTGTATATGAGGATTCTTCGAAGCTTAAAACAGACCTTTCCGCATATCTTAAATTCCTCTTTGAAGCTAATCCCAAGAGTGTAGGCGGAGCCTTACCTGATGATAACTTCTACTATGAAGCGAAATAATATCAAAAACCTTTTAAAGTGGACTGCCGTAGCGCTTTTGTGGCTTGCGGTATGGCAGTTCGCCGCTGCCGCTGCGGATAAGGAAATACTTATTCCATATCCGTATGCGGTTTTCTTGACCTTAAAGGGACTTTGCAAAACAACGGACTTTTGGATTGCGGTTTTGTATTCAATGTTGCGCATAACCGCAGGTTATTTGTCGGGAATTGCGGTCGGTGTAACAGGCGCCGTGCTTTCCACAAAATTTTCGGTTTTCAAAGCCGTGTTTTCTCCGATTTTACATATTGTGCGTGCGGTTCCCGTGGCGTCCTTTATAATTCTCGCCCTCGTTTGGATAAAAAGCGCATATCTTGCCGTCTTCATTTCTTTTCTTATGGTTACCCCGATGATATGGTCAAGCGTCCAAAGCGGTATAGAGAGTATTGATAAAAGATACCTTGAAATGGCTCATATTTTTAAAATCGGTCCTGTAAAGACCTTTTTTCAGGTAAAGCTTCCGTTTTTAATGCCGTCATTTGTTGCCGCCTGCGCAAATGCGCTCGGCTTTGCGTGGAAATCGGGCATTGCGGCAGAGGTTATCTGCCGACCGTCAAATTCGATAGGCAGGCTTCTGCAGGACGCCAAACTGTACCTTGAAATCCCTACCGTGTTTGCTCTTACCGCCGTTGTAGTACTCTTATCATTGATACTTGAAATTATAATTAAAAAGCTTGCGGGGAGGTATTTAAATGATAAGCTTAAATAATGTCTCATTTGCTTACAAAGAAAAACCCGTATTTGAAAACCTCTCCCTGCAGCTTGAAAACGGCAGTAAAATCTGCTTTTTTGCGGAAAGCGGAAAGGGCAAGACAACGCTTTTGAGAATTATTATGGGACTTGAAAAGCCGCAAAGCGGAACGGTGGGTACATACGGAGAAGTATTTTCCGCCGTGTTCCAGGAAAACCGTTTGCTCCCCTTTAAAACCGTTTTGAATAACATCACGCTTATAGGCGCCGCAAAGGATACTGCGCTTTATCACCTCACCGCTTTTGGACTCGGTAACGCCGCAAACAAATATCCGAGCGAGCTTTCGGGTGGAATGTTAAGACGTGCGGCGCTTGCCCGTGCGCTGAGCGCAGAATACACGGCACTTATACTTGACGAACCTTTTTCGGGTCTTGACAGCGGCAATATCAAAACTGCCGCAGAGCATATATTAAAAAGCGCTGGAGACCGCACGGTAATTGCTGTTACACATTCGGAATACGAAGCCGAAGCCCTCGGCACAAAAATTATAAGAATATGAAATAACGCCCGGCCTTTCGGTCGGGCGTTATTTCATACAAATTCAAGCATTATCGGTATTAAAATAAATATTTGAAGAAAGGATATAGAAACCGAATTTTGAATCACTGCTCTTTACAAACATCGTAACGGCTTTTCCTTTTTCTTCATCGGAATCGTGACCGATTACGGTAACATCGGTAGTAACCATGTAGGTTCCGTCCTCATTTTCGGTAATTGCGGCATTACTGTGTGAGAACACCGAAAAACCGCGGGGTACTATATAAACAAATCCGTCCTTGTGCGGAAAATCCGTATTGAACACGGAAAAATCGTCAATTTCTATTCCGTACATATCAAGAAGATAATCTTTAATGTAATTCTCGGCAATATAGGAGTCATCCTTATCATCACGCAAATTAAGGCGCGCCAACACCGCACAATTCACAAGGTCTTCAGCCGACTCAAATGCTGTATCGTAAGCAAAATTGTGATTGAGCATATTAAGAAATCTTGCCTTTAAGGCTTCGTTCTCGTCATAAGATGAGACTTTAACGGGAGCTTCGCTCTCCTTTGCGGAAGGTCTTACCGAAAGCACGGAAAATGAAAGCAACAGGACCAAAATCGTTGCCAAACAATTCAAAAACCGTTTCTTCATTTTCATCGCCTCCGTATCTGATTATATTATACACGCACAGCCGCAAAAATGCAGGAACAATTCGGTTACAAATGATTTCAAGTTTGTTACTGTTACAGTATTTTTATTACAAATTGTTATTTTTTTGTTGCGAAAGCTACAAAAATATTTAATATTCGCCCAATTATGACATTTGAATATATTTAATTTAACATTTTTATAATTATTGGTTGTATTTGCTAATGATATATGCTATAATAGGTTTATAATCATTAATCGTGCTGAAAATCAGGCGATTTTTTTCAAAGGAGTGCATCACATTGAAACAATACCCTCTTAATATGACCTGTAACATAGCCGTTTTGGGACACGGAGGTTCCGGAAAGACCACACTTGCAGATGCAATTTTGTGTTACGGAAAGGCTATTGAACATATAGGAAAGACATCAGACGGAACTGCGGTAATGGATTTTGATCCCGAGGAAAAAAAGCGCAAGGTGTCCGTTTCAACATCGGTCTATGCGCTGGAGATAAACGGAAAAAAGCTTAACATCGCGGATGCTCCGGGTCTTTTCGATTTCGCCGCCGGAGTAAGCGAGGCGCTCGCCTCTGCCGATTCGGCGCTTATAGCAATATCGGGTAAATCGGGTCTTACCTCGGGTGCAAAGCAAAGCTTTTTAAAAGCTCGCAGCCTCGGCAAGGCGGTAGCGTTTTTTGTAGGAAAGCTTGATTCGTCGCACGCTCATTTTTATCGTGTAATATCGGCGCTTGTCGGAAATTACGGTGCGGTTATATGTCCAGTAGTTGTTCCCTATCCTGAAAACGATGAAGTAAAATCCTACATAAATCTTATCGAAAATAAGGCCTATTCCTGCGATGGCTTTGACGCGAAAGAAATGCGTATGCCCGTAAGCAACGAAATAGACGAAATGCGGAATATGCTGCTTGAAGCAGTTGCGACTGCGGACGATTCGCTTATGGAAAAATACTTTTCCGGAGAGGAATTTACACCCGATGAAATAAAAGCAGGTCTTAAAAGGGGTATAGCGGGCGGCGATATTTGCCCTGTTTTCTGCGGTACACAGCAGACAGGCGCCGCTGTTCCTATGATGACCGATATTTTGCTTGAAACTTTGCCGACCTGCGAGGATTCCTCTTATACGCTTGAAGACGGAACAACCTGTAAATTTGATGAAAACGGAGAGAATGCGCTATTCGTTTTCAAGACCATAGCCGACCCGTTTGTAGGCAAGCTTTCTTATTTCAGAGCGGTGTCGGGCAAAATAACAAACGACACAAAGCTTATAAACAATCGCACGGGCAACGAAGAACGGCTTGCAAAAATTATGTGGCTTAAGGGTGGAAAGCAGGAGGACGCAGATGTTATCAAGGCAGGAGACATCGGCTCCGTTTCAAAGCTCGGAAATGTGCTTACGGGCGATACACTGTCCGCAACAGGTAAGGTAAAGGTGAAACCGATAGACTTCCCTGCTCCCTGCATTTCATCGGCTGTGTATCCGAAGACAAAGGGCGACGAGGAAAAAATTACCGCCGCATTCAGCCGCCTTGCGGAAGAAGACCCGACAATAGCCGTATTCAACGACCCCGATACGCATGAGCAGATACTTTCCGCCCTCGGCGAACAGCATATAGATGTAATAGTATCACGCCTTAAATCAAAATTCGGCGCTGAGGTCGAGCTTAAAACACCCAAGATAGCCTACCGTGAAACAATACGCAAGCCCGTAAAGATACAGGGCAGACATAAAAAGCAGTCGGGCGGTCACGGTCAGTTCGGCGATGTTTGGATAGAGTTTGAGCCCTGTGAGTCCGATGAATTGGTATTTGAAGAAAAGGTATTCGGCGGTGCGGTACCCAAGAACTTCTTCCCCGCTGTTGAAAAGGGTCTCAGAGAAAGCACCGCAAAGGGCGTTTTGGCAGGCTACCCGATGGTGGGAATTAAGGCGACTCTTGTAGACGGCTCCTATCACCCGGTAGATTCCTCAGAAATGGCGTTTAAAACCGCCGCGTCAATAGCGTTCAGAGAGGGTATACCGCAGGCATCCCCCGTTTTGCTTGAGCCTATCGGCACTCTTAAAGTAACCGTTCCCGATGAAATGCTCGGCGATGTTATAGGCGATATTAACAAGCGCAGAGGCCGCATTATAGGAATGAATCCGGCGGAAAACAAAATGCAGGAAATAATCGGCGAGGTTCCGCTTTCCGAAATGTCCGATTTTGCAACCGCTATGCGTTCAATCACACAGGGTACGGCATCGTTTACGATTACGCCTACAAGGTACGAGGAGGTACCGGCGGCAATAGCGCAAAAAATAATAGACACCGCAAAACAGTAAACTCAAAAAAACCGTCGGAATTTTTCCGACGGTTTTTCTTATTCTTTCACATATTCGGCAATGTCGGACAGCTTACATTCAAGCGCCTCGCAAAGCTTATTTAAGGTCTTTGTTTCAATATTTTCATTGGCTTTAAGCCTGCGTACGGTTTTGCTGTCTATTCCGCAGAACTCACGAAGCTTATATGTGGTAAAGCCCTTATTCTTCATAGTTATCCATAATTTATCGTATACTATCATATTGTTTCACTTCCGCACAAAAATATCAGATATATAATAGCATTACTCCCCCGTTTTTTCAAGCTCAGTAATACCATCGGCAATTTTTGCGAAAACCTCCCCGCAGGTCTCGCTCTGCTCGGAAATATTTTCCGAAAAAACCACTACCGTGTATTTGGGACTTTCCGCGGGGAAAAATCCGCAAAACCATCCCTCGCATATTTCCGTTCCGTTTTGAAATTTTCCCGTCTGCGCCGTAGCCGTTTTACCGGCGGCGCTTACCGTCATTGGTTTTGCGGAGGTTCCCGTTCCCTCTTCAATTACCGACAACAGATATTTTCTTATCTGTTCTGCCGTCTCTTTCTTCATTACCCTTGTTCTGCCGCCGTTATTATACGGAGTATATGAGCCGTCCTTGACTGTCCCCTCAACTGCCGAGGGCTCGTTATAGGCTCCGTCCGAAGCAACCGCGCAATAAAGATTAAGCATAGAAACAGGACTTGTTAAAAGCTCGCCCTGCCCTATACTGAAATTCGCAAGGTATGCGATATTGGAAAGCGATTCCCGTTTAGGCATACTGCCTGCGGAAGCAGAGAGTCCGTCGCATATGTCCGTTGCTCTGCCGAAACCTAGTGCCGAAGCGGTATTATATAATTTTTCGCCGCCTATTAAAAAAGCAAAATTATAAAAGTAGGTGTTACAGGAATTTGCCAGTCCGCTTTCAAGGGTCATAAGACCGTGTCCGTCTCTTTTGTGGCATTTAAAGGTTCTGTCAACGATTTCACAGCCGCCCGTGCAGGTATAAGAAAAATTACCTTTGCCGAATTCAATACCTGCCGCCGCTATACACGGCTTAAATACGGAGCCTACATTATACGCCGCAAGCGCGCGGTTTAAAAGCGGAGAATCTGCCGAGCTTAAATATTCGGCTACATTCGTGCAGTCATAATAAGGCATACTTACCATAGCCCTGATTTTGGAATTTTCGGAATCCGCAATTACAACAGCACCTTTTTTAATAGACAAGGCGGCGTTTTCCGCTATTTGTTGAATATTAATGTCTATCGTTGAAACCACTCCGCCTGCCGTAACCGAAGTATCGTTTTCAATTTCGGCGCCAGCACCCTCAAGTATATCCCCGTTGCCGCTTTTTGAAAAAACAAACGCCGCCTCGCTGTCAGAATATAAAAGCTCGTCATACGCCTTTTCAAGACCGGTTACGCCGTGCGAGTCGGAATCCGTGTATCCCACAAGATGCACCGCAGGTGTTTCAGATGAATTATGAATATAAACCTCGGTGCAGTAAATACCGTCGCAATCTATTTTTTCGGGCACTTCACAAAGAACAGGCTTGCCTGCTTTAAGTCTTTCAAGCACACTGTCAAGCGCTTCACCCGATAAAACTCCGCTTATTGCCGTGACCGCACGGGGTGTGGGTGAAACAGCGGCAATTATTTTAGTCTCGGCGTTTGTTAAGGGTACCATATTTCTGTCGTAAATTGTTCCCCGCAGATCCGCCGCTTTTAATCTGTAACTGCACTGCTTTAGCTGTACAAGCGAATAATCCGAGGTTGCGGCAACGGCGACTCTTAAAATACAGGTAAAAAAGAAAATCGTAACCGTTAAAAAACAAATAACCGTCCTTTTGGCGAAAACCCTTTCAAAGCATAACGATTTCAAAATAGCACCGCCTCCCGTTTAAATTATTAACGGGAGGCGGCCTTTTTAAACCTGATTTTTCATACTGTTAAGACTGGGTACAGCTTTACCCGAAAGCAATATTACGGCAAATGTGTTTACGCAAAGCATAATGCCGTTAAAGAAAGACGAAAGCCGCCAGGCAGTGTCCGCATTGCAAAGAGCGCCGAAAACGCAAATAAGGGGATAAATTAAAATAAATAATTTTTTGCCCGGCTTTTTAAATATATATTCACAGCAAACAGTACCGTAATATCCCCAGCCTATAACGCTTGAAATTCCGAAAAGACACATCATAACCGCAAGCAGTACACCGCTCCCGTGACCGAAGGTGCTTAATAGCGACTCCTTTACAAGTTCGGTCGATGCGGTTTTCCCGTACTCGATATATGTACCCGAGCAAAGCACCGTAAGCGCGGTAAGCGTACATATTACCACAGTATCCGTAAATACTTCAAAAATTCCGTAAAGTCCCTGCTTTACACCGTCGGTATGCTGTGAAGCGGCATGCGCCATAGCGGATGTTCCGAGTCCCGCTTCGTTTGAAAACACACCCTTTGAGGCGCCGTTTACAAGAGCCGCGGTAAACGAGCCTATCACACCGCCTGTCACGGCTGACGGTCGGAATGCCCCCTCAAATATCATTTTAAAAACAATGGGCAAAACGGTTATATTTTTTATTATGATAAAGGAGCTCATAACAATGTAAAGTGCCGCCATAAGCGGTACTATTTTTTCGGTAAAAAGTCCTATCCTCGCGGCTCCCCCCGTTATTATGGCAAATGTAATTACGGCAAAAGCAATTCCGCCGGCAAGCCGTATCGGAAAACTGCCGCCTACTGAGGCTACCGCGGCATTGGTCTGCGTAATATTTCCGCTTGAAAAAACCGCAAAAATTCCCGAAAAGGCAAAAACCGAGGCTAAGGGCTTAAACGCGGACGGCAAACCGTTTTTTATGTAATACATAGGACCGCCGATAAACGAATTGCCCTGCTTTTCCCTGTAATCAAGCGAAAGCACTATTTCCGCGACCTTAATTATCATTCCCGCAAAGGCGCTAATCCACATCCAAAAAATTGCGCCTGCACCCCCTAATGAGAGCGCACCCGCAACACCGGCAATATTACCCGTGCCCACGGTTGCGGAAAGCGCCGTACAAGCCGCCTGAAACGGACTTACCCCGTCACCGCCCTTTTTTTTAAAAATGCCGACGAGTGCGTATTTAATCGAACGGGGCAAATATCTAAACTGAAAAAAATCTGTTTTAACGGTATAATATATTCCTGCAATAATCAAAAAAACAAAGGGAAGCATCCCCGATATTAACGATTCCGCAAAAGAAAAAAAGTCCCTCATAATATGCCTCCCCTTAAGTAAAGCATATTATAAGGAACCTAAAAATATGAGCTGATTTTATTTTACATCAAGCTTAATTTCACCGTTCGGCGCTGTTGCGGCAATAAGACTTATACCGCCCTCACCGCTGTCTACGATAATATCAACAATTCGGTTTTCAAGATTTTTGCGTATGACATTGCGCAGCTCTCTGGCACCTTTTTTGCCGTTACCGCATTTCTCCGCAAGAAAGCGGCATACAGCTTCATCATACGAAAAATCAATAAGCTTTTCGGCAAGCGAAGCCTTTAATTCGTCAAGCATAAGCGCGGCAATTTTGCAAAGCGATTCGGGCGAAAGCGGTGAAAATACCACGATTTCATCCACACGGGCAATAAACTCAGGCCGCAGGAAGCCTTCAAGCGCCTTAAGCGCCTTTTCCTTTGAAGCGTCCGCCTGCGTTTTGCCGAAGCCGAGCAGATTTTCGGTGCGTTCGCTTCCGGCATTCGAAGTCATAACGATTATCGTATTTTCAAAATTTACCGTTCTTCCCTGCGCGTCGGTAATTCTGCCGTCGTCAAGTATTTGCAAAAGCACATTAAGCACATCGGGATGCGCTTTTTCTATCTCGTCAAACAAAACGACCGAATACGGCTTGCGGCGTACCTTTTCGGTAAGCTGACCTGCCTCGTCATAACCGACATATCCGGGCGGCGCTCCGATAATTCTTGATACCGAGTGCTTTTCCATAAATTCCGACATATCAAGGCGTATAAGCGTTTCGGGGGTATCAAAAAGCTGTTCGGACAGCACCTTTACAAGCTCGGTTTTACCGACGCCCGTAGGTCCTACAAATATAAACGACGCAGGACGGTGCAAATTGTTTGTATGCACCCTCGCCCTCTTTACCGCCGCAGCTACAAGGTGCGTGGCCTCGTTTTGACCGATTATTCTTTTATTAAGCGCGTCTTCAAGTCCCGCAAGCTTTTTAATATCGCTTTCCTTAACCTTTGAAGCGGGAATACCCGTCCACAGCTCAATTACTTTAGCTATATCGTCGTCCGTAACCGTGTTGTGCGACGCAGGCTCGTAAAGACCGGCGGCAATGTTCTTATACTTTTCAAGTTCCGATTTTACCATCACCTGCTTTTCATAATCGGGATTTTCCACATTGTTTTCAAGTTCTTCAAGCTCAACCGAATAATCAGCGATTTTTTTGTTAGCGGTGTAAAGTTCGTCTATCGCCTTGTTTGCAAGACTGGCGCAGGCGCAAGCCTCATCAAGCAGGTCTATCGCTTTATCGGGCAGGTATCTGTCCGTAACATATCTTTCCGAAAGCAAAACCGCCTTTTTAACTATTTCATCTGGAATGACAACATTATGAAATCCCTCATAATAGCCCTTAACGCCCATCAGTATTTTTTCCGCCTCCGCAACAGAGGGTTCCTCTACCGTTACGGGCTGGAAACGGCGCTCAAGCGCGGCGTCCTTTTCAATATATTTGCGGTATTCCTTAAAGGTGGTAGCGCCTATAACCTGAATTTCGCCGCGCGACAAGGCCGGTTTTAAAATATTTGCGGCATTCATCGAGCCTTCGGCAGAATCCCCGGCACCTACAAGATTATGAATTTCGTCAATAAACAGAATTATATTTCCCGCGGACTTTACTTCGTCAACAAGACCCTTTACACGGCTTTCAAACTGTCCCCTGAACTGAGTTCCGGCAACAAGACCCGTAAGGTCAAGCAGATATATTTCCTTATCAAGCAGTCTTGCGGGAGCTTCGCCGTTCGCTATTTTAAGCGCAAGTCCCTCAGCTATCGCGGTTTTACCGACTCCCGGCTCACCTATGAGACACGGATTGTTCTTAGTGCGGCGTGATAGGATCTGTATTGTACGGTAAAGCTCCCTTTCCCTGCCTATTATAACATCAATCTGACCGTTCTTGGCTTTTTCGGTAAGATTGGTGCAATACTGCTCCATAAAACGGCGGCGCTTTTTCTTCGGCTTCTTGTCGCCGTCGGCATGCTCGCTTTTTTCTTTATTATCCGTTTTTTCACCGCCGAAAAGTTTCCCTAAAAACGGCATTGCCGGCGCAGTACCCAAATCAAAGGTTTCATCGTTCATTTCGGCGTCGTCATTTTCTTCGTTAAGCGCCATAAGGTCCATAAACTGGTCGCTCATCTGCTCAATATCCTCGTCCGATATATTCATTCTCTTAAGCATATCGTCAACGGGCTTTATACCAAGCTCCTTAGCGCACACAAGGCAAAGGCCCTGCGGTTCCGAGCCGGGCGTCGAAGCATCGGCAAGAAAAACCACCGCCGGACGCTTTTTACATCTTGAACAAAGCTTCATTATTTGTCTCCATTCCGCATTTTTTAAAACATTTTAGTTGTAAGATGCTTAAAGAACCACGAGCTTTCAACAGCATCCTTTGTAAATATAAGAAATCCGTTATCGGTAAACGAAACTATCAGTGATATAACCGTGCATATAAGCGCGGCAATTATTATGCCCTTCGGAATTCCTATAATACCGCCGAGCAATCGGTTAAGTGAGCCCGCAACGCTGAACGAGAAAAGCTTGTTTATATATCTTGCAAGTATATTCACAACAAACAAAAGTGCGGAAAAAATCAGCGCCGAATAAACAAGTGAAATGAATCTTACGGCAATCGGTTTAACCGCTTTTTGTGAAAGTCCTTTAGCGGTATCTTCTACACCTGTCGCCAGATCCTCCGAAATACTCTTGTCAAGGCTTTCCTTTGACACGCCTATTTTGCCCGTATAATTCTTTAAAGCGGACGGAAGCGCATCCCACACTTTATCTGTTGTTTCGTTTGCGGATATGCCCGCAATTTCGCTTAACGAGCTTACCACCGACGGTTCTATTATTTTATCATAGGTTATGTTACTAAGTGGTGTACTTATTGTAAACGAAATGAAAACAGCCGCAATAAATCCCACAAGCTCGGTTGCGGTTCTTGCAAACCCCCGTTTTGCGGAGAGCAGAACGACCGCGATTATTAAAACAACCACCGCAATATCAAGAATTATACTCATATTTATTCTCCTTTACCCTCAAGCTTAATTTTTTGTATACCGTTGTCCGTAATCGCCGCCAGCATATTTGTGCCTACCGGGGCAATATGCGTAACGCCGAAGCCGCAATCGGCCTGCCTTAATACCTTGCCGTCATCCGAGAGCAAATAAGCAGAAGTATCGCATATACAATAAATATGACCGCCCGATACCTCTATATCACTAATTGTCCCCTTGTAATCAAATTCGGATTTTACTTTTCCTTTGGGTGAAAACAAAACGATACGGTTGTCCGTGCGGTCGCTTTCACGGTTAAACACAACCGCCGTTCCGCCTGTACCCGACCGAAGAAAAGCCGGAGAATACTCGCTTTTATATTCAGTCTTTTTAAAATCGGACCAAATATAAAAGCCGTACCCCTTTCCCGTTACCGCCGAAAATCCCGCATTATGGAAGGAATCGAGAGCAAAAACCAGCGTTTCGTCAATAGTCTCGGTGTATTTAGGCGTTGCCGAATCGTATTCAAGCACGCTTATTTTTGATGTAAATTTTCCCGAGGAAGCGTTAAACAGGGAAACAGCGATTTTTTTACCGTTAGGCGATACCGCAACATTGTTTACCGTATCAGCCGAGGAAGACCATTCATACAAGCGTTTATTGTGCTTATCGTAAACCGTAACGACCGACGCATACTTATCGGATCTTGTTACCACCGCATATGTACCCGAATCAGAAATAGCTGCGGTTATAATGTCATTGTCGGTTTTTACGGTTTTTTTCTTGGTTCTTAAATTGTATATAACCGCTTCGTTTCCGCCCTGATCAAAAATCAATGCACGGGTCTTAGAGGTTTTAAGTATCGGATTTTCATATCCGTGGGAATATGAATATATTTGCTTACCGTTATCCGAATATGCGTTTATATGCGTGTTTGTAAGCACATAATAGTACATTCCTCTTGAAACCGCACTTAATGTGTCGTTGCTTTCAAGGTGAATAGGATAACTGCCGCCGCCGATGAGCGCCGTAAGATTACCCGCATTTTCCGCGATACCGACAGGCAAAATGAGGTGAAGTACACCGAAAACAATCAAAACCGCTGAGGCTGTTGAAAGAAAAATGCGTGTTTTTCTCTTTCTTTCAAGCTTTTTTCCCTTTACTACCTTAAGTGCGCTTTCCGGTTCTTTCTCGGTTTTCGCAGACTTCCTTACGGTTTTCTTAGAGGGAGTCATTTTAATCTCTTCGTCTTTAATTACGACACGGTGCTTTTCCTTTTTCGGTTTAAATGCGCCTTTAAGCCTGTTCACCTTTTTCTTTCTGTAATCCGGCATAATATCCCTCCTTTAAAATCAGTAAATTACCCTTTCGAGAAACAACCCCTGCGGCGGAGCGGTTCTGCCCAGCAGTGAACGCTCCCTTAAAGCAAAGGCTTTTTCGGCCGCATCGGGAGCCGCCTGTCCGTCCGATACGGCAACCGCGGTACCCGTTATTATTCTTACCATATTGTAAAGAAACCCGTTTGCGGCAATTTTTATTACAACGGTGTCTCCTATCCTCTCAGCGCCGCATTCGGTTACGGTTCTCACCGTGTCCTCCGTGCTTCTGCCCGAAGAGGAAAAAGCGTAAAAGTCGTGAGTTCCGACAAGGCTCCCTAAAAACAGGTTTATTTTTTCTGTATCAAGCTTTCTTTCGATACGCCAGGTATAGCGTGACTTAAACGGATTCCTTACACCGCTGTTAAAAATATAATACGCATACTGCTTACCCTTTGCGTTATACCTTGCGTGAAAATCGGGTGAAACTTCTTTACAGTCCTTTACCGCAATATCGGGCGGCAAAAGTGCGTCAAGTCCCTTTAAAAACGCCTTTTCGGGGAATATGTCATCACAGTCGAAGTGACAGCAAAATTCCCTTGCGTGAACTCCCGCGTCCGTTCTGCTGCAGCCGGTAACAGAGGGTCTTACACCAAGCATTTTTTGCAGTGAATTCTGCAAGGTCTCCTGAACGGTAATGCCGTTCGGCTGTACCTGCCAACCGTGATAAGCGGTGCCGTCATATGAAATTGTAAGCAACATCCTTTTCACGGTTTTATCTCCCTTAAAAAAGTATATTAAGCGTTATTATTCCGCCGCAAACCAATAGCGCAAAGCCGAAAGCCGCAAAATCCCGTGCCGCCATATGCATCTGCTTCATACGGGTTCTGCCCTCGCCCCCGTTATAACAGCGGCACTCCATTGCTTCGGCAAGCTCGTAAGCACGCCGTACAGAAGAAATAAGAAGCGGTATAAGGACAGGTATCAGCGCCTTTACCCTTTCCTTAAGTCTGCCGTTTTCAAGGTCTGCTCCCCTTGCCTTTTGCGCGTTCATAATTTTCTCCGCTTCTTCGGTAAGGGTCGGTATAAACCTCAATGCAATAGTCATCATCATAGCAAGGGTATGCACCGCGCTTTTAAGTCCGACATATTTAAGCGGCGAAAGCAGGCTTTCAATAGCGTCGGTAAGATCATTCGGCGTAGTAGTGTAAGTAAGCTCCGAGCTTACAAAAATAAGCATTGTAATGCGTACCGCCATAAACACGGCTCTGTACACGCCTTCCGTAGTAACAGAAAGCTTCCAAAAGGAAACAAGCTCCCTGCCGCCTTCGCCGTAAAACAGGTTAATAACACCCGTAAAAATAAGCACCGGCAAAATCGCTATCATATTTTTTACATACATACCGAACGGAATTTTTGAAATAAGCGCCGCAAGCAGTATCATTGCCGCGGCAAAGCCTAATGAAATGGCATTTTTTGCAATAAAAATAAAAACTATAAGCAGTATTAAAAGCAATATTTTAACACGGGGATCTGTTCTGTGTATTACCGAGTGCCCCTCATAATACTGCCCGAATGTAATATCCCTAAGCATAGCCGCCACCGTCCCTTATTTCCTCTAGCACCTTAACGGCTCTGTCCACCGTAAAAACATCGTCCGGAACAGGCACACCGGCTTTTTTAAGCTCATAAAAAACTCTTGTAACAATAGGAACATTAAGCCCTATTTTACGCAGTTCATCACCGTTTTTAAAGACCTCTTCTACTGTTCCGAACATCCAAAGTTTGCCCTTATTCATAACAAGCAGTTTGTCCGCCACAACCGCCATATCCTCCATACTGTGGGATATGATTATAACCGTGGCGCCCGTGTGCCTGCGGTAGTTAGCTATAATTTTGGTAACATCCTCACGGCCCTTAGGGTCAAGTCCGGCAGTCGGCTCGTCAAAGACTATTACCTCGGGGTTCATAGCCATAACGCCTGCTATGGCAACCCTCCGTTTTTCGCCGCCCGATAAATCGAACGGTGATTTTTCATAATATTCCGACTTCACGCCTATCATATTGCAGGTATCTATAACCCTTTTCTCAAGTTCTTCGCCCGTAAGCCCCATATTTTTAGGACCGAAAGCAATATCCTTAAAAACCGTTTCCTCAAAAAGCTGGTATTCGGGATACTGAAATACAAGACCCACCTTAGAGCGGACCTTGCGTATCTCCTTAGGATTTTCCCATATATTTACGCCGTCAAGCAATATTTCACCCGAGGTTGGCTTTAAAAGCCCGTTAAGGTGCTGAACAAGCGTCGATTTTCCCGAACCCGTATGACCGATAATACCTATTATTTCGCCCTTTTCGGCGGCAAATGAAACGCCCTTTACCGCGTCGTTTACAAACGGTGTATTTCCGCCGTAGGTGTGGGTAAGGTTTTTAACCTCTAAAACTGACAAACTATTTTTCCTCCGAATCGGTAAAAGTGACGAGTGCCTTTATAATCTGTTCCGCGGCTTCCTCTACTGAAAGCGCGTGAGTATCTACTCCGAAACCCTCGCTTTTAAGCTTATACAAAAGCTCCGCTGTCTGCGGAACATCAAGACCGACATCCTTAAGCCTTTTAACATCAGAAAAAATTGTTTTCGGCTTATCGTCGGCAATTATTTCGCCGTCGTTCATAACGATAACTCTGTCCGCATTTTCGGCTTCCTCCATATAGTGCGTTATAAGCACAACGGTCATACCCTTTTCTTTATTAAGTCGCAAAAGCGTTGATATAATCTCCGCCCTGCCCTTTGGGTCAAGCATGGCGGTAGGCTCGTCCAAAACAAGGCACTCGGGCTCCATTGCTATCATTCCGGCTATGGCTATTCTCTGCTTCTGACCGCCCGAAAGATGGTGGGGAGTGGATTTTTTAAAGTCCGCCATATCAACCGTCGCGAGTGCGCAGTCAACACGCTGTCTTATCTCCTCGGGCGGTATTCCGAGGTTTTCGGGACCGAACGCCACATCCTCCTCTACTATCGAGGCTATTATTTGATTATCGGGGTTTTGGAACACCATTCCGACCTTGCGTTTTACCTCAATTTCGGTCTCCTCAGCCTTTGTATTTATACCGTCTACAAAAACATCGCCCCGTGTGGGCTTATTAAGACCGTTGAGCATTTTTGCAAGCGTCGATTTGCCCGAGCCGTTATGCCCGAGAATAACCGTAAAACTGCCCCTTTCAATATCAAGCGACAGATTTTTTACGGCTGTAAAACGGTTATCCTCGTCGGTATATTCATATGTTACATTCTTTACTTCAATTATATTGTTCATTACTTCATCCATACAGTAGTATTTCCCGCCGGAAGACTTATCCCCTTATCGGTAATATAAAGTCCGATTTCATCGGTGGTCACTTTTCCGCCTTTGCCCTTTACTACATAGCGGCTGACCATATAGTTAAGTATTGAAGGCGAAAGACCGCCGGTGTAGGAATTAAGGAAAAAAAACACCGCATTATCGGACAGCAATTTTCCGGTTTCTTCCAACAGCTCGGCTAACTGCTGCTCAAGCTTCCATACTTCCCCGTTTGGACCTCTGCCGTATGAGGGCGGATCCATAATAATTGCGTCATAGGTGTTGCCGCGCCTTATTTCTCGCTTTACGAATTTAAGGCAGTCGTCCACAAGCCACCTTACGGGGGCTTCCTTCAGTCCGCTTGCGGCCGCGTTTTCTTTTGCCCACTGCACCATTCCCTTTGACGCGTCCACATGGGTCACCTTAGCGCCTGCCTTTAGGCACGCCAAGGTAGCGGCGCCCGTATAAGCAAAAAGATTAAGCACCGAAAGCTGTCGGTCTTCCTTTTCTATAAGCTCCCTTGCGAGGCTCCAGTTTACCGCTTGCTCTGGGAAAAGTCCCGTATGCTTAAAGCCCATAGGCTTTAAATTGAATGTAAGACCCTCATACTTAACGCTCCAGACATCGGGAACCCTTTTAAGCGCCTCCCAATATCCGCCGCCGCTTGCCGAGCGGTGATAAACGGCGTGAGCGTTTTTCCAAAGCGGATTTTTGCGGCTGCCCGACCATATTATCTGCGGGTCGGGGCGTATAAGTATTATATTTTTCCATCTTTCAAGGCGTTCGCCCGCGTCTGCGTCGATAAGCTCGTAATCATCAAAGCCGGTTACGGTTCTCATATTAAGCTTTTTCCTCAATTACCTTTGCAACTTGCTTTGCAAGGCGTTTTATTTCGGCAATATTCTCGCCCTCAAGCATAACGCGGATAAGCGGCTCGGTTCCGGAGGCTCTTACAAGTATTCTGCCCCTCTTGCCGAGTATCTTTTTAACCTCTTCTATTGCGCTCAATATATCCGAATCGGTGTTAAGCATCGCCTTAAGCTCGGGCGAAGCCTTGATATTAACAAGTGTTTGCGGAAGTACGGTCATAACAGAAGCGGTTTCCGAAGCCGATTTGCCGGCAGACGAAAGGATGGACGCCAGCATTGCGCCCGAAAGCTGACCGTCGCCCGTTGTGGCATAGTCTTTAAAGATAATATGACCCGACTGCTCGCCGCCGATTTTATAATTGTGCTTTACCATTTCTTCAAGCACATAGCGGTCTCCTACCTTGGTTTCTATAACATCAATGCCGTTTTTCTCTGCAAAATGCTTGAAACCTAAGTTAGTCATAACCGTAACGACTGCGGCGTTGTCCTTTAATACTCCTCTGTTTTTCATATCGAGGGCGAAAATCGCTATCATTCTGTCGCCGTCTATAAGCTTGCCGTTTTCGTCAACCGCAAGGCAACGGTCGGAGTCGCCGTCAAAGGCAAGTCCCAAATTCACCTCGTGACCGTTTACATAGTCAATAAGATCTTCCATATGCGTAGAGCCGCAGTGAGCGTTTATATTAACGCCGTTCGGACTGTCGTGCATCATATGGACATCCGCACCGAGCTTTTTAAAGAATTTTTCCGCCGTATAGGAAGCGCATCCGTTTGCGCAGTCAATAGCGATCTTCATTCCCGTGAGATCCGCTTTTACCGAACGGACAAGGTGGTCAATGTAGAAATCCACATAATCGTAACGCGCAAATACACTGCCGACATCTCCGCCCACAGGGAAGCTTATCGGACTCATATCGTCAAGCACCAACGCCTCAATTTCCTCTTCAAGCGCGTCGGGCAGCTTAAAACCGTTTGAATCGAATATTTTAATTCCGTTATATTCACAAGGGTTGTGCGAAGCCGAAATCATAATCCCTGCGTCCGCTTCTCTGTCCTTTACAAGATACGCTATTGCGGGTGTAGGTACAAAACCGACAAGCACAACATCCGCACCGACTGAGCAGAGACCTGCCGCAAGCGCCATTTCAAGCATATTTGAGGATACTCTTGTATCCTTACCTATAAGAACCTTCGGTTTTTCGGTGGTTTTCTCCGTCAGCACATAAGCCGCCGCTCTGCCTATATTTGTTGCAAGTTCACAGGTA
>UQQR01000011.1 GCA_900543215.1 uncultured Oscillospiraceae bacterium | reverse complement strand
CACCCACAGAGATACTGACAGCCACCATGAGGCAGATACGCTGTCCGCCTTTCCGCAAGAGATTCAACGAATATATAGAAAGCGAGGAAAAACCAATGACATATATAAATGAAAAGCATCGGGCACGATTTGAACTTGCCGCCAAGAACATCCCCAAAGCAAATTACGCATTGCTTTCGGCACTGTATCTGCTCACCGCCGACCCAAGGCTGTGGAGCTGCTGCAAGCATCATATAAATAACGGCTGTGTGTTCTTTGAAAACATCAAGCTCAACAACTGCACCGAACGAGCCTACACCCTCTACTGTGCGGCAAAGGACTTGACGCTCGGCACAAAGCACATCACCGTGTCGGATCTGTCGGACGCCGACCTCGTTCCGCCTATGCTGTTTCGCACCATCTGCAACGCTATGGCAATCCGTAGATTCGGACTCGCCGCAATAAAGGAGTACAGCCATGATTAAACTGAAAATCAAATACAGAGATAATCAGACCGACCTCCGCTTTCCTTGCACAGAAAAGGAAATGAGTGCGGCGCTCGAAAGAATCCACGCCGAGGATGTCACGCCCCTTGAACTCTATGTAAGCGAGGTCATATTCCCCGAAGAACTCGGCTGCCTCCAAGACCGATTCGTCAATCTCGATGAAGTCAACTTCCTCGGAAAACGGATGGACAGCTTCTTCGGCGATGAGGAATATCAGTTTTACGAGGCGATGAAGTTTGAGGGCTTTGACACTCTGCCCGACCTCATCAATCTGAGTTTTAATCTCAACCGTTATCCGCTGATTCAGGACATCGGCGATATGGGCAAGATCGGCAGAGAATATCTGCTCATGGTCAAGGGCTGTCTGCCTGCCGATGATGCAGATGATCCGAAATACGCAGAATTCGGCAGAGAGCTTGTTCAATCCGGCAAGGGCGTTTTTACCGAACACGGCCTGCTATTCGTCGACGAGGACACACCGTTCGTAAGGGATTATGACGGGCAGAATTTTCCGGCATATGTGTATGAGGAAATGCTCTGCTTTTTGCGGGCTGAGTACAACGGAAAAACCGAATTCCTGTATTTGCCCTGCGAGGAAGAAGCCATCGACAAAGCATTTGCCCGACTCGGCGCACCTACACCGGATGATGTGGAGCTCTCATGGGAGGACATTTGCATTGAAAGCGACAAGTGGGTCGGACGCTTCAAAGAGATCGCCTCCGAGGAAGGCGTATACGAACTGAACCGGCTGACCGCCGCCGTTAATACGGCGGATATGGACTTGGAAAAGCTGTGGGCGGTTGCCGAATACGCTGAAGCCGAGGACGCCGAGCAGCTTGCACGGCTTGTGAAAAGTATCGACTGCTTCACCTTTGTTGAGGGTGCGAACTATTTTAAGGAGATTGGAGAGTATGTAACACAAAACAACGAGGATTTTACTGTGAATCCGGCCGTGGCAAGGTTTTTCGATTACAGAGCCTTCGGTGAGTATATCGGCGAAATATATTACGGGAAATTCGTCGACGGCGGCTTTATCTACAACGACACCGACACAAGCCTGCTGGACATCTTATGCATATATTCAATCCGCGTTTTATCAAGTAGCCTGTATTCATCCGGTGTCAGGATCGGCAGGTCAACAAATGGTTTTCCGTTATTGATTCCTAAAACACCGCATTCTGCTAAGTGCGGTATATCCTCTAAAAACATAGTTTCAAATCCTGCGTGTTCAAATGGAATTCCTCTTGAAATAATATAAAGCAATCGAACGAGAACATCATCATGCATTTCAATGGGACCGCGTTGATATTTGTTAAGATCAGGCTGCGAATCGTATAAATACAAGTGTATGGATTTTGCTCCTAAATAATTTTCATCATATGATCTTCTTTCACCGCCGTAACAGTATTTTCCGAAACGATAGTTCCGGAAATCAAAATTTTGAGGATATTGCGTTCCCATTGCGATCCACCTGCCACCGTCGGGACGCTGCGGATATTCCTCTTTAGAAGGTACGATTCGTTGCGTTGCGGTGTAAAGGGCAGAAGAAAGCAAATGTAAAATGAAATAGTATTCAAGCTTTCGTTTTTGAGTTTCGGTAAATCGTAAGAAAAAAGAGCTTTGTAATGTTTTTAGATAATTATTGATGAAATTCAGTATCTCTGCATAATGTGCTTCCACTAACGCAATTTCAGCATCTAAGCCTTTTAGCAGCTGCTCTGGCTTCGCAATCATAAAATCAGTAAAGTATTTGTTATTTACCTGTTTCATCAATTCAGAGGAAGTCAAATCCTCAATGGCATTTTCAATATAGGCAGTCGGAATGCCCATAGATCGGCTGATTTCAACTGTGGTTAGCGGTTTCTGATATGCGGCAATCAGTATGTTTTGTTTCATCATATCATTTGCTACCAGCGACCACGGCTCGTCATGAAATCCCTGCCTTCCGTGGCAGCTAATCTCCAACCTCTCGGGCTGATAACTGTATTTTTCATATAACTCCATTTCTTCAAATCCTTTCCGCATTTGCTCTCTGCCACTTGAAAGTCTTGACAGGACGGTTCCCTTCGGCACTCCGAGACTGTCTGCAATATCTTGAACCTTTTCTCCGTTGAAATAGTGACGAACAATAACCGTGCGATATTTATCGGCAAGATAGGATACTTCACGCCTTACAGAAGCAGAATCCGGGCAGTTTTCAACTTCTTCTGCACAAAAGCACTCCGATTCATCAGGTATAAAGTCTATACTGATTGTCGGCAGCCTATATTTTCTGCGGAGCATATCGTAGTATTTATGGTTCAATACAACCGAAAGCCATGCCTTAATATTCGATATTTCGGCCATGGATTGTAAAGCAGCCAACAATACTTCCTGCGTAAGATCTTCTGCGTCACTTATATTTTGGCATTTTTTCAGTGCGGCATTAAACAAATACTCTGTGTATTTTTGTACTTCGGTTAACTGCATTTGTTCACCTCATTTGAAAGCTTTCACTTATAAGTCGCAGATTTTAAATTTGATTCGATACGTTGTTTAAATTATTTTAATTCCACAATATCGTCAAGAGTGCATCCAAGCACCGCACATATTTTTTCAAGAGTTTCCTGCGTTACGGTTTCGTCACGACCGAGCTTTGCCATAGCGTTTGTGGTTATACCCGCTGCTTTGCAGAGTTGGGTCTTATTTATTTTTTTATCAATCATCAGTTTCCAAAGTTTGTTGTATGAACGCGCCAATACGATTACCTCCTGAACTTACAATAACCTATGTTATAGTATAGCATAGATTTTATAAAACAGCAATAGATAATATTGAAATATTCAAGAACAATTTGAATATTTCACGATTACATATAGACATTATAAATCAAATATGCTATAATTAAACTGTCAAAAGTGATATTGTCGCAGCAAGCACTGAATTTGCTACAGCAAATTCGCTTGTTAGGAATAGCCCTAACACCCCAAAATCCAGATAACAACAAGAAAAACTTGTGTTATACACTCCAAAAGAAAGTCAGGTGAAGAAAATGAAAGGCGTAATCTATGCAAGATATTCTTCGGATAATCAGCGTGAAGAATCTATTGAAGGACAGCTTCGCGAATGTAAGGCCTTTGCCGAAAAGAATGATATTCAAATTGTAGAAACCTACATCGACCGCGCATTGTCGGCAAGAACCGACCGCCGTCCCGATTTTCAGCGGATGATTAAAGACAGTTCAGGCAAAAAATTTGAGGTCGTTATTGTTTGGAAACTTGACCGCTTTGCACGGGATAAATACGATTCAGCGCACTACAAACGCATTTTGAAAAATAACGGTGTTAAGGTCGTTTCCGCAACCGAGGCTATTTCAGCCGGAGCAGAGGGCATTCTGCTTGAATCTATGCTTGTGGGTATGGCGGAATATTATTCGGCTGAACTTTCTGAAAAGGTCACGCGCGGACTGACCGAGAACGCACTGAAATGCAAATACAACGGCGGAACATTGCCAATCGGTTATATAATCGACAGCGAGCAGTATTTTCAAATTGATCCGCTTACGGCTCCGGCAGTACTTGATGCTTTCAAACATTATGCAGACGGTGCGTCCATGCGTGAAATTACCGACGAAATGAATCTGAAAGGCGTTCGTACCAAACGCGGAGGCAAAGTCAGCATAAACAGCGTAACCCGAATGCTGCACAATCGTAAATATATCGGCGAATACAGGTATAACGACATTGTTAATTCAAACGGTATACCGGCAATTGTTCCCGAGGATTTATTCAACCGTGTGCAGGAATGCATGGCAGCAAACAAAAAAGCCCCGGCTAAACATAAAGCCGAGGACGAATATCTGCTGACAACAAAGCTGTTTTGCGGAAAATGCCAATGCTATATGGTCGGTGAAAGCGGAACAGGTAGGAACAAGGTTCACCGTTATTACAAATGTGCAAGCGTCAAAAATCACAAGGGCTGTGACAAGAAAACAGTTAAAAAAGAATGGATTGAAAATCTTGTGATTGAGCAGATCAAGAAGTTGATTTTTGACGATGATCTGATTGAGAAACTTGCCGATACGGTAATGAAATTGCAGAGCAAGGAAAACACCGTACTGCCGCTGCTCAGAAAGCGTTTTGCCGATACGCAAAAATCCATTGATAATATGCTTGACGCTATTCAGCAAGGTATTTTAACCGTCTCTACAAAAGAACGGCTCGAAAGCCTTGAAAAGCAAAAAAGCGAACTTTCCGTTCAGATTATCAAGGAAGAAATGGCAAAGCCCACACTTTCCCGTGAACAAATTATTTTTTGGTTTCATCGGTTCAGAAAGCTTAATACCAAGAGACTTGACCACCGTCGCAGGCTGATTGACAGCTTTGTCAATGCGATTTTCCTTTATGACGACAGGATTACGTTCACATTCAATTACAAAGACGGCACTAAAACAATCAATTTCACCGAGCTTGAAAAATCGGGCTTGGGTTCGGATATTAACGCACTCGCTGCACCATATCGAGTATTCATAAGGGATTTGACTTTATGAATACTCGATTTTTGTTTTTTCATCTTAATATTTATGTACCGAGCAGACTTTGTGTCTGCTCTTTTTGTTATGCCGATTTCGGTTCTGTAAGGTATTCGATTGAAACGCCTTGTCGTATATCGGCTGTGTAATTTTCTCGGCTGTAATATTGGGGTATGGCAATATATCCGATAAAGCGATAATAAATCACTATTCGTTGGGTTCTGTTTTTGCCTGTACCCTCTGTTTCAAACACATCAATATGGTCAATAAGCTCTCTAAGTAAGGGTGCGGTCAGCTTTTGCATTTGCATAAACTGCCTTACGGTTTGGATAAACTTTTCGCACTCTGTCTTTTGCCGATGACTGTCTGACATTGCCGTTTTTAATGTGTGAATTTTTGATTTCAGTTCTAATCTTTCAACTTCGTATTTATGCGAAAGTTCCGAAAACCATTAGTCACTCACTTTACCTATGGCGTTATCTTCATAAAGCTTTTCGTAAAGTCTTATGACTGTTTCAAGTCTAAGTTCCGCTTTGTGAAGGGTTTCTTCATTTGCCTTTTGCTCGTTTGCCAATGTGGTTTCATTCTTCTTAATCAGCACCCGGGCAAAATATTGTTCATCACAAAGCAGAAAATGTGCCATTTGTCTAAGTTATGCTTTAACCACTTCTTCAAGAGAATCAGCTCTGACATAATGTCTTCAGGGACAATTTCCACGATAATCGACTTTGTTGTCGGAACAAGTAAAGTAGTGAATATCCTTGTTTATGGTATTTGTATGGTAACGCATTTTGCTGTGACAGTCGCCGCAATATATCAATCCGTTAAAAATACTTCTTTCGCCGTTTTCCTTTTTGGGAGCACGGCGTTTTGTTTTTGCTGTTATTTCTTGCACTCGGTCAAAAACTTCACGGTCGATTATAGGCTCGTTTGCATTTTTGAAAACAGCCCAATTTTCTTTATCGTTTAGGTATCTTCTATTATTCTTAAAAGATTTGGAATATGTTTTGAAATTGATAATATCTCCGCAGTATTCCTGTTGTGACAGTATTTTTTGTATTGTTGTTTTACACCACTTATACGGATTGGTTTGTGTTTTCTTCCCGCCTCTGTTTAAACCTTTAGAATGCCAATAAGCCATAGGTACGAGCACTTTGTTTTCTTGCAAAGTTCTTGCAATGGTTTCGTTGCCTTTACCGTCCATACACATTTTGAATATGCTTTTCACAACGGTTGCGGCCTCCGTGTCAACAATCCATTTCTTTTTATTGCCCGGTGATTTCATATATCCGTATGGCGGTTGAGACAAAGGCTCACCCATACCGCCTCTCAGCCTGTGAGATGAGCGAACCTTTTTCGAAATATCTCTTGCGTACATTTCGTTAGAGAGATTCTTATAAAGAAAGGTATTGTCACCCTGCAGTATCCACAAGGTTGTAATGGATAACAATATCCCTGTATTTTTGTTGACCTCTTTGCTTTCGCTCACCAACATCAATGCAGTTAATGAGTTCAAGCAGCATTTCACGGTCAAGCGTTTCTACGGCGACATATTTCCGTATACGTTTAAGATAGAGATCAATATCATTTTCACTCTTTGCCGTCTGTGACAGCTTTTCCGTAAGTTCCTGTATCAGTTCCTGCTTTTCCGACCGTTCGGAATCATATTTCATTATCAAAGTTTTACATATGCCTTCCGGAACATTCCCTAATACCTTATCCTCATACAAAGCCTGCGTCAGCCTTTCAAGCTCCGTAATCCGTTTGTTCGCCGCTTGCAGTAAGCTTTTGTCCGCTTTCTGCTGTGCGGCATTTTTCTTTGTCAATTTTTCAAGCAATTCCTGCCTGACCTTTTCTTCGTCTTCAATCACCCGTTTGGCACGGCTCTGTATATCCTCAAGCACAATTTCCGTCAACGGTTGCTGATAGATTATATGTGCCGAACAGGCGGCTTTACCGCTTCGTGCATAGTTTCCGCACATAAAATTGATATACTTCACCTTTCTTCCGTTTTTTCGGATATGGTTTTCTTCGTGATACCTCATCTTAAAACCGCAATCCATACACCGCAGCAATCCGCCGAACAGGCTTGGTTCACCGGCACCCTTTATTGTTCTCGGCTTACAGTTCCGCTTATCAATTTCAACACAGGTGTTCCAAGTATCCGTGTCTATAATAGGTTCGTGAGTGTTTTCAACCTTTATCCATTCGGATTTGGGTTTGTCAATCTGTTTGTGGTTTTTGTAGGATACAGTACCCCGTTTGTTCTGCACCATATGTCCGATATATACTTCGTTGCGAATCATCTTTTTTATGGTGACATCATTCCACAAATGATTGCGGTAACCCACGCTTTCCCTGCCCGTTTTAAGATAATAATAATCTCTCGGTGGCAGTATATGCTCCTCGTTCATAAGCCCCGCAATTTTGCGGAAACCATAACCCTGACAACGGTAACTAAACAGCTTGCGTACATTCTCCGCGGCTTCCTCATCTATTATAAATCGATGTTTATCTTCGGGACTTGCTGTGTATCCGTAAGGTACATATGCTCCGAGATAATTTCCGGATTTAGCGTTTATCTGTTTTACCGCCTTTATTTTCTTGCTAGTTTCTTTGCTTTGGAACTCGTTAAACAAGTTTTTGAACGGCATAATATCATTATCGCTGTTAAGAGTATCTACGCCATCGTTTAACGCTATAAAACGCACTCCGATTATCGGAAACAAATAATCGGTATATTGTCCCACTTGAATGTAATTCCGCCCAAAACGGCTTAAGTCCTTTACGAGTATAAGATTTATTTTACCGTCCTTTGCGTCTTCAATAAGCTTTTGTACTCCGGGGCGTTCAAAGTTTGTACCGCTTATACCGTCATCACAGTATATGTCTATTATTTCCCAATGCTGTTCCTCACAGTATTTGGTGAGGATAAGCTTTTGATTTTCTATGCTGACAGATTCGCCGGTTCTTTCATCGTCACGGGAAAGGCGGACATAAATACCGACTCTGTATTCTTTTTCTGCTTTTATGGTTAATCCCTCGCTTTCCGCAGACTGTCGGCGGTATTATCAAGTTTATTATACCGACAATACCGCCGCGAGTCCAGACTTTTATTGCGTCCTAATTATGAATTTTATACAAGGCTTATATATTCTTATCTCTGTCGGCATTTCGTATAGCAAGCCGCAGCAGGACATTATCAATATTTCTGCTACCTTCAAATACGCTTTTTACCCGATAGACCATATTTCCAATTTTATATTCCTTAACATTATTTTCTTCGCCTCTGCCATCTTTGAATAACCGTTCATAAACGGACGGATATTCCATTGGCATTTACTTACCACCTCAATAATCAAAATTATCGTTGCCCGACGGGATGTATTCCTTGCTTACCATTTCACACTGTACTTGCTTTATTTTTTCATCGTCAAGAAAGCCCTCCAAACCGTCAAAGCTTTTTGTGTCTGCGTACAGTAACGCTTTCCGTCTTGCTATCCGCTCAATTTTTTCAAAGCTTGAATATCTGTCACGGTCAAGCAGGTCGGCAACTGCGGAAATATTGGCATAGTATCCTGCGGCGGAAATTATTGTTAAACGGTTTAAAATTCCCGCAATTCGTTTTTCAAGCTTCGTTAATTGCAGCTTAACTGTTTGTCCCACGATGCCATCAATCAGTTCAAGATTATCGGTATAACTTTCGATTACCATATATTTTTTCACGGCGTTTCTCACTACTTCCGATACAGTACGGTTTTCTTTAGCAGCAATAATTTCCAATGCTTTTTTATCCGCCGTCGGAATATAGAAACAGATACGCTTGTTTTCAGATTTTACAAAACGATTTTTTTCAGCCATAAAATCCTCCGTTTTTCGGTATGACAAAAATCATACCGAGAAGTCCGTTGTCATAAACCCCAAACTACCGTTGAAAACTCTGTTTTCAAGCGGTTTTTTGCTGGAAGTTATGCCGGCTATTCCTGCCTTGCCTTCAATATCGCACGATATTGAGACTCGGCTTCCCTACGGGAAGGGCGGCGGACGGATATTTGCCTGTCGTTCCAAAATTCAGCACCTCTTTTTATGATGAGGGTAAAAAATAACCCTCCTGTTTAAAATTCTTAAACAAGAGGGTTACTTGATAATATATTTAGTTTTTACCTTTGATGAGAGAAGAATAATTTTTTATCCCATCAAACATTTAAATTTTATACCCTCTCGTCTAATGCACTCAAAATGGCATTTTGTAGGGGTATAAATTCAGATTATTTACAAATTGTTTATATTTGCAAATAACAAATCCTCTAATATAATTCACTTTTCGAGGATTTTGTAAGGGGTTAAAGTCATAAAATAATAAACTTAAGCGGTTAAATTTATAAATGATTTAAATTTATTAAAAATCCAATTATCTATTCTCACGTATGCGTTAAAATTCGGATTTTCTCCTCTAGTAAATGCAATAGCCTGATAGCCATATTCAGATGAATAAATATACATCGGACCGCCACTCATACCACCAACATTGTTAATATTTGTACTACGCAACATTCTATTGTAAGAAGATGTAACAGTTCCCCAAGCACGATACATTGTCAAAATTTGATTTCCATTGCTATCTTCAAGTGCCGGATAGCCATTAACATTGACACTTGTTCCATTATATGAAGCTTCTTGAGTTCTCAATCCAAGCCAACCAACACTGTTTCCAATATTAGTATTGAGTCGTATTATTCCCCAATCATCTGTTTCATCCTCGTTGTTTGCCCAGTTTCCACCAACCTCATAGGCAGTTGCCAAAGCTTCGCCATATGGAGATGAAGAACCAGCCATAGCAGGAGCCACTGTTACTGATGTAGGCCAACGACTACTACCATATTCTGTGCTATAAATACAATGACCACAGGTAGCAACTGTATTGGGGCCTATCATAAATCCAGTTCCTCTATAATTACCATTATTTGTTGTTATGTCGAGATATACAGTGTTTCTATACTGACCGCCAGTTGCAGGGTTTATTTCTACCCAGTTATTATTGAAAATAGTGGCAGGTTGAACATCGCTCGGAGGATTAATAGAAAGACCTTGCGGAACAAAAGATGCAGTATTTTGTTCACTTTCTATTTCTTGTTGAGAAACAATAACAGCATCGCTTGTTGCAGGTATAAATGTTTCAGTTCCGCTTGCAACATCATATAAATATGAACCTATTCTTTCTATTGTTGGCTCTTCCGCCTGAACAGGTAGTGCATATATACTTGTAATAAATGTAAAAATTATCAAAACAACTGATAATGCAGTTTTAAATTTTTTCATAGTATTTTCCTTTCTATCCTATTTCAAAATGTTCGGATTTTAGATTACCTTTCGTAAAACGATATATTCCTTTCTCTAACGGCAAATCAAATATTTTTTCCAAATCCAAAGTACGTGTAGCTTCTTCGTTTGGTTGTAATACACGGTCTAATGTCATAAAAACATAATCTTCTTTAATTTGGACGGTTATCCAATTACCAGAATTATATTTTTCAAGCGAAAAATTATATACAGGAAAAGAATAATTTGATTGACTATTGTTTGTTATGGTATATGTTATTTTAGAAACATCTGCTGGATATTTTTCTTTTTCAACCGTAAATAAAATATCAATCACACCACTATCATATTCACTATTTAAATCCTCATTAAAAGAGGTTGTATTGCTCTCATCTTCATTTGATTTAGAGTAATCACCACCTTGTGACAAAATATCATTTTTATTGCTATTGGATGCATTAGATGATATATCTTGCGGATTTTGTGAACATCCAGAAACTGCAAGAATTGATATCAAACCAAAAAGAATAAATATTTTTTTCATTAATCATACCACCGTTTCTGCTAAATAAAAAAGCATAAGTTCTGTTTGTAAAACAAAAACTTATGCGTTAACTGCTAATTCTTATATTACCTAAACTTAAATAAATCGGCGGTTTTCGCACAAGAATTTGTTGATTTACCAAAATGATTTTCATAGAAAACACACCCTTTCTTTATTTGGTTTTATTATAGCGTAATTTAGTATATTTGTCAAGAAAAGTATGGTAAATGCAGGACAACGAAAAATCGTCACCCTGCATTTGGTTTTTACTCAATTAGAAATATGTAACTACTGTTTTTTGTCGCTATCTTTATAAATTTTTCGGTCATTTCAATTTTGCCATAACCAGTAGTCAGATGAAAATCCTTTTTATCGGTTAGCATTATAAAGCGTTCGCCGGGGTGTTTGTGCTGACTTTCGCCTATGTAAAGTGTTCCTTTACAGCCTGTGAACATACACCGCCAGTCTCATTCGTATGAGGGTGTTTCGGTAAGCTGCTCTACCGAAACGAGCGTTGCGTTTTCAAAGGTTTCAATCACTTTTGCCATACGCTCACCTCATTCCCCGTACATCTGACATTCACGGACAAGGCTCATTATCTGCTCGTCACTCATATCAGGATAACACTTTTTGTACTGCTGAAAGAGGATATTTTGATTTGTAGAGAGCGAACGGTCAATACTGTCGCAATACTCCTGCATAGTGCCATTCAAAGCCATTTCAGCATATTCTAACGGCTTTTCCACATTTAAGGCTTGTAGTTTACCCCTTGTCTCAACGCCACAGTTAAGTTCACTTTCAATGCCTTTGCAGAGCAAAGCAAGTTTCGTACCGTCACTAAAGATAATATCTACCGTACCGTCATTCCAATTATAGTTGCATTTTAAGATTTTCATATAGCACCTCGTCAATTTTTATCTGACAATACCGCCGAAGCCTGCTATGTGTTTTGTTTTTACCGTTCTTTATCAAAAATTCTCATTTAAAATGTTTTTGAACGGTGCAATTTCACTTTCGCCCCCATCGCTGTCTATGGCATCGTTTACAGCGATAAAACGGACATTGTGTTCGGGAAAGTAGCTGTCTGTATAATTGCCGACCGAAACATAATCACGGCCCAGACGGGATAAATCTTTAACCATTACGATAGAAACCGGCCAGATTTCAATATCATTGATAAGCTGTTGAAATCCGGGACGATTGAAATTCGTTCCTGTGTATCCGTCATTCACATAATATTTTGTATCCGTTAAACCCATTTCTTTTGCTTTTACGGACAACAGCTTTTTCTGATTTGAAACGGAATTACTGTCACTGTCCGTTCCGTCATCACGGGATAAGCGGCAATAAAGAGCAATTACCCCTATTTGATTTTTGTTTTTCGACTGCATATTAGTCCTACTTTCCGACAGTCGAACATCTATATCCGTTCTCTATTTTATTACCGTTTTCAAATTCTTGTAATTCTGCAAAATCACCGGTGAGATATTTTTGGATACGGTGTTTAAAATGATTGTTATCGGCAGAATCAATCATGTCCGGTTTTTCAAAACGGGATTCGACTGTGTATATGTTGGAGCGAGTATATAAAAAAATCAAATTGTTTTTTCCTAAAGCTGAAATAATTTTCGCTACAACAACACCCGTAATCGAGGAGAACTCGCCGTCCGATTGGCAACGCCGTAATTCTGACATAGAGAAATACAACGATGAGGCAAAAAAATTGATGGGTAAATTAGGGGTAAAGGTCAATGATTTGTACTCGGTCGCAAAACAATTCGATGAAAGTTATTATGCCGATTGGACACACTTTAACGAAAAGGGCGCAAGAATACTTGCGAACGAAATTATAAAAAATACAGAGAGGAACCGATTAATTATGAAAGCCATGCTTGTGGATGAAAATAAAAATCTTGTCTGGAGCGATGTTGAAAAGCCGTCGCCCAAAGAAGATGAGATTTTAATTAAAATATATGCCGCGGCGCTTAACCGTGCGGATCTTCTGCAAAGAAACGGCAAATATCCGTCGCCTGTCGGTTGGCCCGACAGGATGGGGCTTGAAGTTTCGGGAATTATCGAGGATATGGGTGAAAAAGCAAAAAAGGAAAGCGGTAAAAAAATCGGCGATAAAGTGTGCGCGCTGCTCGGCGGCGGATATGCCGAATATGTCTGTGCTCCTTACGGAATGGTTATTCGTATGCCCGAAGGCTTGTCCTTTGAAGAAGCGGCGGCTTTGCCCGAGGCATACACCACCTGTTATCTGAATTTGTTTTACGAAGGGCATTTAAAGGAAGGACAAATCGCATTTATTCCGGCAGGCGCGTCGGGACTTGCCTTGGTCGCGATACCTATGGCAAAATCATTCGGCGCAAGGGTAATAACCTCTGTTTTATCTGATGAAATCGCGGAAAAAATCAAAGGCTTGGGCGCCGACATTATTATAAATTCCTCAAAACAGAGCGTGGCTGAGGTTTTAAAAGCAGAGGAAGAAAACGGGCGTCCCGTAAATATGGCGATGGACTGCCTTTGCGGAAAGGAGCTGGGCGAAAGCCTGCCTTATATGGCAGAGGGAGGATATTGGGTAATAATCTCAACTCTTGCAGGTACGGAGACTGATATTAAGCTTCGCCCGATACTTACAAAGGGGTTACATATCGTCGGCAGTATGCTCAGAAAGCGTTCATCGGAGGAAAAGGCAAAATTGCTGACGGAGCTTACCAAAAAGCTTTGGCCTAAGCTTGAAAGCGGCGAAATAAAGCCTTCGGTATATAAGGTTTTACCCATTGAAGACGCCGAGGCTGCACATTCGATTTTACAAAACGGCGAAAATGTAGGAAAGGTAGTATTAAGTGTGTGCAAAGGGTAAATAAAAATTCACCTGTTTTGACAAACCTGATTTTACCGCTTATTACAATGTTTCTTTGGGGCTCCCTGTTTCCGTTTATAAAAATCGGTTATAAAGTTTTCAAAATAAATACCGACAGCGTTGCGGATATTCTGATGTTTGCGTCATTGAGATTTGTGATTTGCAGTATTATAGTATGCTTGACGGCGTTTTTTTTCCAAGGCAAACAAACCGTCGGCGTCAGGCGTATTTTCCGCCTGCGTTATCGGCATATTTTCGGTTTCACTGCATTACGGGTTTACCTATGCCGGACTTTCCCTGACCGATAGCTCAAAAACAGCGATTTTAAAACAAGCGGCACCGCTTTTATTTGCCTGCTTTTCCTTTTTGTTATTTAAAGAGGAGCGGTTCTCTTTAAATAAGATTTTGGGCGCTTTGATCGGGTTTTGCGGAATAGTTTCAATAAACGCAGGCGCTTCGTTTAAGTGGCTCGCGTTAGGGGATACGCTTATTATTTCGGCTTCGGTATGCACTGTTATTTCAATGATAATAAGCGGCAAAGCCGCAAAGGGTACATCTCCGCTTTGGATAACGGGAATTTCACAATTATTCGGCGGCAGTGTACTGCTTATAATTTCACTTGCAATGGGCGGAAAGGTGTATCGGGCTACCGTTAAATTAATTCTTGTATTCGCTTATATTTGTATCGCCTCAATTATAGGATATACGCTGTTTTACTATGTTCAGCGCACGGCGGAGCTGTCAAGGCTGTTTATAATTAAATTTGCCGAGCCGCTTTTTGCCTGTGTATTCAGCGCTTTTTTGCTTGGCGAAAATATTATGAGAGTGCAGTATTTAATTGCGTTTATCTTAATTTCCGTGGGTATTGTCATTGCAAATACACAGAAAAGTAATAAACATATATAACTTAACTTTGTTTTATGAGAAATATAAAAAGGCACGCTCGGTTTAGTCGCAAGCGTGCCTTTTTTCAGTGATTATAAATCATCTTTTTTAGTTATTCTTGTTCTGCTCGTTATTCTGATTTTTGTTCTGATTCTGCTGGTTGTTCTTGTTCTGTTCGTTTTGATTATTCTTGTTCTGGTTGTTATTCTGGTTCTTGTTCTGATTCTGGTTATTCATAAAAAATCACCCCGCTTTCAGCCTTTATTATCTGTAAAACGGGGTGAAATATACTATATTCCGAATAAATTTTTTTCGTTTTCCCGTGCCGTCATTAATATATGAGCGGTGTCGGTATTTCTTATTTCGGCAATTTTTTGTGCCGTGAGGTAAATCATAGCAGAATTATTGATTTTTGAACGGTATGGAACGGGTGTTAAATACGGAGCGTCGGTTTCAAGCAAAAATCTGTCTTCCGGCAGCATTTTTACCACCTCGGGCAGCTTTTTTGCGTTTTTAAAGGTTATTACGCCGCCGATACCGATATACATACCCAATTTGAGTATTTCCTTTGCCATTTCGGTACTGCCCGAAAAGCTGTGCACCACGCCTTTCGGACGGTGTTTTTTCAAAAGCTCTAAGGTGTCCGAATGAGCGTCGCGGTCATGGACTATCACGGGCTTGTTTATTTCGTTTGCAAGCTCAAGCTGTTGTGAAAACAGCTCTTTTTGCTGTTCCTTATTATCGCTTACCCAGTAATAATCAAGACCTATTTCGCCTATCGCAACACACTTTTTATGCTTTACGAGCGTTCTTATTTCGTTCACGGTGCCGCCACCGATATTTTCGGGGTGTATTCCTACTGCCGCATAAATGTAGCCGTAGCTGTCGGCAAGCCTAAGGGCGGTTTTTGAGGAGGCGGTATCGCATCCGCAATTTACAACGCCGCAAACACCGCGGGAGGGAAGCTCTGCTAACAAAGCCTCCCGTTCGTCGTCAAATTTAGCGTCGTCATAATGAGCGTGACTGTCAAAAATCAGCGCTTCGTCATACGGGTATTCGGGAAAATCCGTCATCTTATTTTACTTCCTGCCGGAACGCCGTCTATAAACAGTACCTTTACATCGTCCTCTCCGCAATCCGCGGCAAGTATCATACCGTTTGATTCAACTCCGCAAAGCTTGGCGGGTTTTAGGTTTGCTACAACTATTACGGTGTGACCGATAAGGTCTTCCGGCTTATAGTACTTTGCGATTCCCGAGGCTACCGTTCTGTCTGTTCCGCTGCCGTCGTCAAGGGTTAGCTTTAACAGCTTTTTGGCTTTCGGTATAGGCTCGCATGCGGTTATTTTTGCGGCTTTAAGCTCTACCTTTGCAAAATCCTCTATGCCGATTTGGCTTATTTTTGCCACATTTTCGGCATTTTCGGTTTTTTCTTTCTTTTCAGCCTCTATTTCAGCCGCAATTTTTTCCGCGTCAAGACGGGCAAAAAGCGGTTTCGCTTCACCTACTGAATATTCCTTTACAGCGCCGAAGGAAAGCTCGCGGTTATCCGTTCCGATCTGCTTTGAAATAGATTCCGCACTCTCGGGAATAATCGGAGTGAGCATTACGCCTAAAAGACGTATACACTCAAGCAGATTATAAAGCACATTCTGAAGATAAGCCTTTTTGGTCTCATCCTTTGCAAGCGCCCACGGAGCGGTTTCGTCAATATACTTGTTACAGCGCTTTGCAAGGGATATTACCGCCTCGCAAACGTCTGCGTTATGATAGCTGTCCATAAGCTCATAATATTTTTTGATTGTTTCTTCGGCGGTTTTAATAAGTTCAATGTCGCAGGGTTCGCTGTTTTCACCGGCGCATACCTTGCCGCCGAAGTATTTGTTTGTCATAGCGATAGAACGGTTTACAAGGTTGCCGAGCGTGTTTGCAAGGTCGGCGTTGTATTTTGTTATAAAGCTTTCGTAGGTTATGGTGCCGTCCTGCGTAAAGGGCATTTCGGAAAGCAGATAGTACCTTACGGCGTCAACGCCGAAGCGCTTTGCCATATCGTCGGCATAAATCACATTGCCCTTGGACTTGGACATTTTATCCTCGCCTACAAGCAGCCACGGATGGCCGAGCACCTGCTTGGGCAGGGGAAGACCCAAAGCCATAAGTATTATCGGCCAGTATATTGTGTGGAAACGGACTATATCCTTGCCTATAACATGCAGGTCGGCAGGCCAAAGCTTGTTAAACTGTTCACTGCTGCCGTCCGGGTCATAGCCTATACCGGTGATATAGTTGGAAAGCGCGTCAATCCATACATAAATAACATGCTTATCGTCAAACGGAACGGGTATGCCCCACTTAAAAGAAGTGCGGGAGACGCAAAGATCCGAAAGACCGGGTTTTAGGAAGTTGTTTATCATCTCGTTCTTACGGGATTCGGGCTTTATGAAATCGGGGTTTTGCTCATAGTATTCAATAAGTCTGTCCTGATATTTTGAAAGCTTTAAGAAATATGCTTCTTCCTTTGCGTCCACAACCTCTCTGCCGCAGTCGGGGCATTTGCCGTCTACCAACTGCGATGAAGTGAAGAACGACTCGCACGGAACGCAGTATTTGCCCTCGTAATGTCCCTTATAAATATCGCCCTGGTCATAAAGCTTTTTAAAAATCTTCTGAATGACTTTTTCATGGTCCTCATCCGTTGTACGAATGAATTTATCGTAGCTTGTGTTAAGGCTGTCCCAAACGCCCTTTATCTGCGCAGAAACGCCGTCTACATATTCCTTGGGCGTAATACCGGCTTTATTTGCGTATTCCTCGATTTTCTGACCGTGTTCGTCAGACCCTGTCTGTAAAAATACCTCAAAGCCCATCATCCTTTTATAACGGGCGATCATATCCGCAAGCACAATATCGTAAGCGTTGCCTATATGCGGCTTTCTTGATGTATAGGCGATAGCCGTTGTGATATAAAACTTTTTCTTTTCGGACATATTTAATCTCCATTCTGCCGCTTATGTGATTGTATCACAAACAGGAACATAATCTCCGTCAGCGGCAGACGAAGATCAAACCTGCATATTATAATTTGCGTGATTTTTTCTACGGCTTTTGCGTTAAGTAAAAAATCAGTGAGAGTGCCGTGCTGACGAGGCTGTAAATCAAAACCGTTATACTGCTTATAAGTGCGCCCGAGCCGTCAAAGGAGGTGTAAGCAAACAGTATTATACCTAAAACGGCGGCAAGCACATAAACCGTTGTAAGCAATATGTTGGATTTTTTAATTCGGCTCGCATTGCTTATTATTGCCGCAAGACCTACGGGATTACCCTTATAGGCGGCTGGAGCGGAGCAATGCGGAACAAATGTTACGGCGTTTTTATACATATGACAGCCCGCGGCGCTCATTACCTTTACGGAATCGTCGTAAAGCCCCATATAGTCGCAAATCATTTCTTCCGTCATATTGGGGTCGGAGCTGTTTATCAGCATTGTAATTCCGAGAGCGGAAATTCTGCGAAGCTCCCTTGCAATGTCGGGTCTTACGCTGTACTGAACAACAAGCAGGGCGCACGCCTTGTCCTCAGACGCAACATACACCGGGAAATAACCCTGGCGAAGTATTTTGCGGTCTACCTCAACGCTCGGCACCTCTATTCCGTGAGCCTCCATAAGCGTGCGGTTGCCTACAAATAAAAGCTTATTGTCAACCCAACCCGAAATTCCCATTTTATCTTCATATTTTACGGTGTCCGAGGCAGGAAGTATGACCGAACCGTCTGTTCCCGCTATTTTTTTGAATATCGAAGCTAACGGGCTGTTAAGACTGTCGGTAAGCGAGGCGGCACGGATTATTGTGTCGTCAATGCTGTTATTCGAGAGCATACGGAGCTGGTGGAGAGTTACCGTGCCGGAGGGGAATATATCTTCCGAGTCGAACACGGCGGCATTTGCCTTTTCAACACGCTCCGCGCCTGCTTTGCCCGCAATGACCGAGCCTAATTTGCCGAGCCTTTTTGCTGAGGAATAAAGTGGAAGACTGTCAATAAAGAACAGGCAGGGCATAGCAGCAAGGCACTGCACGGCGGCGGCAGAATAAAAACCGTATATCACGCCGTCAAAATAAGAAGCACAGGCAAAGCCGAGTATTACGGAAAGCACAGCAGCTACTGCCGTTATAAGCGGCAGCTTGCCGTTTAATACTGTGCCGTAGGTTGAGTACTTCATATAATCATCTATATGCTCAGTCCTTTGCGGAGCGGCGGCAAGAACATCGCCCTCAACCGAATTTTTTGCCATTGCAAAGGTCACGGCAGAGTCGCTTATCAGCTTTACGGCACGCTTAGGCGAGGAAGAGAAAATTTGTTTAAAGCCGATAAGGTTTGCCGACGCCGAGAAAAACCTACCGAAAGCACGCAGAGAGAGTATGACCGCGCAGAGCAAAATAATGTCAAGCGTGATTTCATTCTTTATTATGCCTGTTATTGCGTAAAGCATTACGGTAAGGGAGGAGGTTACAGCAAGTATATCCCCGTTGCATCGGCGGCTGAATATATTTTTTAATGAAATAAACATATCGCAGTTTACAAGCATTGTTATTCCGAGCAATACCGTACATATTATCATACCCGATTTTGTGTGTTTAAGTATCATACCCGACATAAACGGAAGCTTCATAAACGCAAGAACCGCCGTTAAAAATACCGAAAAAAAGGTTTTTAGGAATGCCGAGCGCTTATTTATCGAGAACTGTCTTAAAAAGTGCTTTGCATCGCTTTGATATTTGAATTCTTCCTTTGGCGAATAATCCTCAAAATCGGTTTGTTCAAGCTTTACTTCATCTGCGTCGTCCGTGCTTTCATTCGCCGAAAGCTTGGTAAGTTCACCCGTAAGATCTATCGGCCGTGTAGCGGAGCTTACGCTTATGTGTGTGGAGCTGTCGCTGTCCGACACGGGGGTAAACCTGATGGTTGCGGTGCTTGAAATATCGGGTGTTACATCGGGAGTTTCATCATCGTCGGAATTATCAATATCCGATATAATATGAGAAATTCCGATTTCGTCCTTTGTTTCGGAATGTTCCTCCTTGCCGCCGTCCTCGTTTGTTAAGTAAGGACTTTTTTTGCCTAAATCGTCAAACGAAACATCATATTTTTCGGATAGCCTATCAAGGGTCTTCTGTGTATCGTTTTTGAGTATTTCCTCAACGCTTTCAAGCTTGTAAGAGGCTTCCGATTTCATTGCCGAGTCTTTTCCGTTGTCGTCTATTATAAACGGACGGCATTTTTCCAAAAGCGTTTTTCCGTCTTCCTTTTTGTCTTCAACAAATGAGAATAAACCGTCGGTTTTATCTTCTTTTACATCCGGCACGGCAAGCGAAGGCTCTACATGTTTTGAACTGGAAGAAATATCGGTTTCATTCGGCCTTTCATCTGTCAAATCCAACTCGGTGCGAGTGCTCAGCATACGCTTTTTAAGCGCCTCAAGTGCGCTTGTGCTTTGAGCTTTGCTTTCGCTTGCGGCTATTGAAAAGCCGCTTACCTCTTCGGGGGTCAAGGCGTGGGGGTTAAAGGGGGAAAAGTGATGCTCAGAGCTCAAATCTCCGTTGTCGTTATCGCTGTTCTCTATAAGTGAAAAAAGCTCGTCGTTTTCCTTTTTTGAAAAAAAGCTCATAGGTGCCTCCTTTTGCGTACAGCCTCGTACATAAGTATTCCTGCGGCTACCGACGCATTAAGAGAATTTATTTTACCGAGCATCGGAAGGCTGATAATTTTATCGCATTTTTTTGCGGTAAGGGTTCCGATACCCTTGCCCTCATTTCCGATTACTATGGCGCAGGGAACATCAAAATCGGTTTTTGTATAGTCCTCGCCGTCCATATCCGCTCCGAAGACCCATACGCCCCGTTCCTTGAGCATATCTATTGTAGAAGCTATATTTGTAACTCTTGCCACCGGAACATACTCAAGCGCTCCGCAGGCGGCTTTTGCCACAGTCGCATTAAGCGAAGCACTGCGGCGTTCGGGAATTATAACGCCGTGAACACCCGTAGCCTCAGCCGTTCTTATAACAGCGCCAAGGTTATGCGGGTCTTCAAGTCCGTCGCATATTATAATAAACGGTTTTTCGTTCCGACTGTCGGCAAGCGACATAATATCGTCAACGGTTGAGTATTCCTGTGAGGCGAGCATTACCGCAACGCCCTGATGGTTAGCGCCGCCGCAATAATAGTCAAGCTTTTGGGGACTTATTTCCTTGATAAGCACGCCTTTTGCCTTGCATTTTGCGATAATCGCGGTTACGGAGCCGCCCGAAATTCCGTGCGCTATAAGCAGGCGGTCGATCTCTCTGCCCGAGCGCACGGCTTCAAGCACGGGGTTTCTGCCGCATATAATGTTGCTTCCTCTTTCTTTTTCATTAGTCTGCATATTTTAAAAATCCTTTTTACATAATAATACGCAATAATTATAACACAATTTTCATTGGAATAAAATAGGCAATTTAATAAATAAACAGGAAATATAGGGAAATAATATATGTAAAAACAAAAAAGACAGGGTGATATAAATGAAAACAAACCGCATAGTATCGGTCGAGGGTTTCGAATTAATGGATTCAAGGAGCAATCCCACAGTCGGTGCCAGAGTAATTTTAGAGGACGGAAGCGAGGGCTTTGCGCTTTCTCCGTCGGGAGCGTCAACAGGCGCATATGAAGCACACGAAATGCGTGACGGAGATAAATCCCGTTACGGCGGAAAGGGCGTATTAAAGGCTGTAGGTGCTATTAAAGAAAAAATAGCGCCGGCGCTTGTGTCGCTCGGTACGGATTGTCAAAGAAAAATTGACGAAGCAATGATTTCGCTTGACGGCACTGAAAACAAGGGAAACCTCGGGGCAAACGCAATTCTGGCGGTATCGCTGGCAACTGCTAAAGCGGCGGCGGCGTCCCGTAAATTACCGCTGTACCGTTATTTGGGCGGAATAAACGCAAAAACTATGCCGAGACCGATGATGAATATTTTAAACGGCGGAGCGCACGCGTCAAACAACATTGACATCCAGGAATTTATGATAATTCCTTACGGTGTTTGCTGTTTTTCGGAGGGACTGCGTAAATGCAGTGAAATTTATCATGCGCTCGGAGGTATTTTAAAATCAAAGGGTCTTGCTACGGGCGTAGGAGATGAGGGTGGCTTTGCGCCCGACCTTTCCTCTGACGAAGAGGCGATAGAGCTTATAATCACAGCCATTGAAAAGGCAGGATATACAACAGATGAGATAAAAATAGCGCTTGATGTTGCGTCAAGCGAATGGTATTCGGACGGTGCATACAAGCTTCCTAAGAGAGGAATTACAATGGACTGCGGCGAGCTTATAAGCCACTATAACCGACTTATAGAAAAGTACCCGATAATATCGATTGAGGACGGTGTTGCCGAAGAGGACTGGGAGGGCTGGAAGGAGCTTACCGACATCCTCGGAAGCCGTATTCAGCTTGTGGGCGACGACCTTTTTGTAACAAACTCCAAAAGACTTGAAAAGGGTATAGAAAAGGGCGCGGCAAACTCTATACTTGTAAAGCTCAACCAGATAGGAACCCTTACGGAAACGCTTGATGTTATAGAGCTGGCGCGAAAAAACGGGTATACAACGGTTATTTCACACCGCTCGGGCGAGACCGAGGACACCTCGATAGCCGACCTTGCGGTTGCTGTAAATGCGGGACAGATAAAAACGGGCGCACCATGCCGTACCGACCGAGTAGCCAAATATAACAGACTTCTTTTGATTGAAAATGAGATTTCAAGGTAGGTAAAAAAAGCTCCGCCGCGGCGGAGTTTTTTTACATATAAACAGTTATCTTTTTTCCGAAAGCCTTTTAACCGTGTTTAAAAGTTTTTCGTCGAAATCCTCTTTTTTTAGCCGCCATTCCCAGTTGCCCGACGGCACACCGGGGGTGTTAAGCCTTGAAGCGGAATCAAGTTCCAAATAGTCCTGAAGCGGAATAATTACTATCCTTGCCTTTGATTTCATCGCAAAGGAAATAAGACTGAGTATCGGAGAGCCGCTCTCGTCTGCCGGAACAATATGTGAAAACATATTTTTTTCCTTCTGCGAAAGCTTTAAAAACCATCCGCCGGTTGTATCGTTGTCGTGCGTTCCGGTGTAGCATACGCAGTTCTTATCGTAATTTTTCGGTAAAAACGGGTTGTTAAGGTCGGAATCAAATGCAAACTGAAGCACCTTCATATTCGGAAAGCCCGTTTCTTTAATAAGCTTTTCAACCTCGGGTGTGTTGCCGCCAAGATCTTCGGCTATTATATCCGCGTCGACGGATTTATTCATAATATTCCAAAAGGGCATCCCGACGCCCTTTTCCCATTTTCCGCATTTAGCGGTTTTTGAGCCGTAGGGAATGGTATAATAATCCGCAAATGCGCGGAAATGGTCTATCCTTATTACATCGTAAAGCTTTGAATTGTGTATAAGACGGGAACGCCACCATGCGTAATCGTTGGTTTTTTGAAAATCCCAGTCATAAATCGGGTTGCCCCACAGCTGACCGTCCTCCGAAAAAATATCGGGCGGCACGCCTGCAACCGCTACGGGCGTCATATCCCGTCCCAAACGGAAAATATCGGGATTGCTCCAGACATCCGCACTTTCAAGCTGTACATAAAACGGTATGTCGCCTATTATCTTAATGCCGTTTGTACCTGCATATGTCTTTAATTCAAAATACTGCGTGAAAAAGAAATACTGCGTAATTTCATAAAACAGAATTTCCTCGGCATGGTTTGTTTTAAATCTTTCCACGGCGTCTGGCAGGCGGTATTTAAGTCCGTCGTCAAGCTCGGTAAAGCTTTTTCCGTGATAGACCTCTTTGATTGCCATAAAAAGCGCATAATCGGTGAGCCAGTATGCGTTATCCCTTAAAAATTTCTTGAAATCACGGTTTTTAATATCAAAATTATCTGCCGCTTTTTTTATAAGCGGCAGTTTATAGCTGCGTGCGGCTTTATAGTCGGTGTGTTCGGGGAATTCACGCTCGGTTATATCGTCGGGGCTTAGATAGCTGTCTCTTACAAGTGTGTTAAGGTCGATAAACAGTATTTCACCCGCAAAAGCGCTCACAGAGCTGTAAGGCGAATTTCCTTTTCCGACAGGGCAAAGCGGAAGTATCTGCCAATACTTCTGCCCTGATTTTTTTAGGAAATCCACAAACTCGTATGCCTCTTTTCCGAAGGAGCCTATGCCATGCGCTCCGGGAAGAGAGGAAATGTGCAGAAGTACGCCGCTTTCCCTTTGATACTTAGCGTCCTTATCCTTTAACAGCACCTGCCGCAACCCCTTTTATAATATATTTCTGACTGGATAGGTAAAACACTATTACCGGTATTACGGACAGAACGAGCATCGCCATCATAGCGCCCATATCCACCGAGCCGTATCCGCCCTTTAAATACTGTATTGCGACGGGAATGGTTTTATAGTCGCTGCCTATAACAAGATATGGCAGAAGATAATCGTTCCATATCCACATTGTATTCAGTATCGCAACGGTAACGGCTGTGGGTTTCAATATCGGGAATACTATAAGCGCAAAGGTCTGAATAGGCGAGCAGCCGTCAATGGTAGCTGCTTCCTCTATGCCTAAGGGAACTGTTTTTATAAAGCCCGTGAACATAAATACCGAAAGCCCTGCACCGAAGCCCAAATATATAAATATTATACCAAGAGGATTGTCAAGATGCAAGAGGTTTGCGGTTTTTGACATTGTAAACATTACCATTTGAAAGGGGACTATCATTGAGAACACAAGTGCGTAATAAAGCGCTCCGGTAAAAAGGCTTTTAACCCTAACGATATACCATGCGCACATAGAGGTGCAGATTATAATAAGCGCAACCGAGAATACGGTGATAAAAAGCGACCAGCCGAACGCCGGCGGAAAGCCTGTGCTTTTTATGCCCTCGGTGTAGTTTGAAGGACCTACAAATTCATCGCCCATAGGAAGTGAAAAGGGCGATGAATTTATTGAAAATTTTGCTTTGAACGAGTTGATAAACACAACCGCTATCGGGAATATAAAGGCGGCGGCAAAGCCGACAAGCAATATAAACGAAACGGTGTTGAATATTTTTCTGTCCATCAGCTTTCAACCTCTTTTCTGCGTGTAATATAAAGCTGAGCCAAGGAAATTACCGCCACAATAATAAAGAATATGACCGCCTTTGCCTGTCCTACGCCCTCAAAGCCCGTTCTTGAATAAAAGGTGTTGTAAATATCAAGAGCTACCATTTGGGTTCGGTCGCCGGGGGCGCCTGCTGTGAGCGCAAGGTTTTGGTCAAAAAGCTTGAACGAATTGGTAATGGTGAGAAAAAGGCATATCGTAACCGACGGCATAACCGACGGAATGGTTATTTTTGTAAGAACGGTAAACGCTCCCGCGCCGTCAACCCTTGCGGCTTCCATAATATCGCCGGGGATATTCTGTATACCGGCTATATAAATTATCATCATATAGCCGATAAGCTGCCAGTGCATCAGAATTACAAGCCCCCAAAAGCCGTATGTCGGGTTGGAGGTTATAGAATAACCGTATCTGTAAAGCACGCCGTTTATAATGACCTGCCATATATAGCCGAGCACTATTCCGCCTATCAGGTTCGGCATAAAAAACACGGTGCGGAAAAAGTTGGTGCCGGGCAGATCCCTTGTGAAAAGAAGCGCCAGTATAAAAGCGATAACATTTATGCCGATTACGGATACAACCGCAAATTTTACCGTAAACCACAACGAATCAAGGAATAGGGTGTCATCACTGAATGCCCTTATATAATTTTCAAGTCCTACGAATTTTGCGTCCGCAACCGTTCTGAACTCCGTAAACGACAGAACTACGCCGAGTACAAACGGTATGACAAACGCAATCAGGAAGGCTATAAGCGTAGGAAGAACAAAAACGGGAAACCAGCGCTTTACGGTCTTGTTCATTACTTGCGTTCACTCTTCCATTTATCAGATATGGTTTTGTTTACCTCGTCCCATTTTTTGTTTCCCTGAACATAGTCAAGCAATGCGCTGCCTACGCTCTTTTTATATGCCTCGCTCGGGAATGAGGTGAATATCCAAGGTATGCTCTTTACGGAATCGTCGTTTAAATAACGGGATATTTCCTTTGCAAGCGGATCGTCAGGCTGTTCGTTTTCCGAAAAGGTGTTGAACGGGGTTATAAAGCCGAGCTTTTCGGTGACATATTTCTTTCCCGTTTCGCTTGAAAACAGCCAGTAAAGGAAATCGAGAGAATTATCCTGCTGTTCCTTTGTCGCCTTTTTGTTTATCGCAAGGTAATTTTCCGTACCTACGCATATACCCTGACCCTTTTCGCCGTCCATACCGACATATATAGGCAGCATTTTAATGTTCTCCGCCTTTACGGTGTTGCCTTTAACGCCTGATATTTGCGACCAAGCCCAGTTGCCGTTTTGAACCATTGCCGCTTTACCGAGAGCAAATTCCGACATAGAATCCGCAACCGATTTGGAGCCTAAAAGAGTCGGCTTTGTAACAGAGTTGTTGATATACAGATCGAATATTTTATCAAAATTATCGGAATACTTGAACTTTATTTCTTTAGCTTTAAGACCGAATACGGTGGGGTCTGCTCTGTCGCCTGCGTCCTCGCTGAATTCATAGTAAAGCGGAACATTCAAAAGATGGGTCTGCCAGCGCCAGTCCTCGCCCGACGCCAACGAGGTAGAGGCAAAAACGCCTTCAATACCGAGTTTATCAAGGTTTGCCGTCATATCCTCGGTCACAGCCTTCAGCTTATCAAAGCTGTCTATCTGGTCGGCAGAGGTAAGATCGGTCTTTTTATCGGGCAGCTCAAAGTATTTTTTCATTATAGCGTTGTTGTAAATAATGCCGTAGCCCTCAACCACATAGGGTATGCCGTAAACGCCGTCGCCGTCCTTTATTGCAAGCGATTTATCGGAAAGAATATCGTAAAGCTTGCTGTCCTTGATATCAAGGCAGTAATCCTTCCAACTGTCATAGCCGATAGGTCCGTTTACCTGAAAAATTGTCGGAGCGCTTGATTTTGCGATCTCCGATTTAAGTGTTTGTTCGTAGTTGTTTGCGGCTGCGGTTACAACCTTAACCTTTACACCCTTTTCCTGCTCGTATTTTTTAGCCAGCTCCTCGTAAACAAAAGCGGATTCGGGTTTAAAATTGAGAAAATAAACCTCTCCTTTTGTGCTTTTTTTGCCGCAACCCGAGAGGGTTATGCAGGACAAAATGCAAATTGATGCCAAAAATAAAGAAAAATATTTTTTCATAATTTACCTCCGTAATATATTTCTTTTTATACTTTGCCACATTTTTTCAAAAAAATACTATAATACTTTGCCATACAGCTTGTCATATCGGGGACAACCTTTTCATAGTATTTACTGTGAGGTGAGGAAAATGGAAAATAAAGGCAAATTTGAAAGTGCGCTTTACGGCGTTGCCCCGAGACTGAGACGAACGCTCGAAAAGCTCCCCGCAGTCGTTAAGCGGAACGCCGAGGAAATAAGACTCAGATGCGATCTGCCCGTAGCGCTTACGGTAGGCGGAGAAACCGTATTTGTATCGGAAAACGGACAAACTTCGTTTTCGCTTGCGTCAAATGCTTTAAGGGCTGAAAAAAGCGATATAGAAGAGAGCTTCAGACTTTTGTGTAAAAGCTCCGTTTATGCGCACGCCGAAGAACTTAAAAACGGGTTTATTATAATGGAGGGCGGACACCGCGCAGGTATTTGCGGTACGTTGTCATCTGGTGGCGCTATGCATAATGTATCCTCTTTAAATATCAGAATAGCAAGGGAAATTTTCGGTGCGGCAAACGATATAGCGAGGCGGTATACAGGCGGCGGTCTGCTTATCGCAGGTCCGCCGGGGAGCGGAAAAACTACGGTTTTAAGGGACCTTGTGCGGCAGTTGGCAGGCGGTCTGTGCGGAAAGGCGTACCGTGTTGCCGTTATAGACAGCAGAGGTGAAATATCGGGAAGTTCTCGCGGCAAAGTCCAAAACGACCTCGGCGCAAACAGCGATGTACTGCTTATCGGCGATAAGGCGCAGGGGCTTGAAATTGCGGTCAGGACAATGTTCCCCGATATTGCGGTATTTGACGAAATAGGCACAAAGGATGAGCTTGCCCGTGTAAAGGAAAGCTTTTGCGCGGGGGTCAGCGTAATAACCACCGCTCATATAGGAAGTGCGGCGGACATTCTTAAAAGGGATGTGACGGCGTCTCTTGTAAAAAGCGGCGCAATATCCGAAATAGCGGTTTTGCCCCAGCTGCACGGCGGAACAATCAGATTTATAAACACAAAGGAGCTTATCAGTGGCGTGGCTGTTTAAATTATCGGGGCTTATTATTATATTTCTTTCTTCTGCAGGCTTCGGTTTTTATAATTCATATAAACTTAAAATGCGTGAAAAAAAGCTTCGCGGAATTATATGCTCTATGACCGAGCTTCGCGAGAGAGTAAGAACAGGCGCGGGGGAAATAGGAGAGATAATCGAAAAGAGCTTCGGCAAAACCGCGTCGCTATCAAGTGACTTGGCAAGGCTTGACTGCGAGTGGCTTACAAAGGGCGACGCCGAGGTGCTCAAGGAGTTTTTTACCGATATAGGAATGTCGGACGCCGAAGCCGAATGTGAGCGTACCGAGCTTTACATAACGCTTATGCGGAAGCAGTGCAACGAAGCCGAGAAAAAATGCGGCGAGCTGTGCCGTCTTTACGGTACGCTGGGCGTTTTGGGCGGACTTTTTATTTGTGTGTTTTTTTTGTAGGTGAAATCAATGGATGTCGATTTTATTTTCAGGATAGCGGCGATAGGAATTATAGTAACGGTGCTTAATTTAGTGCTTGTAAGGTCAGGCAGGGAAGATCAGGCAATGCTTACTACTCTTGCGGGACTTGTGGTTGTACTGCTTATGGTGGTAAATGCCATAGCCGACCTTTTTACCGCCGTTAAAAGCCTTTTCGGTTTGTAGATATGGATATATTCAAAATACTTGCAATTTGTATTATTACCGCAGTGCTTGCCATTACGCTTAAACAGCAAAAGGGCGAGTATGCACTGCTTATTTCGATTGCGGGTGGAATTACCGTTACGCTGTGTATAATAAGCGGTATTGCATCTCCTATCGGGTATTTAAGATCACAGCTTGAAGCTTATTCGATAGGAACGGTGTATTTCAAAACGGCGCTTAAAGCGCTCGGCATCGGCTATATTACCGGATTTATAGCCGACGCCTGCCGCGACAGCGGACAAACCTCGCTTGCAGGCAAGGCAGAGCTTGCGGGCAAGTGCGCCGTGTTTATTATTTCGGTGCCGATGATATCCGGAATACTGCGTGTTGCATTGGGATTTTTAAAATGAAGCTTATAAAATTTTTGGCGGTGCTTTCGCTTTTGCTTTGTATTTTTACAGTTACAGCGGCAGCCGAAAGGGGCGATACGGAAAGCTTTTACGCCGAGCAGTACGAAAAAAGCGGAGCCGATGATATCGGCGACAGCCTGCCCAAGGAAACCCGTAACTATTTAAGTGAAAACGGTATTGACCAGTCGGATTACGGCTGGGTCAACAAATTATCGGTCGGAGGAGTATTCGGCCATATATGGGGATTTATAAAGAGCGGTGCCGCACAGCCTCTAAAGGCAGGCGCGGAAATAACCGCAATAATACTTATTACGGCGGCTCTTGCTTCTGCCGAGCTTAAGGGAAGCGCCGTCACGGCGGCAATGTATGTGGCGGCGGCATCTGCCGCGGGAATTATCGCAAAACCCGTGCTTCTGTCCGTTGCGGCGGCAGTGGACGCTCTTAAAGGAACGGGGACATTTATGCTTTCGTTTATACCCGTGTTCGCCGTAATAACGGCAGCTTCGGGGGCGCCCGTAACCTCTGCCTCAATGAGTGCGCTGCTGCTTACCGCCGCTCAGGGCGTATCCTATATTTCAAGCTTTGCGGTAGCTCCGCTTATGGGCGGTTATCTTGCCGTAAGTATAAGCGGCGCCGTATCGCCGCTGCTTAAAAAAACCGAGATCGCCGGTATCATAAAAAGACTTTCCTGCTTTGTAATGGCGCTTGTTTCCACTGTTTTTGTTGGTATACTCGGAATACAGACAGCTGTAAATTCCTCAGCTGATTCGCTGACTGCAAAAACGGCTAAATTTATTATCGGCTCGTCTGTTCCCGTTGCGGGCGGCGTTTTATCCGAGGCGCTCGGTACGGTTACGGCGTCTATGGGGCTTTTAAAGTCCTCTGTCGGCATTTACGGAGCGGTAGCCTGCGCGGCTGTCATTCTTCCGCTAACCGCCGAGCTTCTTATATGGCGAGGGGTGCTTATTTTAACCTCGGCGGCGGCGGAGCTGTTTTCGCTTTCGGTAATATCGGGAATATTAAGGGCGGTTGATTCGGTTATGTCGGTGCTTATAGGAATTTTGCTTATAACGGGCGCTATGTTTGTCATATCGCTTGCAATAGTGGTTACGGCAGGTAAGGCGCAATGAGTTGGCTTAACAGCTTTTTGACTTCGGCTTGCGCCGCTATGATACTGATAGGCGCATTGTATCTTATAAGTCCGGACGGCAGTATGGCAAAACCGGTGCGTTATGTTTTAAGTCTTTGCTTTTTGGCGATAATAGTTTCATTCGCGCCGCTTGGCGCCGCAAGGTTTGATTTTGATTATAAGGCGGAGCAATTCAGCGGTAAGAGCGAAGCCGAGCTTATAACCGACGCCGCGGTATATGTTTACAAGCAGGCGCTCACCGCCGCCGGAATAAATTTTAACGAAATTACGGTTTGTACGGATAAATCCGAAAACGGCAGCATAAGTATTACTAAGATACTGATTTATTCCAACGAACCGGATTATAAGATAAGAGAAGCGCTTGCGGACGCGGCGAAAAATTACGAGGTAGTGGTTATAAATGAATGAGTCGCTCAAAAAACTGTCGGCAAAGGTGAAAAATCCCAAAATTATGCTGATAGCCGGATTGATAGGCATGGTGCTTATTTGCATTTCATCCTTTGCGGGTAAAAAATCGGACGGTAAAAAGGCTTCATACGCCTCTGACGATGGTATTACCGCCGAGGAATACAGATTACAGCTTGAAGAAAACATTAAAAGCATCGTAAAGGAAATTACGGGCAGTTCCGATCCGACCGTCGTGGTAACTCTTGAAAGCGGTATAAGCTATTCCTATGCCGATGTAAACGAGGGGTCTTCGGCAGACAAGACCGAGAGCAATTCAAAAAGCACAAGCAGTGAAAATAAGCAAAGCTACATAACGGTAAAATCAGCCGACGGCGGCGAGCAGGCACTGCTTGTTACAACACAAATGCCGCAGGTAAGGGGAGTGGCTATTGTATGCAGGGGAGGCGATGACGAACTGATTAACGAAAAAATACAAAACGCCGTTACGGCGGCGCTTAATATTACTTCAAAACGAGTATATATTGCGGGAGGAAGCTCTGATGAAAAAAGGTAAGGTATTCGGTAAAACACAAATAGCGGTAACGGCAATGGTCTTGGCGCTTGCGGGGGCTGTATGGCTTAATATGAAGTACACGCCGTCCTCGGGCAAGTATCTGGGCGAGGCTTCATATGTAAGCAACAGCTCCTCTTCAAAGGAAACCTTGCAGACATCCGCCAAAGCAAACGAGGAAAAAAGCGAGGATTATTTCACCAAAACAAAAAAGGAGCGTTCCGACGCAAGAAAGGAAGCGGAGGAGACCGTTAAGGAGACATTAAGCTCGGCAAAGCTTACAGAGGATGATAAAAAATCCGCGCTTGCAAAGCTTGAAGAGCTTGCGAACAGAGCCGAGAGCGAAAGCAATATAGAAGCGCTCTTAAAGGCAAAGGGTTTTGAAAAGGCGCTTGCGGTTATGAATGACACGGGAATAAGCATAGTAGTAAAGTCCGACGGTCTTACCTCGGCGCAGACACTCCAGATACAGGATGTGGTTACAACACAGACAAATATACCTCTTTCGGGAATAAAAATAGTTCCGATAAAATAAAAGTATTGAGTTATTTTGAAAATGTGGTATAATAAAGGAAACAGTAATGTAACAGGAGGTATATATACCATGGCAAATGACAGAACAGAGCTTTCTGTAAGCACGGAAGTGCTTGAAAAAATGGCCGAGATTGCCGCTAAGGAAGTTGACGGCGTTGCGGGCATTTCCAAAAGAACTATGGACCTTAAGGGTATTATGAAAACAAAAAACGCTTTTAAGGGTGTTAAGGTTGAGAATATAAACGGCGCTATTGAAATCAGCGCTTATATATGCGTTAAGCAGAACGCAAAAGCAAAAGAGGTTGCCGAGAAGGTACAGCAGAACATAAAGGATAAGCTGCAAACTATGACGGGTAACGCCGTTACACGGGTCAATGTTAATATTGCGGATATTGAGATTGAGGAAAAGCAAGAAGCAGAAGCTCAATAAGTAAAATGAAATGACCCGAATATCATATTCGGGTCATTTTTTGTAAGAATATTAAAGAGGTGAAAATAATGTCGGTTATTAATTTGACTGCTGATAATTTTGATGAAGAGGTATTACTATCCGATAAAACAGTGCTTGTTGATTTTTTTGCGGTATGGTGCGGACCCTGCCGTATGGTATCGCCGGTTGTGGACGAGATAGCGGAGGAAAGGGAGGATATTAAGGTCTGCAAGGTCAATGTAGACGAACAGCCCGGTCTTGCCGAACGCTTTTCGGTATCCTCCATACCTGCGCTTATGGTTTTTAAGGACGGTAAGGCAGTCCGCAGCGAGGTTGGGGCTATGCCTAAGCAGGCAATCCTTTCAATGCTTTAAAAAGAGAAAACACCGCCGTTTTGCTGTCAACTCAAAACGGCGGTGCCTTTTTATTTGTAATCAGTCGGCTTTAAGTTCGTATCCGCCTACTGGACGGATGTTAAGCACACAGCATGAATTTTTGCCGAATACAGCCTCGATCATTGTTTTATAGTTGTCCAACCGTTCGGTCGGAATATAGCACTGTATAGTTCCGGCAAATCCGCCGCCGTGAACACGGCAAGCGCCCTTTCCGTTAAGGAATTTTTTAGTGAGCGCAATAGCAAGCGGTAAGCCCTGCTCCGAAACGGCAGAATTTGAATAAAGGTTTTGCAGATAATCGTAAGAGGACTCTCCCGATTCGTTTACAAGCCTTAAAAATTCTTCAAAATCACCCGATTTAAGCGCCGCCTTTTGACCCGTTACACGCTCCTGCTCATTAAAGAAGTGGAACGCACGAAGTACCGCACGGTCGCCGCAGGAACGGCGAAGCTCCGCTATTTCGTTATAAAAGCGGTCGGTATCGGCGTCACGCAGGAAATCAACGCCTAAGGCATTGCTGATCTTCTTACATTCAACGGTAATATCGGCATAATCCTGCGTTAAATTTGCATGATTTCCGCCTGTATCTACAACGCAGAGGGTGTAACCGAAGGAGTGAATGTCAAGATTTATCTTTTCGGTTATCGGGTTTGCGGGGTCATTAAAATCGGCATAGGTAAAGCCGCCTAACGAGCTTGCCATCTGGTCAAGCAGACCGCACGGCTTGCCGAAGTATTCTCTTTCGGCGTACTGTCCTATTTTTGCAATGGTTATTTCGTCTGCTTTGTTGCCAAAAAACATACCGTTTACAATATTTCCGACAATCACTTCAAACGCTGCGGAGGAGGAAAGTCCCGAACCTTTTAATACATTTGAGGTTGTGTAGGCATCAAAGCCGGAAATCGGTGCGCCGAGCTTTTTAAAGCTTGAAAGAACTCCCCTTATAAGCGCCGAGGCTCTGCCGTTTTCCGACGGGTCGATATCAAGCTCCGATAAATTTATGACATCCATATCATAGCCTTCGGATTTAATGCGAGCCTTACCGTCGCCGTTAGGGGCGACAACCGCAATAACATCAAGATTTACGCTGCCCGCAAGCACAAAGCCGTGCTGGTGATCGGTGTGGTTTCCGCCTACCTCGGTTCTTCCGGGGGCTGAAAACAGGCGTGCGCCGTCCCTTTCGCCGTATATGGAAACAAAGCTCTCGCAAGCCTTTAAATAACGGTTACGGGCGGCAGTCGGCTCGCCGTAAAGCATTGTGAAATCGCTGTCGTAAGCGCCGCCGTTTATTTTTGACTTTATATCGGTGATGTTCATAAAGCTCCTCCGATTATTTTGAAATTATCGCAAGAGTATCCCTTGCGATAGCAAGCTCTTCGTTTGTGGGAATAACGAAAATGTCAACCTTGCTGTCGGGTGTTGAAATTTTAACTTCCTTGCCTCTTGACTGATTTTTCTCATTATCTATTTTTGCGCCTATAAATGTAAGGTTTTCACATACATAACGGCGAAGCTCGGGGTCGTTTTCGCCTATACCGCCGGTGAAAGCAATAGCGTCGACGCCGTTCATTGCGGCAATGTAGGAGCCTACAAACTTAAGTATCTCATATCTCTGCATTTCAATAGCAAGCTTGGCACGCTCGTTGCCTGCATCTGCGGCGGCGCATATATCACGGTTATCGTTCGATACGCCGGAAATTCCAAGCATGCCCGATTTCTTGTTACAGATAGAGTTTACATCCTCAGGGGAGAGATGCTCTTTCTCGGCAATGTAGGTGAGGGCTGAGGGGTCGAGAGTTCCCGAGCGTGTACCCATCATAAATCCGTCAAGCGGCGTAAAGCCCATAGAGGTGTCTGCGCAAACGCCGTCCTTAACGGCGGTGATAGAGCAGCCGTTGCCTAAGTGGCAGGTTATTATTTTAAGATCCTTTTTGGGTTTGTTTTCAAGTGCCGCAACACGGTCGCTTACAAAACGGTGCGAAGTACCGTGTGCGCCGTATTTGCGGACGCCGTACTTTTCATAGTATTCGTAGGGAAGCGGATACATATACGCTTTGGGGGGCATTGTCTGGTGGAAAGAAGTGTCGAACACAACCACCTGAGGAATTTTGTCGCCGAAGGTTTTAAGGCAGGCTCTGATTGCAAGCACATGTGCCGGATTGTGAAGCGGAGCGAGTGCGCCGAGCTTTTCTATTTTATCGATAACATCCGGTGTGACAAGGCAGGAATCGGGGAAAATGCTGCCGCCCTGAACTATACGGTGACCGATAGCGGAAATCTCATCAAACGAATCGATTACCTTTGCGTCGCTTTTTGTCAGTGCGTAAACAACAGCCTCAAACGCCTCGCTGTGAGTGGGCATCGGGGTTTCGGCGGAATAGGTGCGGCCGTCCGCCGTTTTGTGTGAAATAGCGCCGGTAACGCCGATTCTTTCGCAAAGACCTTTTGCAAGGACCTGCTCGTTATCCATATCAATAAGCTGATATTTGAGAGAGGAGCTGCCTGCGTTTACAACAAAAATTTTCATATTTTACTTCCTCCAATAAAAATATCTTGAAATATCTTATCTAACTAATATATAATACTTTATGTGAAGCGGTTTTTCAAGTTTTTTTTACAAAGATGTGATATTTTGAGTACAGTGGGAATAATTGCGGAATTTAACCCCTTGCATACAGGTCATTACTATTTGATTAGTGAAGCAAAAAAGCTCGGCACCGTAATAGCCGTTATAAGCGGTAACTTTGTGCAGCGCGGCGATATATCCATAGTCGAAAAGCGTATCAGAGCCGCCGCTGCACTCAGGAGCGGAGCGGACGTCGTACTGGAACTGCCCGTAAGCTATTCGCTTTCAACCGCGCAGAATTTTGCTTTGGGCGGAGTTTCCGCTCTTTATGCCGCAGGGTGCGATACACTTATGTTCGGCAGTGAGTGCGGAGACACAGCGGCACTTTTAGAGGCGGCGAACGCACTTTCGGGTGACGAATACAAAAGGCGGCTTGCGGAAAACCTTGCCACGGGAATGACCTTTGCCGCCGCAAGGGAAAGGGCGGTAGGTCTTGAAAACGGTATTCTGTCGGGTCCTAACAATAATCTTGCCGTAGAATATATACTTGCGGCGAGGAGTATAGGTGCCGATTTTAAATTTGTTACGGTAAAAAGGGTAGGGCAAGCGCACGATTCTATGAAAAAGGGCAAGTTTGTCTCGGCCTCTCTTTTGCGGCAAAAAATGCTTTGCGGCGAGACCGATTTTTACAGAGAATATATACCGAAAGAGGCTAAAGACCTTTTTGTATATGAAAATTTTGCGGATATACGCCGTATCGAAACCGCCGTGCTTTCGGTTTTAAGGCTGAAAACAGAAAAGGAACTTAAAAGCCTGCCCGATATAAGCGAGGGAATAGAAAATAAGCTTTTTTCGGCAATAAGGCTTGCAACAAGTCTTGACGGGCTGTATAATACAGTAAAGGTTAAAAGATATACCCATGCAAGGATAAGACGGCTTGCGCTTTCTGCTTTTATCGGGCTTGATAATTCCTTTTTTATGAAGCTGCCGCCCTATATAAGGGTTTTGGGGTTTAATAAAAAGGGTGAAGAGCACCTCAAAAAACAGATGCGATCGTCCTTCATACCTCTTGTTATGCGTGTGTCGGATATTAAAAATCTGTCGGATGCGGCAAACCGTATGTTTGCGGACGAGTGCCGTGCCGCGGATCTTTATTCATTGGCGCTTCCGAGGGCTTTGCCCTGCGGCGGCGAATATACCGCAAAAATAATTAAAACGGAGTGATTTTAATGGTAAGCGTAAAGGAAATCGAAGCTTATAAGGATTACGGAAAATGCGTGTGCATAACCAACGGAGTTATAGAAGCGTATGTTACGGTCGATATAGGTCCGCGAATAATAAGATTCGGGCATACGGGCGGCAGAAATATTCTTTGCAGTAACCGCAAGGCGTTCGGACCTAAGGACGATAAGGTATTTACCGATTATTACGGCGAGGGCAAGCACTGGGAAAATCTTGCGGGACACAGAATTTGGACTTCACCCGAGAGCTATCCCGAAACATACTATCCCGACCTTGAAGCAGTAACCTATGAAAAAACCGAATACGGCGCAATTTTTACTCCGAACCCCGAAAAGGAAAACGGCGTTGCCAAAAGTCTTGAAATTAAGATGGACAGTGACGACACAAATATGCAGATAACTATGCGTGTGAAAAATATATCGGATAAGCCTAAGGATTTTGCCGTTTGGGGAATTTCGGTTTCCGAAAAGGGTGGAACGCTTGTTATACCTATGAACGAGAACGATACGGGACTGCTCCCGAACCGCATTTTTTCCGTGTGGCCATACACGGATATGAGCAACGACCGTATATATTTCGGCGACAGGTATGTAACTCTCCGTCAGGACGAAAAATATACAAAACCGATAAAGCTTGGCTTCGACCTTAACTGCGGAACGGTTTACTATTGTCTCGGCGATGATATTTTCCGCAAGAGCTACGACACAAATCATCCGTCGGGCAAATATCCGGACGGCGGCTGTTCCTTTGAGACCTACACAAACGAAAATATGATTGAAATTGAAAGTCTCGGTGAGCTTAAAACAGTAGAACCGGGCGAGATCTCGTCCCTTACAGAAAGCTGGTCGCTTTGCAAAAAGCCGTGCGATACGGACTTTAAGGACGATAAATCAATAGACGAAATGCTCTCAAGGCTTTAAAACAGCGCAGTCCCGATAGAGAACGGGACTGCGCTTTCAAAATTAACATACAGTTTAAGAAGTCAGCGCGATTTTGTGGTAAAATAATGAAATAAAGAAAAGAGGGATCGGATGAACGGAAAAACAAATACAGAGTATAATGCCATAACACCCGAAATTGAAAAATATTCTCAGATATGCACGGAAAACTGCCGTATAGAGCCTGAGCTGTATATAAAACATAAAGTAAACAGAGGACTTCGCGATGTCAACGGAAAGGGCGTTCTTACCGGACTTACCGAAATATCGGAAATACTGTCTAAGCGGATTATAGACGGCGAGGAGGTCCCGTGTCCCGGACATTTGTATTACAGGGGATACGATGTTGAAAAGCTGGTTGACGGCTTTATAAGCGATAACCGTTTCGGCTTTGAGGAGGTTGTTTATCTCCTGCTTTTCGGTGAGCTTCCGACAGCGGCGCAATTAAAAGAATTTTGTGAGATACTTTCCTCTTACCGCCGTTTGCCCGGCTCTTTTGTAAGGGATATTATTATGAAGGCGCCGGCTAAGGATATGATGAATTCGCTTGCAAGGAGCGTTTTAACGCTTTATTCCTATGACGACAAGGCGGACGATACATCAATTCCGAATGTTTTGCGGCAGTGCTTGCAGCTTATAGCTCGTTTCCCATCGCTTTCGGTGTACGGCTATCATTCTTATAACTACTTCCTTAACGGATGCGACAGCTTTTTTGTCCACGAACCGCGCGCGGAGCTTTCTACCGCCGAAAACATACTTTATATGTTAAGGCTTGACGGAAAGTATACGCCGCTTGAGGCAAAGGTGCTTGACGCGGCCTTGGTGCTTCACACGGAGCACGGCGGCGGCAATAACTCTACCTTTACCACCCATGTGGTTTCTTCTTCGGGAACCGACACCTATTCCGCTATTGCGGCGGCGCTCGGTTCGCTTAAGGGCCCTAAGCACGGCGGCGCTAACATAAAGGTTTGCGCTATGTTTAATGATATAAAGGAAAATGTTAAGGATTGGGACGACAAAAACGAGGTAGAGGCTTACCTTGAAAAGATCCTTCATAAGGAAGCCTTTGACAGAACCGGTCTTATTTACGGCGTCGGTCATGCCGTTTATTCGGTTTCCGATCCGAGAGCTACCGTTTTCAGAGGCTTTGTAAAAAGTCTTTCGGAGGAAAAGGGACTTGACAGGGAATACAGGCTGTATTCCGCGGTTGAGGAGCTGGCGCCTAAGATTATTGCAAGAGAACGCAAAATGTATAAGGGCGTAAGCGTGAATGTGGACTTTTACAGCGGATTTGTTTATGATATGCTTAAGCTTCCGCACGAGCTTTACACTCCACTTTTCGCTATTGCGAGAATTGCGGGCTGGAGCGCGCACAGAATTGAGGAGCTGCTTAACGCGGGTAAAATTATAAGACCTGCCTATATGAGCGTTCAGCCCCGGCGTGAATACAAAAAAATGAGTGAAAGATAAAAAAGAGTTGCCTTTTGGCAACTCTTTTTTATCTGTATTTGATCCTTTTTGCTTCCGGTGAGTATTCTCTCTGGCGGTAATATTTTTTATAGTACTTTGTACGCTTTCCGTATATATCGTTCAAAATTGCCCCGAGTATACGGCAACCGCTTTTTGAAAGCTGTTCCTTGACATCGAGACACTCAGTATACGGAATTTTGCCGGGAGTTATGACCATTATCGCACCGTCACATTGTGAAGCAATTACCGCGGCGTCTATAACCGTTCCGAGCGGCGGAGAATCAATAATAACATAGTCGTAAAGACCTTTAAGCTCGTCTATAAGCGAGACAAATCTGTCGGAGCCTAAAAGCTCGACGGGGTTAGGCGGAAAACGGCCACTGAATACGACATCGAAATTCGGTATTTGAGTGTTATAAAGAATGTTCGAAAGCTCTGCCTGACCTGAAAGATATTCGGAAAGTCCGCAAAAGCTTCTTGGTGCGGCGCTGTGGCGCATAAGCACCGATTTGCGCATATCCGCATCCAAAAACAGAGTATGCTTGCCAGCCTCCGCAAGGCTTTTTGCAAGCTCGGATGAAACAGTGCTTTTACCTTCGTTTTCCCTTGAACTTGTAAGCACGATTGTCTTTATATCGGAGCCGCAGAAAAATATATTTGTCCTGAGTGTTTTGTAATTTTCGTTTGTAAGGTAGCCGCTTTGCGCGGTTGTGTTAAAATTAACCTTACCTGCAGACCTTACAGGCTGATCGTACAATAAATCGTTTCTTTCTGTATCTAACATATACGCCTTTCCGGCAAATTAATGCCACATAAAAGTTTACTTTGATTTTGCTTTATTCTGATACGGAATATTTCCGAGAACGCTTATTCCGAGATATTTATCAACATCCTCGGAGGTTGTGATTTTATCGTCGAGCATAACTATGGCGACGATAACCGCTATGTAAATCAAAATACCCACCGCAAACGCTTTAATAAGATTGAACTTCACATTCGGCACACAGGGCGTTTTTGAAATGTTGCCGTTTCTTATGATTGTTACACGGTCAATGCCAAGCAGTTCGATTATCTTTTCCTGCGCCACGGTGCATACCGTGTCTACGATTTTTTTGGAATCGGTCGGACTTGCCGTTGTTACGGTTATTTCAAGGAAACGGGTGTCCTCCGGGTTTACAAGACTGACAGCGTTCTTAAGTTCTGCGTACGAATACTTGTTGCCAAGCCTGTCCGATACCTCGTCAAGCACAACGCGGTCGGTAATAAGATTTTCATAGTCCTTTGTCAGATAAGATGAAACCGCTAATTCACCGGTGCTTATTTTATCGCTGTCCTTGTTCATAAGATATATCTTGCCCGTAGAGTTGTAAAGCGGAGTGACTACAAAATATGAATAAATCAGCGTGACAACCGTGCAAACCGCAAGAACAGCGCACAGGATATACCATCTGTTAAGCGCCGTAAGCATTATATCTTTTATATCAAGCTTGTTATTTATACCGTTGCTGTTATTATCCTCTGGCATTTTGTTCTCCTTTGATTTGACGATACTTCTACATAATAATATCATATCGGCTTACATTTTGCAAGCATTTACAAAAGTTTTGTGCTGATTTCTCCCGAGGAAAGAAATTCCTTTCTGCCGTCGTCATACAAAACCTCAAGCCGACAGTCTTCATCTATCCCTATTGCCGTAGCCGGAATTTTTTTATCGGCGGAAACAACAAGAATTTTTTTGCCGGTAACAATGCTCCGTTCCCTGTAAATTTTAAGAAAATCTCGCCTGTCAAGCGTATCGTAAAATCGGAAAAAGTATGTAAGAACCTTTGCGGCAAGCTGATTTTTAAGCGAGCCGTCTTTTTTTTCGAATATTGCGCCGGCTATGTCCTTTATTTCATCGGGAAAGCCGCCATCCGGCTTGTAGGCGTTAAGACCTATTCCGAGCACTGCGTAATTAAGCCTTCCGCTTTCTATATCAAGTGCTGCTTCGGTTAAAATGCCGCATATTTTTTTGCCGTCAATAAGCACATCGTTTACCCATTTAATTCCGGTTTTTCTGCCGCTCAGCTCTTCAGTTGCCAGAGCGACTGCCGCCGCCGCCGCGGTTGTTATAAGCACGGAATCCGAGGCGGAAAGTGAGGGACGCAAAAATATGCTCATATAAATTCCGCTGCCGGACGGCGAATAGAATTTTCTTGTAAATCTTCCTCTGCCCGAGGTCTGTTCTGATGCTATAAGCACAGTGCCTTCACTAAGTCCGTCCGCTTTTTCCTTTAATACTGCGTTTGTTGAGGTGACGGTCTGTTTTACGGTTATATTAAGCCTGTCCGCAAGAGAACCCGCAAATTTTTCAATTTCGGTTTTACTCAGAACATCGCAGCCGTCCTCTAAACGGTAGCCCTTGTTTGTAACGGCTGTGATTTTATAACCGTCGTCTTTAAGCGACGCTATGGCTTTCCACACAGCTGTGCGGCTCACTCCCAGTTTTTCCGCAGCCTCTTCGCCCGAAATAAACCTGTCCCTGCTTTCAAACAGCATAGGCAAAAGCCTTTCTTTAACAGTCATACGGCCCACCGTCAAACTGAAACCGCAGTTTCAAGCGAAAGCCGCATCATTTCGGTGAATGATGACTGTCTTTCCTCTGCCGAAAGGGCCTCACCCGTTATAAGCGAGTCCGACACGGTACATATTGCAAGTGCCTTTTTCGAGCTTCTGGCGGCGTTCATATAAAGCGCCGCCGCTTCCATTTCAACGGCAAGAACACCCATTTTGCCCCAAAGACGCTGTGGCTGGTTTGTGTCGGGAAGGCCGTTTGTGTCGCCGTAAAATCTGTCGCTTGATACTACATTTCCCACATGGTAGCTAAGACCTGCCGCCTTGGCGTTTTTTACCGCCGCCTCTAAAAGCGTGAAATCGGCAATCGGCGCAAAGCTGCCCGGCAGACCGAACTGCTCGGCATACGCCGAATCGGTGCAGGCACCCTCCGCTATAACAATATCACGCACCTTGACATTTTTATTGTAGGAGCCGGCGGAGCCTACTCTTATTATGTTTTCAACCCCGTAAAAATTAAAAAGCTCATAGGAATAAATGCCGATAGACGGCATTCCCATTCCGCTTGCCATAACCGATACGGGAACTCCCTTGTAAATTCCGGTGTAGCCCTGTACTCCTCTGACATCATTTACAAGTCTTGCTCCGTTTAAAAAGCTTTTTGCGATAAGAGCCGAGCGGTGGGGATCCCCCGGCATTAAAACAGTGGGCGCAAAATCGCCCTTTTCGGCTGAAATATGAGGTGTAGACAAACTCAATTCTCCTTCCTTTGCTTATCAAGCGATAATGAAAAGCTCGGTATAAATTCAGTAAGAAAAGCGTCGGCTTCGGGACAATTCATATCATTTATGGCTTTTGTTATGGTATCCTTAGCGTCGCTGAATTCCATATTTCCCATATTAAGCTCTTCTATACACTTTATCAGCGCGGAAAGCTTATCCGCGGCTTTGACTATTTTTTCGGTTTCGCTGTCGGGATTGTAAACAGCCGCAAAATCATTTTTTAGGTCTTCGGGAAGCATATCGGTAAGCGTTTTTCCCGCCGCCGCCTCAATTTGCTTGTAGGCTGTTTTTATTTCATCGTTGTAATACTTTATGGGCGTTGGCATATCGCCGGTAATTATTTCTGTGCTGTCGTGGTAAACCGCTACTGTTGCGGCGTAGTACGGGTTATAATTTTTCCCAAACCTTCTGTTGCCGATAAGTGCGAGGGCATGGGCAATCTGTGCGGTCTCAAGCGAATGTTCGCTTAAATTTTCCCGTCTTGTATTGCGCATAAGCCCCCAACGGTATATATTTTTCATTCTTGACATCATAGCAAAAAAGTGATTTTGCAAATTATTCACATCCTTTATTGAATATTATATCATTTAATGTTATAATAGCAATAACTAAATTTTTAAAGGATGTATTTTAATGGGATTTTCACGGGCAAAGCTGACTGCTTTAAGACCCCAAAAAGAAAAATACCTTTCCACATTTGTTATAGCGCTTATTACTGCGGCGGTGCTTTTTGTACCGTATATGATTATGGGCGAAGGGTATTTTACCTTTTACGGAGATTTTAATGTCCAGCAAATACCCTTTTATCAACAGTGCCACAAGGCGGTAAGGGAAGGAAATATCTTTTGGAGCTGGACCACCGATCTCGGTGCTAACTTTATAGGCTCATACAGCTTTTATCTGCTCGGAAGTCCGTTTTTTTGGCTTACGATTCCTTTCCCGAACTGGATGGTTCCGTACCTTATGGGGCCGCTTCTTATACTTAAATTTGCCTGCGCGGCATTTACCTCTTACTGCTACATAAGGCGGTTTACACGCACGCCTTCCGCGGCAAGGCTCGGTGCGCTTCTTTATGCGTTTTCCGGCTTCTCGGTTTACAATATTTTCTTCAATCATTTCCACGAGGCGATAATTGTCTTTCCGCTTTTGCTTTTGTCGCTTGAAATGCTTATAACGGAGAATAGGCGCTTTGTTTTCGCCCTTACGGTGGCGCTTTGCGCTGTAACAAACTATTTCTTCTTCTTCGGAATGGTTGTATTTACGGTTATATATTTCTTTGTACGGCTTTTCTCGGGTGCGATAAGACCGAAGCTATCAAGATTTTTTGTGCTTATGTTCGAGGCTGTGCTCGGTCTTGCGCTGTCCGCATTTTTACTTATGCCGAGCATACTTGCGATTATCGGCAACGAAAGGATATCAAGCATACTCCTCGGCTGGAACGCAATTATGTACGGCAAGGAGCAGATATACGGCAATATTATAGAATGTTTCTTCTTTCCGCCGGATATTCCCGCAAGACCCGTATTTTTCCCCTCTGCCAATGTCAAGTGGTCATCGCTCGGCGGCTGGCTGCCGGTATTCAGTATGGTCGGTGTCTTTGCGTGGTTTTCAAACCGTAAGGGCAGTTGGCTTAAAAGGGTGATCGGTATATGCATATTTATGGCTATGGTGCCGATACTCAACAGCGCGTTTTACGCATTCAATACATCTTATTACGCAAGATGGTTCTATATGCCGATACTTATGATGTGCCTTGCAACGGTTTCGCTTACGGAGGACGACAGCGTTAATTGGTCCTCGGCATACAAGTGGGTTACGGGAATAACGATTGCTATAACCCTTGTAATAGGCTTTTTTCCGCAGAAGGACTCGGACGATAAGCTTATTTTCGGTCTTTATTCGCAGAGTGACGACGGAATGTACCTTTTCCGTTATTGGATAACCTGCGCCATAGCAGTGATAAGTCTTATAATTCTCGGTATGCTGCTTAAAACGCTAAAAACCGACAGACAAGGTTTTTATAAGGGCGCTGTAACATGCGTCTGCATTATATCCGCGGTTTACGGTAACTTTTTTATAGCCTGCGGCAGGTCACATTCCTATGATGTTAAGTCCGTTATGATAGATCAGCTTATCGAGGGCAGTGTTGACCTTGAAAAAAGCGATAACTACCGTGTTGATGTGTATGACGGCGTTGACAATACCTCTATGTATCTCGGTCTTCCGGGAATTAACGCATTTCATTCGGTAGTGCCTAAATCAATTTTTGATTTTTACGATTATATCGGCATTGAACGCAGTGTCGGCAGCAGACCCGATACAAAACAGGCGGCGCTCCGTCCGCTTCTTTCGGTTAAATACCTCTTAAACCGCAAGGGCGGCGAAAGCTTTCTTGACGAAGACGACGAGCCGCGTATGACAGGGTACGAATATGTTAAAACAAGCGGCGGATATTATATTTACGAAAACAATAATTATGTGCCGTACGGCTTCTCATATAAATACTATATGAGCTATGATTTCTGCGACTCATATTCAAAATCAGACCGCACACAGCTTATGCTTAAAGCAATTTTGCTTGATGACGAACAGATTAAGAAATACGGAAATATCCTTACAAATATCGAAACGCTTGAAGAACCGCCGTACGATTATGAGTCGGGTACTACGCTTTCGCTTACGGACGAGTCTATGGAATACGATTGCGAGCAGTTAAAAGAAACGGCGGCGATTTCGTTTAAAAGAGACAATACAGGCTTTTCTGCGGAGGTAAGGAGAGATAAGGACGATTTGGTCTTTTTCTCCGTACCGTATGACGAGGGTTGGACCGCTTATCTAAACGGAGAACCTGCCGAGATTGAAAAGGTAAATGTCGGCTTTATGGCGGTAAAAGTAGGTAAAGGCACAAGCAATATCCGATTTGAATACAGAACGCCGGGTCTTGCAAACGGACTTATTATAACAGGCGGCGTCTGCGCCGTGTTACTGCTTTATATGCTGATATTCTCTGTTTACAGTAAACGGCACCCGTCTGATTATTATTATCCCGAGGGTGATATGCTGATTTCAAAATGGCGCCTTGAGGACCGTAATGATACACGGAAAATACTTGCCGAACGCTTCCCCGACACCGTAAAGGAAAGTATACTTGACGACGACACGGAAATAGAAATTCCGCATATAGAAAACGGTTTTGACGGCGGTTTTAAAATAGATTCCGATTTCCTTGACGACGATAAGTAAGGAGAAGGCTTATTTGGATATAAAGCTTAATTTTATTTGCAAAGGTGATGGTTTTCCGCTTATTCTCCTGCACGGCAACGGAGAAAGCTGTGAATACTTTAGGAGGCAGACGGAATATTTTTCAAAGCATTACAAGGTGTATGCGCTCGACACAAGAGGTCACGGTAAATCCGAAAGGGGAGACGGTGAATTTTCGCTTAAAAGCTTTGCCGATGACCTGTATGGTTTTATGCTTGAACACGGTATAAAAAAGGCGCATATAATAGGCTTTTCAGACGGCGCCGGCATTGCGCTCTATTTTGCGCTTAAGCACACGAAAATGGTTGAAAAGTCAGTCCTTTGCGGAGGAAATATTTCGCCCGACGGTGTAAAACGGTATTTTCAGATACCCGTAGAGTTAGGCTATAAGCTTGCAAAATTATTTGCCTCAAAGAGCCGCACTGCCGCAGCAAAAGCCGAAATACTCGGTCTTATGGTAAACGAACCTCATATAACCCCTGAGGAGCTCAAATCCGTTACGGTTCCTGTGCTTGTAATTGCGGGAACGCATGATGTTATTAAAAAATCGCACACCCGTCTTATTGCAAAAAGCCTGCCCTGCTCGACCCTTAAATTCATACGGGGCGGACATTCTCTTCCGGCGCAAAGGGCGGAGGAGTTTAACAGTGCGGTCGAGAATTTTTTAAAGACCTGAAAACAAAATGACTTTTTAAGAAGGAGAATTTTTATGCCCGACAGTAGAGATATGTACATATCGCCGTTATCAACAAGATACGCTTCAAAGGAAATGCAGTATATTTTTTCCCAGAACTTTAAGTTCCGCACCTGGAGAAGACTGTGGATTGCCTTAGCCAAGGCGGAAAAGGAACTGGGACTTAACATTACCGATGAGCAGATTGCCGAAATGGAAGCGCACAGGGACGATATTAATTACGATGTTGCGGAGGCAAGGGAAAGGGAAGTAAGGCACGATGTTATGTCCCATGTGTACGCATACGGCGTGCAGTGTCCGAAAGCCGAGCCGATAATCCATCTCGGCGCTACGAGTTGTTATGTAGGCGACAATACCGATATTGTAATTTTAAGAGAAGCGTCCCTTTTAATTCAGAAAAAGGCGGCGGCAGTGCTTAAAAATCTCTCGGAATTTGCGCTTAAATACAAGGGCCTTCCTTGCCTTGCTTATACGCATCTTCAGCCGGCTCAGCTTACAACCGTAGGTAAAAGGGCAACGCTTTGGGCGTATGAGCTTTCCGAGGATACCCAAAATCTTGAATATCAGCTTTCAAGGCTTAAGCTTTTGGGTTCTAAGGGAACTACGGGTACACAGGCAAGCTTTATGGAGCTTTTCGGCGGAGATGAAAAAAAGGTAGTAAGGCTTGAAGAGCTTATTTGCAAGGAAATGGGATTTAACGGGTGCGTGCCGGTTTCGGGACAGACCTATTCAAGAAAAATTGATTCGTATTTTCTTTCAACTCTTTCGGGCTTTGCTCAGAGCGCATACAAGTTTTCAAATGATTTGAGACTGCTCCAGTCCTTTGAAGAAATGGAGGAACCGTTCGGCACAAAGCAGATAGGCTCCTCGGCAATGCCGTATAAACGCAACCCGATGAGGTGCGAACGCATTTCCGCGCTTTCAAAGTATGTTATTGCCGACGCGTTAAATCCCGCAATGACCGCCGGAACACAATGGTTTGAGCGCACGCTTGACGACAGCGCCAATAAAAGGATTTCGGTTGCCGAGGCATTTTTGGCTGTGGACGCAATACTTAACATATACATAAATGTAACCTCGGGAATGGTAGTTTATGAGAATGTTATTAAAAAGCGCGTAATGGAAAAACTGCCGTTTATGGCTACCGAAAACATAATGATGGAATCAGTCAAACGCGGCGGCGACCGTCAGCAGCTTCACGAGATCATCAGGGTGTATTCGCATGAGGCGGCGGCAAAGGTGAAACTTGAGGGCAAGCGCAACGATCTTATAGACAAAATTGCGGCGGATGACAGAATACCGCTTACAAAGGAAGAAATTTTAAGCGAGCTTGACCCCGTAAAATATATCGGAAGATGCGTTTCACAAACCGAAGAGTTTGTAAGCAATGTAATAGAACCGATACTTAAAAAATACAGTACGGACGATGTTAAGGTCGAGCTTAATGTATAGATGAAAAGGGAGCAAAGTTATGAATTTTTTTGAAGAACTTAAGAATTACGACGCAGAGGTAGCCTCTGCCTGTCACGACGAGCTTGTTCGTCAACAGCATAATATAGAGCTTATAGCGTCGGAAAATATTGTGTCAAAAGCGGTGCTTTTGGCGGCTGGCGGCGTGCTTACCAACAAGTATGCCGAGGGGTATCCGGGAAAGCGCTATTACGGCGGATGTCAGTGCGTTGATGTTGTGGAGAATATCGCCCGTGAAAGGGCAAAAAAACTTTTCGGCGCGGAACACGCAAATGTTCAGCCGCATTGCGGAGCCAGCGCTAATCTTGCGGTGTTCTTTGCGCTTTTACAGCCGGGCGACACCGTTATGGGAATGAATCTTCAGCAGGGCGGCCATCTTTCTCACGGCTCACCCGTAAATATTTCGGGCAAATACTTTAATGTTGTTCCTTACGGCGTTAATGACGAGACCGAAATGATAGATTATGATGAAATGCGCAAGACGGCGCTTGAATGTAAGCCTAAAATGATTATAGCGGGTGCGAGCGCCTATTCAAGAATAATCGATTTTAAGCGCTGTCGTGAAATTGCGGACGAGGTCGGAGCGTATTTAATGGTGGATATGGCTCACATTGCAGGCCTTGTGGCGGCAGGCGTGCATCCTTCGCCTGTTCCGTATGCGGATGTTGTAACCACCACAACGCATAAAACGCTCAGAGGACCGAGGGGCGGAATGATACTTTGCAAGGAGAAGCTTGCTAAGCAGATAGATAAAGCCGTTTTCCCCGGCACACAGGGCGGTCCGCTTATGCATATAATCGCCGCAAAGGCTGTTGCCTTGGGCGAGGCACTTACTCCCGAATTCAAGGAGTATCAGGTTCAGATAGTTAAAAACGCAAAGGCGCTTTGCGCCGGACTTATTGACGAGGGCTTTGATGTTGTTTCGGGCGGTACGGATAACCACCTTATGCTTTTAAAGCTTATTAAAAACGGAATAACGGGCAAGGAGCTTGAACACCGTCTTGACGAGGTTCATATCACGGCGAATAAGAACACCGTACCTAACGATCCGCAAAGCCCGTTTATTACAAGCGGCGTAAGGCTCGGCACTCCGGCGGTTACCACAAGGGGCTTTAAAGAGCCTGAAATGGCAAAAATTGCGAAATGGATAAGCCTTGCCGTAAATGATTTTGAAAACAGCAAGGAGCTTATCTCGACGGAAGTACAGGAGCTTTGTTCACATTTCCCGATTTACCGATAATAAAAAGCGTGCAGGATTAGCTTTCTTCTAATCCCGCACGCTTTTTTGTTGTTATTTTCAGTATATCATTAGGCGTTTGCGCAATGTAATCTGCACCGGAGTTTTCAAGCTCCTCGCGGCTTCCGAAGCCGTAAAGCACGCCTATGCACTCAATACCGTTTTCGTGCGCTCCCATTATGTCGTGATAACGGTCGCCGACCATTACCGCACTGCTTTTGTCGGTTGTATTGCAGGCGGAAAGTGCATAGCTTATCACCTGTGATTTTTCCGACCGTGATTTATCAAGCGTTGCGCCGGCAATGTAATAAAAATATTTATTTAACCCGAAATGTTCCGTTATTTGGTTTGCGAATATCTCGGGCTTTGAGGTTGCGAGTATAAGCTTTGCGCCGCTTTTTGAAAGCGAGCAGAGAACCGGCTCAATATTATCGTAAAGCCGACATTCGAATATACCCTTTTCGGGGTAATATTCACGGTAAAAATTAACGGCTTTTTTAGCCTTTTCTTCGTCAAAGCCGCAAAATTCTCTGAAAGCGGGGAGGAGCGGCGGACCGATAAACTTAAGCAGCTCGCTGTAAGGCGGAACAGGTGCTTCAAGCTTTTTCAAGGCATAAGCAACCGAATTTGTAATTCCCGCGGCGGAATCGGTTATCGTTCCGTCAAGGTCAAAAAGAATATATTTGTATTTCAGCATTTTTTCCTCCGTTTGTTTGCTTTTTTCAGTGTAACATCAAGCACGGAAAAAATAAAGTAAAAATTGAATAAATTTTTAAATTTTTTTAAAACCGTGCCGTTTGACTTATTTTTTTATTGACGGATGTTTGTTTTAGTAGTATTCTTATATAGGTAAAAAATTTGGGAGGTTTTTGTTATGTTTAAATCCGATTATTTAAATAGGGTATATGCAGGCGTTGAAAAGCGCAGCCCCGGCGAAAAGGAATTTTTGCAGGCGGTTCGCGAGGTTTTAGGCTCTCTTGAGCCGGTAATCGCCGCAAACCCGAAGCTTGAGGAAAACGGTGTTCTTGAGAGAATAGTAGAACCCGAAAGACAGATATTTTTCCGTGTATCTTGGGTTGACGACAACGGCAAGGTACAGGTAAACAGAGGATACAGAGTACAGTTTAACTCCGCAATCGGTCCTTATAAGGGCGGTATACGCCTCCATCCGTCGGTAAATGCGTCCGTTATCAAGTTCTTGGGCTTTGAGCAGATATTCAAGAACAGCCTTACCGGTCTTCCGATAGGCGGCGGCAAGGGCGGCTCCGATTTCGACCCGAAGGGCAAATCCGACGGTGAAATTATGCGCTTCTGCCAGAGCTTTATGACAGAGCTTTCAAAGCATATCGGCGCCGATACAGATGTTCCGGCCGGCGATATAGGCACCGGTGCCAGAGAGATCGGCTATATGTTCGGTCAGTATAAGAGACTCCGCAACGAATTTACCGGCGTTCTCACCGGCAAGGGTCTTACATACGGCGGCTCGCTTGCGCGTACCGAGGCTACCGGCTACGGACTTTGCTACTATACAGAAGAAATGCTTAAGAGTATGAAGAACGATTCCTTTAAGGGTAAGACCGTTGTTGTTTCGGGTTCGGGCAATGTTGCAATTTACGCTACCGAAAAGGCAACTCAGCTCGGCGGTAAGGTTGTAGCGCTTTCAGACTCAAACGGTTATATTTATGACCCGAACGGCATAAAGCTTGATGTTGTAAAGCAGATCAAAGAGGTTGAAAGAGGCCGTATCAAGGAATATGCCGAGCGTGTAAGCGGCGCTGAATATCACGAGGGATGCAGCGGTATATGGACTATTAAGTGCGATATTGCTCTTCCGTGCGCCACACAGAATGAAATTGATGAAAAATCCGCCGAGACACTTGTTAAAAACGGCGTTATGGCAGTAGCCGAGGGCGCAAATATGCCGTCAACTCTTGAGGCTATCGCGGTATTCCAGAAGGCAGGCATCCTTTTCGGACCTGCTAAGGCTGCCAACGCAGGCGGCGTTGCTACATCGGCTCTTGAAATGAGCCAGAACTCAATGAGATACAGCTGGACGTTCGACGAGGTTGACGCAAAGCTTAAGGATATAATGGTTAATATATTCCATAATTCTTATGACGCCGCAAAGAAGTACGGCTTAGAGGGCGACCTTCTTGCAGGCGCAAACATTGCGGGCTTCGAAAAGGTAGCAAACGCTATGTTGGCTCAGGGTATAGCTTACTGATAACAACAGATAATATACTTTACGGCGCCGTCTCCTCTTTCGGGGGGCGGTGCTTTTTAATTGTATTTGACTTTTAGGGCTCTCGGTGTTAGACTTAATTTATAAACAATATACAGGATAAAACTCGGAGGAAATAAATGAAAGCACTTATACTTTCCTGCGGAACAGGCGGCGGTCATAATGCGGCGGGAAACGCCGTTAAGGAAGCGCTTGAAAGACGGGGACATACCGTTAAAATGCTGAACCCCTATGACCTTAAAAGCAAAAAAACTTCGCATTTTATAGATAAAGCGTATATTAAAACAGTGCGTGTGTCGCCCAAGCTTTTCGGTGCGATATATTCACTCGGAAACGTATACAGAAAACTTCCGTTCCGTTCTCCCGTTTATTTTGCAAATGCCGGTATGGTAAAAAGACTTAACGCCCTTTTTGAAAAAGAAAAGCCCGACATTGTGTTTATGCCGCATATTTTTCCGGCGGAGATTATTACCAATATGAAAAATCGCGGTATAAAAACTCCGAAAACGGTTTTTATCGCTACTGACTATACCTGTATACCGTTTACCGAAGAAGCGGATTGCGACGCTTATATAATACCGTCGGACAAGCTTATACCCGAGTTTAAGTCATATAAGCTTCCCGTTGATAAAATATATCCGCTCGGTATTCCCGTATCGCAGAGGTTTTCGTCACCGCCGACAAGGGAGGAAGCCGCCCGTATTCTGGGACTTGACAGTAATAAACGCTATATTTTAGTGTCGGGCGGAAGTATGGGCGCCGGCAAATTGATTTGGGCAATTAAACTGTTGTACGACGCCTTTAAAAATGACGGAAATACAGGGCTTATAGTTATTTGCGGCAGCAACGAATGGCTTTACAAACAGCTTTCCAAACGCTATGCGGATAAGATAACGGCTGTAAGATACACCGATAAAATGGCGGAATATATGAGACTTGCCGATGTTTATGTTACAAAGCCCGGCGGACTTTCCTCCACCGAGGGTGCGGTTTTGGGCGTTCCCATTGTTCACACGCTTTCAATACCGGGATGTGAAACCAGAAATATGCGCTTTTTTGCAAATAACGGTATGAGCGTTCCGGTAAAAAAGCTTTCAAAGGAGCTTTCGTCGGCAACGCTCGGTTTAAGGAACAGAGATAAGGCGGCAAAAATGCTTTCAAATCAGAAAAAAAATATCATTGCGTCCGCCGCGGAGGATATATGTAAGCTTGCCGAGAAAATGACGGTATAAAAAGTCCCCTGAGTTCTGGCATACACATAAAATTTTGGCTTTTATGTGTATGTTGATTGTCAGGGGATAAATTATATAGGCTCTTTGTCAATAGTTGGGGTAAAGAGTTAAAATGCGAAATTGAGTGCAAGC
>UQQR01000010.1 GCA_900543215.1 uncultured Oscillospiraceae bacterium | reverse complement strand
AACGAATACAATACGATAAGAACAATAATTATTAATGCTATGCTAAATCCCATCACCACTTTATCCTCCTTCAAATTAGTTGCCATATAGACAGAATTTGAATTTGGAAGTGATATAGTCTACATGGCTATGCTTAACGCTAAGCATGTAGGTACACGCCAGTCTTCTAGACTCCTATATCGCCCCGTGTACAAAGAGGTGTTCTCACCTCCGGGAGTTACAGACGAGCCACAAAATGTGTTTCACGACGCCCTTCTGAATTATCAGAAGCACTATCTCCTCTTTTAGCCTTTTGAGGATAAGGACGAACTTCTCGCCCTCTGTGGTTAATTATCCTTACGCAACATGCCGATTCCTTTTACCAGATTTCCATCCAGCTTCTCGCCCTTCATCTTTCGATCCATCAGACTACTAATATGATAGCTGTGACTTTCATCCTCCAGGTACATGCCCCGTAATTTTACTACCTACAGAAATTCTGTAGTGCAAACTACTTTGCAAATCTGTAACTGATTATTCAATTGTTATGTCCAATCTCTCTTGGACAATTGATATTCTACAATGCACTTTAATTTTACGGAAGTGACACCACTGGTGTATTTTTACGAATTTTCACCAGTTTTTGGTGTATTTGTCATTTCCTTTAATTTGTTCCATGTATGCTTAGGCAGTTCTCTTGCCGGCTCTCTGAATCGTTCAAGATATTTTTCAAATAATTCCGTATTGATTAATGCTGAATTACCGACTTTATAGACTGCTCCTGCCTCTCTCGCAATTACTATGATTCTCGATTTACTTATCCCATAAATAATCGCTCCTTCCTCTGCATTGACAAATTTTTTCATAAAATCCTTTGTATCTGAATAGCACTTATATGAGTAACTCATTCATCAGTCTCCTTTCACATTTGGCAATGGATGTTTCATTTCTGTTGGCGGTTCTCTGAATTGCTCCATATATTCATCAAACACCTCCAGATTAATCAGAATAGTATTTCCTTTTGCTTCGCCTATCTTATATACAGCTCCAGCTGCTCTAGCCATTTCGATAAATCTATGATGTCCTATGCTGTAAGTCATTGAACCCTCTCCGATTCTCACAAACTTCTTTTCCACAATTTTATTTGAACTAGGAACTCTTGCAGAATGTTTCATAAATTTCATCAACCTTTCCTTATGTACTAATATAATCTTTGCAAGCTGATATCTTGCTCCAGCAGCCAACGCTATATCCATTGCCTCATCTTGTGTTACATCTAATAAAGCCATTACCTCATCAATACGAATAAATCTTGGTTTTACAGTTTCTTTTCTATAGGCACAAACTGAACCACTCAATGTATTTACCATAACATCACCTACTTATAAAACTCAGAATCTGTAATATGAAAAGTTTCAAGATACTTATCCAATATTTCTGTATTAACAAGTACAAGCTGACCAATTTTATAACAAGCCTTGGCATCCTTAGCCACTTCTTGAAATTTTGTCATTCCCATACTGTACATTTTTGCACCATCTGAATATCTTACAAACTTTTTTGCATCCTCATATCTATCTTTTTTCTTTGATTCATTCATTGCTGTGCTCCTTTCACTTTGACTTCATAACAAATGACGTATTTTCTCCATAACGCAAAAAAGAGGACATCTTCTAAATTTCTTTAGAAAATGTCCTCTTAGTAGTTCATATTTGATTGAATCTTTTTCTTTTCAGATTGTGTACTCTTTCATACTGATGTAAATGACTATGTCAAAATGCGTCTTTTAATGCGTCCTTTGACGTACTCAAATGCCTCAACCCCGCATAAACACTAGGTTTATTTATCCAAGCTCTTCATTGTCGGGAAAAGCAAAACATCCCTTATAGAGGCGCTGTCGGTAAGAAGCATTACCAGTCTGTCTACACCGAAGCCGAGTCCGCCTGTGGGCGGCATACCGTACTCAAGCGCGGTTACATAATCGTAATCAACCTCTGCGTTGCAGTTCGGATCCTCCGCCTTTTTAGCGGCAACCTGCTTTTCAAAACGCTCCTTTTGGTCAATCGGGTCATTAAGCTCTGAAAAAGCGTTGCCGTATTCGGTTGCGTTGATAAAATATTCAAAGCGTTCCGTAAATGCGGGATTTTCCGGTTTTCTCTTTGCAAGCGGACTGTTTTCTACCGGATAATCGTAAATAAATGTAGGCTGTATAAGCTTTTCTTCAACAAATGCGTCGAAAAGCTCGGCTAAGACAGTGCCCTTTGTAGCCTTCGGGTCAACCTCAACATGAAGCTGTTTAGCGCACTCTCTCGCATCCTCATCGGATTTCCAATCGTTATAATCCGCGCCGGAATATTTCTTAACAGCCTCTACCATTGTAAGGCGTTCCCAGTGACCCATATCAATTTCGGTTCCCTGATATGTTATAACCTTACTGCCGCAAATTTTTTCGGCAAGCATGGTATTCATTTCCTCAACCAGATCCATCATACCGTGATAATCGGTAAACGCCTGATAGAGCTCTACTGTTGTAAACTCCGGATTATGTTTTGTATCCATTCCCTCATTACGGAAGATACGGCCGACTTCATACACCCTGTGCATACCGCCTACTATAAGTCTCTTTAAGTAAAGCTCGGTTTCAATGCGAAGATACATATCCATATCAAGCGTATTGTGGTGGGTCTTAAACGGTCTCGCGGACGCGCCTATCTCAAGCGGCACCAATATCGGGGTATCAACCTCGGTAAAGCCCTTCGAGTCAAGATAGTTGCGTATTTCCTTAAGTATCTGCGAACGCTTATAAAAGGTCTCCTTAACCTTGGGATTTACAATAAGGTCAACATAGCGCTGACGGTATCTCGTATCTGTATCACTGAGTCCGTGGAATTTTTCCGGCAGCGGAATAAGCGATTTGGAAAGGAGCTTTATTTCCTTAGCGTGAACGGAAATTTCTCCCGTCTGCGTCTTGAACACAAAGCCCTCAACGCCGATTATATCGCCGATATCCCATTTTTTAAAGGAAGCGTATACATCCTCGCCCACATCGTCGCGGCGGACATAAAGCTGTATCGGACCCTTGCAATCGGTAAATCCGACAAAGCTTGCCTTACCCATAATTCTTCTTGACATTATTCTGCCGGCAAGCCTTACGGTCTTGCCCTCGAACGCATCATAATCATTTTTTATTGTGACCGAATCGCAGTCGAAGTCATACTTCATAACCTGATACGGGTCGTTTCCCGATTCCTTAAGCGCCGCGAGCTTTTCACGCCTTAATCGCATTATTTCATTAAGGTCCTGCTCCGGTGCGTTAACATTGTTTTGCGCCATTTTATTCTCCTTGTCCGCCGTAATTACGGATTATTTTGAAATGCCGAGTACCTTAAGCTTGAACTCTCCGCCGGGGGCTTCAACTATAACCTCTTCGCCGATTTTTTTGCCGAGAAGAGCCTTGCCGACAGGAGACTCATCGGATATTTTACCATTACGGGGGTCAGCCTCGGTAGAACCTACTACACGGTACTCACATTCATCGCCGTATTCCTCGTCAAGCACCTTTACCGTAACGCCGACCACTACGGTTTTGGCGTTGCCCTTAACATCCTCTATTATTTCAACATTCTTGAGCATAGCCTCGATCTCGACAATACGGGCCTCGATTTTAGCCTGTTCGTTTTTCGCTTCGTCATATTCGCTGTTTTCGGAAAGGTCGCCGTAGCCTCTTGCCACCTTTATTTTTTCGGCTATATCCGCTCTTCCCTCGGTTTTAAGGTATTCAAGCTCCTCTTCAAGCTTTTTAAGTCCGTCATCGGTAATTTTAATTACCTTTGCCATAAAAAAACCACCTTTATATATAATGTTTGAGAAGTCTATATAATCAGTATTATATTATTATTAGCCTTTATTGTCAAGGTTTTGAGTGTTTTAATTTTCCAAAGTAATAAGCAAAGCCATTTTAAATTTTGCGGTCGCCTTGACATAATGCCGTCCGCCCTTTGCAAAGCGGAAGGATTCCCCTGCCTTAATTAAATTTTCCTTGCCCTCATAACCGATTATACCTTCGCCGTCCAATGCGAATATCAGAGCGTCTCCCGGCGCCGCATGCTCTGAAAGGGCGCACCCCTCATCAAACGCCATTACCACAAACTTCATTTTTTCGTTTGACACGACATCCATATTGACGATCTTACCGTCCGAATACGGAACCAAATCGGCAAGCTTAAAAACCTCGCCTGTGTTTATCATTTTATTCATAATACTTTCTCTCCTTATTGTAATTTCCGTATATACCGTATCTCTATCGGTTCTAACTCCCACAGGTATATCACAAGGTGTCAGAACACACTCGCCTGCGGAGCATTTAACGGACTTTCTTTCAAAATATATATAGGCTTCTCCGCTGTCGAAGAAAAACAGTTTGAAATACGGGTATATTTCCGCGCTTATGTCCGTTCCCGAAGCCAGTGAATAATATGCTGTATTGGCGGTTATACTTTTCGAAACGGTACAGCCTGGAATCGGGGCATTATCGGCCGTTACCGAAAAAACCTCTCCGATTTTCTCTTTCATATGCTTTCATTTCCTTTTTGAGCTGATTTTATTATTAATATTACCTTTTTTCACGGCATATTCAACTGCTTTAAAAGCACGCCGTTAATTTTATCAAACTCGCACGTTTCCGTCAAGGTCACATTTTAAATAAAAAAATTATTTGGTATATTTTTCTTGAAAAATGTAAATCTGTATGATATAATAGCGAGAGTTTAAGGGAGTAGCTGACGGTCGGAACCGCTTATTCCGACCGTTGCAATATGCGTCAATACACGGTCTTTGACCCGCAGTTGCATTAAACAGCAAGACTTTTACTGTATTTTACATACGGTAAAGGTCTTTTCTTTTTACCGTAGACAAGCAATAAGAAAGGTGGAAATTATGTCTTTAAGCGATTTTGACTTCTTAATTGAAAATTTTTCTGCGCTCATTGATTGGCGTTACATCGCCATGTGGGCAATCGGGGGTATTTTAATATTCCTCGCCATTAAGTACGAAATGGAACCTACGCTTCTTTTACCGCTCGGCTTCGGTACAATACTCGTAAACATTCCGTTTTCGGGTGCGGTTGACCGCATTTTGGGCGGTGAAACGCAGGAGGGCGCTCTGTCTACGCTGTACAGGGCGGGAATCAGTAACGAGCTTTTTCCGCTCATGCTGTTCATAGGCATCGGCGCTATGATAGATTTCGGTCCTCTGCTTTCCAATCCGAAGCTTATGATATTCGGTGCGGCGGCTCAGTTCGGTATTTTCTTTACATTCTGCGCCGCGTCTATGTTCTTTGACCTTAATGACGCCGCCTCAATAGGAATTATCGGCGCTGCGGACGGTCCGACCGCCATAGTCGTGGCGCAAAAGCTTAACTCTAACTACACCGGTGCCATAATGGTTGCAGCTTATTCTTATATGGCGCTTGTTCCCATTATTCAGCCGCCTGTTATAAAAATGCTTACCACCAAAAAAGAACGGCTTATAAGAATGCCTTATCACGATAAAAAGGTTTCCAAGCTTACAAAGATACTTTTCCCAATAATTATAACCGTTATTGCCGGAATAGTAGCTCCCGAATCCGTCTCACTTATAGGCTTCCTTATGTTCGGCAATCTTTTGAGAGAGTGCGGAGTGCTTAACTCACTTTCCGAAACCGCGCAGAATGTGCTCGCAAATCTTATAACCATATTCCTTGGAATTACGATTGCTTCCCAAATGCAGGCGGAAAAATTCTTGAGACCTGACACTCTGCTTATTTTGGGACTTGGTCTGTTTGCGTTTATTTTTGATACCGCAGGCGGCGTAATATTCGCAAAATTCTTAAACCTGTTCTTAAAGAACAAAGTCAACCCGATGATAGGCGCCGCAGGCATATCCGCTTTCCCGATGTCGGGCCGTATCGTTCATAAAATGGGACTTAAGGAAGACCCTCAGAACTTCCTGCTTATGCACTCAGTAGGCGTAAATGTTTCGGGTCAGATTGCGTCTGTTATAGCGGGCGGTCTTATACTCAACTTCTTTATGTAGGAGGTGGCTTACAATGAATTTTAACCCTATGAATTTTATAAATAATCTTCGCTATATGGGTCTCGGTATGGTAGGTATTTTTGCGGTGATCGGAGTGATTATACTCGTCACCGTCCTTCTAAACAAGATATTTTCCTCTAAAAAGTAAAAAAATTGAAATTTTTATTTACTACCGACCTCAAATAAAGTATAATATCCGTATACTGCTTGTATACGGATATTTTTTATTTTTGGTGGGAATTATGGAGCTTAATTCGAAAAATATAAAAAAAATACTCTTTATAATACTGTTCGGGGTAATAGCGTTTACCGCCTTTCAGAATTTGAATTATATTTCAAGGTTTTTATCCAAAACCCTGCGTGTTTTCAATCCGGTAATAACCGCCTTGTGCATAGCGTTTGTGCTTAATGTTCTGCTTACGGTACTTGAGTCCAAGGTTTTCAGCTTTATGGACAAAAGCCCCCGCCGATTTGTCCGTAAGCTGCGGCGTCCGATCTGTATCGTTCTTACATATCTTATTGCTCTCGGCATAATCGCGCTGGTAATATGGGTAATTATACCTGATGTTGCCGAAACCGTTATATCGCTTGCGGAAAAGTTGCCGTCCTTTATGACCGAAACGCGTGACTGGGCGGAGGGTACGCTTAAACGCTTCAGCCTTTCACAGGATGTTATACCCGATATTGAGATAAACTGGAATTCACTTGCGGGAACTCTCAAAGATTTCTTTTCAAAATATTCAAATTCCATATTCGGAAACGCAATCAATATCACCACATCTGTTTTTTCGGGAGTTTACAATACCTTTTTCAGCGCCTTGATATCCGTTTACATTTTGGCTCAAAAAGAAAAAATAGGTGCTTTCACCTCACGGCTTATAGACGCTTTTATCCCCAAAAAAGCCGCCGATACGATATATCATATTTCATCTCTTACATATGACTCGTTCACAAGATTTATAGGCGGTCAGCTTACCGAATCGGTAATTCTGGGAACTCTTTGCTTCACGGGTATGACGCTGTTCAGATTCCCGAACGCCGCCGTAATTTCGGTATTTATATGCGCCACCTCGCTTGTTCCCGTTATCGGGGCAACGGTAGGTGTTATAACGGGATTTTTGCTCATTCTTATTGTAAGTCCCTTAAAAGCCATACTTTTCTGCATCTTCTTTGCCGTTCTGCAGCAGCTTGAAAATTCGCTTATTTACCCCCGTGTGGTCGGCAAGTCCGTAGGTCTGCCCGGTGTGATAGTCGTTTGCTCTGTGCTTGTAGGCGGAAATATCGGCGGTATTTTCGGCGCGCTCATCAGCGTACCCACGGCGGCTGTAATATATGTTATATTAAAGGAAGCTATTGCAAAAAGAAGTCCGCAAAACAGCATTTCCGAATAGTTTTACCGAAAAACAGAACCCCGTAAACCGCATTGCCGCGGTTTACGGGGTATTTCTTTATTCAGCCATTGCGGCTTCCTTTTTCATTTCTGCCAAAAATTCCTCGTCCTCATTAAGACCGTTATCGCTTTCGTTATACTCGGGCGGATTAATTTCATCGCATCTCATACCCGTTCCGGCAGGTACAAGCTTACCGATAATAACATTCTCCTTAAGTCCGAACAGCGGGTCAACCTTGCCCTTGATTGCGGCCTCGGTAAGAACTCTGGTCGTCTCCTGGAATGACGCCGCCGACAGGAACGATTCGGTAGCCAAAGAAGCCTTTGTTATACCGAGCAGCGTTGCGCGGTAGGTAGCTTTTGTAAGTCCCTCTTCGCCTGCGTCTATGCGCTCCTGAACCTTGGCGTTTGCCTCAGCAATTTCTTTATACTCGTAGCTGACATTCTGTAACAGGTCGGTCGAACCGGAATCAACTATCTTAAGCTTACGCATCATCTGACGGACGATAACCTCAATGTGCTTATCGTTGATATCAACACCCTGTGTGCGGTAAGCGTTTTGAATTTCGGCTATGATATATTCCTCAACAGCCTCGGGTCCCTGAGCCTCAAGAATATCCTGCGGATATTTAGCGCCCGGAATGAGCATATCGCCTGCCTTGACCTCATCGCCGTCCTTAACAAGACAACGGATACCGTAAGGAATGGTAACCTTTTCCTCGGTCTTAAGCTCATCGTTTGTAATGATTACGACATTGCTCCTCTTTTCCTCGGCTATGCGCACGGTACCGTCAATCTTGGCGATAAGAGCGCAACGCTTAGGTCTGCGTGCTTCGAAAAGCTCCTCAACACGGGGAAGACCCTGTGTGATATCCTCTGTACTTGCAATACCGCCGGTATGGAAGGTACGCATTGTAAGCTGAGTACCCGGCTCGCCTATCGACTGGGCGGCTACTATGCCGACAGCCTCTCCGGTAGTAACCGGCTTGCTTGTGGCAAGGTTTCTTCCATAGCACTTCTTGCACACGCCGTGGTGGCTGTGGCAGGTGAGTACCGAGCGTATCTCGATGCTTGTAATTCCGGCGTCGACGATTTTCTTTGCGCCCTCGCCGGTAACCATATCCTCGTGCGACCAGATAACCTCACCGGTAGCCGGGTCAACAGCGTCGTGCAGTAAATATCTGCCCTCAAGACGCTCCTCGAGCGGTTCAAGTATATGATTCCCGTCCTTAATATCGGCAACGGTAAGACCCTCTTCCGTTCCGCAATCGTCCTCACGGACGATAACATCCTGCGCGACATCAACAAGACGGCGGGTAAGATAACCCGAGTCTGCGGTACGAAGCGCCGTATCGGCAAGTCCCTTACGGGCGCCGCGGGAGGAAATGAAGTATTCAAGTACATTAAGACCTTCACGGTAGTTAGCGCGGATAGGTACTTCAATAACCTTACCGGCTGTGTTCGCGATAAGTCCGCGCATACCCGCAAGCTGTCTTATCTGGCTCATAGAACCACGGGCGCCCGAGTCAGCCATCATAAATATCGGGTTAAACTCATCAAGGTTGCCCTTAAGTGCGTCCGCAACATCCTCGGTTGCCTTGTTCCATATTTCAATAACATGGCGGCTGCGTTCGTCGTTGCTTATAAGACCTCTTCTGTAATCACGGGCAACAAGGTCTATCTTAGCCTCCGCATCGGCAAGAATTTCCTTCTTTGCGGGCGGTATTACAGCATCTATAACCGCAACGGTTATAGCACCCTTGGTAGAATACTTGAAGCCTGTGGCTTTTATTTTATCAAGAACTATTGCGGAAACGCTTGTTCCGTGAACGGTAATGCAGCGGTTAATAATTTTACCGAGCTGTTTTTTACCGACCTTATTTTGAATTATATCGTCATTGCTCTCGATAAAGTTGGTTTCGGGGTTCTTGACGGTATATGTCCACTCAAGGTCGAGCGTATGAGCCGGATCGGTTCTGTCAACAAATCCCAAATCCTGAGGGAGCGACTCGTTGAATATAATGAAGCCTACCGTACACCAAACAAGACCGCTCTTGCCCTCTTCATTGGTCATACGAACCCTGATAGGAGCGTGAAGTCCGATGATGCCGTCGGAATAAGCCATTATTGCCTCGTCCTTATCCCTGAATACCTTGTTGGCGCCCTTTTCTTCGGACTTAACAAGGGTAAGATAATAAGAGCCGAGAACCATATCCTGCGTAGGAACGGTTACAGGCTTGCCGTCTGACGGTTTTAAGAGGTTATTCGCCGCCAGCATTAAGAAACGCGCCTCGGACTGCGCCTCGGCAGAAAGCGGAATATGAATAGCCATCTGGTCGCCGTCGAAGTCGGCATTGTATGCGGTACAAACAAGCGGATGAAGCTTTAACGCCTTACCCTCGACAAGTACCGGCTCGAACGCCTGAATACCGAGTCTGTGAAGCGTAGGCGCACGGTTAAGAAGCACGGGATGCTCCTTTATTACCATTTCAAGCGCATCCCAAACCTCGTTGGAAGCACGCTCAACCATCTTTCTTGCCGACTTGATATTTGTAACAGCCTTGGTTTCAACAAGGCGTTTCATAACAAAGGGCTTAAACAGCTCGAGCGCCATTTCCTTCGGAACGCCGCACTGATACATCTTAAGCTCAGGTCCGACAACTATAACCGAACGACCCGAATAGTCAACACGCTTACCGAGAAGGTTCTGACGGAAGCGTCCCTGCTTACCCTTAAGCATATCGGAAAGCGATTTGAGCGCACGGTTATTAGGTCCTGTTACGGGCTTGCCTCTTCTGCCGTTGTCGATAAGTGCGTCAACAGCCTCTTGCAGCATACGCTTTTCGTTGCGGACGATAATGTCCGGCGCGTGCAATTCAAGCAATCTCTTAAGACGGTTATTACGATTGATAACCCTTCTGTAAAGGTCGTTTAAGTCGCTTGTGGCGAAACGACCGCCGTCAAGCTGAACCATAGGACGGAGATCCGGCGGAATTACCGGGATAACATCCAAAATCATCCATTCGGGACGGTTGCCCGACTGTCTGAACGCTTCAAGCACCTCAAGACGCTTTAAAAGTCTGATGCTCTTTTGACCCGAAGCGTCCTCAAGCTCCTTACGCAGCTCGTCACAGGTTTTATCTAGGTCGATTTCGCAGAGGAGCTTTTTAATAGCTTCCGCACCCATTCCCGCTTCAAAATCGTTCTCATACTTTTCACGCATATCGCGGTACTGCTTTTCGTTTAAAAGCTGTTTTTTCTCAAGCGGAGTAGTACCCGGATCGGTTACTATATACTGTGAGAAATAAAGTACCTGTTCAAGCGCCTTAGGAGTAATATCAAGCACAAGACCCATTCTTGACGGTATGGTCTTGAAATACCATATATGAGATACCGGAGCCGCAAGTTCAATAGAGCCCATACGCTCGCGGCGAACCTTTGCGCGTGTTACCTCAACTCCGCAGCGCTCGCAGACCTTGCCCTTATAGCGTATTCTCTTATACTTTCCGCAGTGGCATTCCCAGTCCTTCTGAGGTCCGAAAATGCGTTCGCAGAAAAGACCGCCCTGCTCCGGCTTTAATGTGCGGTAATTTATAGTCTCGGGCTTTGTTACCTCGCCATGCGACCAGCTTCTTATCTGTTCGGGAGACGCAAGTCCGATTTTTATTGATTCAAATTCAATTTCTGCCATATTTGCCCTCCGTTACTCTTCGTCGCCTAAATTATCTTCATCGGCAAACTCGCTTTCGCCGATCTCGTCTTCAATTGCATCGCCGTTTTCATCCTCAAGCCCGAAGCCCGAAAGATCGTCGGCAACATTATCCATATTGAAGTCCATATCCTCGTCCTCCGGAATTGCCGGTGTACCGAGGCCTATATCATCATCGTCGTCAAAGGTCTGTTTAAGGTCGATTTCCTCATTATCCTTATCAAGAACCTTGACATCAAGACCGAGAGACTGCAATTCTTTAATAAGAACCTTAAACGATTCCGGAACGCCGGGCTTCGGAATGTTCTGACCCTTAACGATAGACTCGTAGGTCTTAACACGGCCGACAACATCATCCGACTTGACGGTGAGTATTTCCTGCAGCGTATATGCGGCGCCGTAGGCTTCAAGCGCCCAAACTTCCATTTCTCCGAAACGCTGACCGCCGAACTGAGCCTTACCGCCGAGCGGCTGCTGGGTTACAAGCGAGTACGGTCCGGTTGAACGGGCGTGAATCTTATCGTCTACAAGGTGATGGAGCTTCAGGTAATACATATAGCCTACCGTTACAAGGTTATCGAACGGCTCGCCGGTGCGTCCGTCATAAAGCTGAGTCTTAGCGTCCGCGGTAAGCGGTATTCTTGAGAAATCAAGCTTAGCCGTGTTCTTGTACTCGTAATCGTCAGCCTTTGTAGCCTCCTCGGCAAGACTGAAGCACTTTCTGATGTCATCCTCATGAGCGCCGTCGAATACCGGAGTACAGATATTCCATCCAAGTGCTCTCGCCGCATAGCCCAAATGTACTTCAAGCACCTGACCGATATTCATACGGGAAGGAACGCCCAAAGGATTAAGCACGATATCAAGCGGAGTACCGTCGGGTAAGAACGGCATATCCTCGCTCGGAAGTATACGGGAAACAACACCCTTATTACCGTGGCGTCCCGCCATTTTATCACCGACGGAGATTTTACGCTTCTGCGCTATATAACAGCGTACAACGACATTGACTCCGGGGCTTAATTCTGAGGAATTTTCTCTTGTAAATACCTTTACATCAACGATAGTACCGTATTCGCCGTGCGGAACACGCAGTGAGGTATCTCTTACCTCGCGTGCCTTCTCGCCAAATATTGCGCGGAGCAGTCTTTCCTCAGCGGTAAGCTCGGTTTCGCCCTTGGGAGTTACCTTACCTACAAGTATATCGCCCGCGGTAACCTCTGCGCCTATACGGATTATACCTCTTTCGTCAAGGTCCTTAAGAGCGTCCTCGCCGACATTAGGTATATCCCTTGTAATCTCTTCCGGTCCGAGCTTGGTATCTCTCGCCTCAAGCTCGTATTCTTCTATATGAATAGAGGTATAAACATCATCACGCACAAGGCGTTCGTTTATAAGAACAGCGTCCTCGTAGTTATAACCCTCCCAGGTCATAAATCCGATGAGTGCGTTTCTGCCGAGTGAAATCTCACCGTTGCTGGTTGCGGGGCCGTCTGCAATAACCTCATGCTCCTCAACCTGTTGACCTACCGCAACTATCGGACGCTGGTTTATACAGGTTCCGTGGTTGGAACGAAGGAATTTTATAAGCTTGTACTCGTCTATTTCGCCGTTTTTGGCACGGATCTTTACGGTATCGGCGCTTACATAGGTAACCTCGCCGGCACGCTTTGCCAAAACTACAACGCCCGAGTCTACTGCCGCCTTATATTCCATACCGGTAGCAACTATCGGATTTTCGGGTCTTAAAAGCGGTACTGCCTGCTTCTGCATGTTGGAACCCATAAGCGCACGGTTGGTATCGTCGTTCTCAAGGAACGGAATCATAGCCGTTGCAACGGAAACTACCATTTTAGGCGAAACATCCATATAGTCAGCACTCGATGCCTCAACCTCATGGAAGCCGTCACGGTGACGGGCATTTACCTTTTTATTTACAAAATATCCGTTTTCGTCGAGCGGCTCGTTAGCCTGTGCTACGGTATACTCGTCCTCTTCGTCGGCAGTCATATAACGAACCTCATCAAGCACTCTGCCCGTAGCCTTATCAACCTTACGGAAAGGAGTTTCGATAAAGCCGTATTTATTGATTTTAGCAAATGTAGCAAGATAAGAAATAAGTCCGATGTTCGGTCCTTCAGGTGTCTCGATAGGGCACATACGGCCGTAATGTGTGTAGTGAACATCTCGAACCTCGAAGGACGCACGGTCACGGGAAAGTCCGCCCGGACCGAGCGCTGACAGACGGCGCTTATGAGTAAGCTCCGACAGCGGGTTTGTTTGATCCATAAACTGCGAAAGCGGTGAAGAGCCGAAGAATTCCTTTATAGCCGCTACAACAGGACGGATATTTATAAGTGACTGCGGTGTGATATTATCGGGGTCCTGAGCCTGCAGAGTCATCTTCTCACGGACAACACGCTCCATACGGGAAATACCGATACGGAACTGGTTCTGCAAAAGCTCGCCCACCGAACGAATACGGCGGTTGCCCAAATGGTCTATATCGTCAACACAGCCTACGCCGTGGGGAAGTCCCAGGAAATAGCTTACCGTAGCAAAAATATCGTCAACGGTAATATGCTTCGGGATAAGATCGTCCGCATGCTCAAGGATAGCCTCGCGAAGCTCTTCCTTGCTGTTTGTGCTCTCAAGAATCTCACGCAAAGCCGCAAAGGAAACATTCTCGTTAATTCCGAGCTCGTCAAGCTCTGCCAACTCGTCAGGTGTAAAATCGGTAAAATCGGCAAGCCTTACCATACCGTTTGAAAGAACCTTGACCTCTGTTACATTGCCCTCATTATCCATAACATTGATATAGGCTTCCGAAACACCCTTTCTCTCAATGGTCTCGGCAAGCTCACGGGTAACCGAGGTATCCCCGTCTGCTATTATCTCGCCTGTCATCGGGTCCGCAACGGGGCGTGACAAAACCGCACCCTTTATACGGGCGCCTATGGCTAACTTTTTATTGTATTTATAGCGTCCCACACGGGAAATATCATAACGGTGGGGATCAAAGAAAAGCTGTTCAAGATACGCCTTTGCGCCTTCAATCGTTACAGGCTCGCTCGGGCGGAGCTTTTTATATACCTCAACAAGCGCCTCTTCAACCGTTTTTGTATCGTCCGCCTCGATAGTGGCGGCAAATCTTTCATCATCGCCGAAAAGTGCTCTCAGCTGTTCGTTTGTGCCTATGCCTAATGCACGCATAAATGTCGTTATAGGCAGTTTGCGGTTTTTATCAATACGGACATAGAGAACATCGCTCGGAGCGGTTTCATATTCAAGCCATGCGCCGCGGTTCGGAATAATGGTTGAGGAATAAAGCTTTTTGCCGGTTTTTTCGTCAATCTTTTCGGCATAGTAAACGCCCGGGGAACGAACGAGCTGTGAAACTATGGCACGCTCCGCTCCGTTAATTACAAAGGTTCCGGATTCGGTCATCAACGGGAAATCGCCCATTGATACCTCGCTTTCCTTAATTTCGTCCTTTTCAACATTAACAAGCTGTGCAGTGACACGAAGCGGTGCGGCGTATGTTGTATCTCTCGCCTTGCACTCCGTTACATCATACTTGGGTGTTTCGTCAAGGTGATAATCAACAAAGGTAAGCTGAAGATTTCCGCTGTAATCCGTAATAGCGGACATATCCCTGAATACTTCCTTAAGTCCTTCCTCGACAAACCATTTATACGAATCCTTCTGAATTTCGATAAGATTAGGCATATCGATGACTTCGTTGATTTTCGAAAAGGTCATTCGAGTGTTTTTACCCAACCGGACGGGTTTAACCATTGAAGTTGGCTCCATAGGCTTGCAATCACTCCTCTAAATATTTTACGGTAAACCGTAAGTGCTGCATAATATGATGAATAAAGACCGCCCGACAGCCGCTTGAAGCAGGCTCTGCGGCAAAATAGGCGCACAATCCCCCATCATTAGTAATTCATTATTATAAAACAAAACCCGTAATTAGTCAAGCGGAAATTACAATTTTTTTCAATTCTGTTCCTTTTGTAAGCAAAAAAACCGCCTTTCGGCGGTTTTCCGTTTATTTTTGTTATTAATAAGCCTTGCCCCAGTAAAGCATATGCTTTGCTTTTTTACCGCAGCAAACGCATTTTCCGTCAATTTCCTCCTGCTCAAACGGGATACAGCGAGAGGTTACCCCGGCATATTCCTTAAGCTTGTCCTCACACTCACGGTCGCCGCACCACATAGCCTTTATAAATCCGGGCTTGTTGTCGGCAATTTCCTTCATCTCATCAAGCGTATGCGCAGTAAAGGTCATATTTGCCCTGCGCTCAAGCGCTTTGTTATAAAGTCCGTCACGAACGGCTTTAAGCAGTTCGGGAATCTTGCTTTCAAGTTCGTCAAGCGATACGGTTGTTTTTTCACCGTTGTCACGGCGTACCACAACACAGCTGTTGTTTTCTATATCCTTAGGACCGAGCTCAATTCTGAGCGGAACGCCCTTCATCTCATATTCGGCAAATTTCCAGCCGGGCGTCTGCTCGGAGGTGTCAATCTTAGCGCGGCAAATCTTTTTAAGTCTGTCATAAACCCCGTTCGCCTTTTCAAGCACTCCCTCCTTGTGCATGGCAATCGGAACAAGTACAGCCTGAACGGGCGCTATTGCCGGCGGAAGTACAAGACCGTTATCATCGCCGTGGGTCATTATTATAGCGCCGATAAGGCGTGTCGAGGTTCCCCAAGAGGTCTCAAACGGAGTAACAGGATTGTTATTCTTATCCGTATACACAATATCAAAGGCTTTAGCAAAGCCGTCCCCGAAGTAATGGGAGGTTCCGCTCTGCAACGCTTTTCCGTCGTGCATAAGCGCTTCTATTGTATAGGTGCCCTCGGCTCCCGCAAAGCGTTCTTTTTCGGTTTTTTCACCCTTTACTACCGGTATCGCAAGATATTCCTCGGCAAAACGGGCGTATATGTTAAGCATTCTTACGGTTTCTTCCCTTGCCTCCTCGGCAGTGGCGTGAAGCGTATGACCCTCCTGCCACAAAAACTCACGGGAGCGCAGGAACGGACGGGTCGTTTTCTCCCATCTTACAACACTGCACCACTGATTATAAAGCTTAGGCAGGTCGCGGTAGGAATGAACTATATCCTTAAAGTGGTCGCAGAACAAGGTTTCCGACGTCGGTCTTACGCAAAGACGCTCTTCAAGCTCCTCGTCTCCGCCGTGCGTAACCCACGCAACCTCCGGCGCAAAGCCCTCAACATGGTCCTTTTCCTTTTGAAGCAGACTTTCGGGAATGAACATAGGCATATATACATTTTCGTGTCCCGTTTCCTTGAACATACCGTCCATTATATGCTGTATGTTTTCCCATATCGCATATCCGTACGGGCGGATTATCATACATCCCTTAACCGAAGAATATCCGATAAGGTCCGCTTTAAGCACAACATCGGTGTACCACTTTGCAAAATCCTCATCCATTGAAGTAATGGATTTTACCAATTTTTCCTTAGCCATATCGGGGAGCGCCGAGGGCGCCCTCGTCCCCACCTTTCGTTTTTTACATATAATAAAAACTATTATAAAGCATACGGAAAAATTTTGCAACATTTTTTAACGCATAAAGCTTTAAAGAATAAAGTTTTAAAAAAATCATAAAAATATATTGACAAACGGACAAATAGAACATATTATTTGTTTAGCATTTTTAATTTTGTGGGAGGCATACTTTAGTTATGGTATTCGAAAAAATAAAAGAGATTTTGGCAGAACAGCTTGACGCCAATGCGGACGATATGACTATGGATACGAAAATAGCCGAGGATTTAAACGCGGACAGCCTTGATGTTGTTGAGCTGCTTATGTCTATCGAGGATGAGTTTGAGGTTGAAATTCCCGATGAAGAAATTGAAAATCTGAAGACCATAGGCGATGTCGTTGAGTACATCCAGAAAAATATGCAATAATACGGTATATAAAAAATCTGCCTCAGGTGAGTGCCTGCGGCAGATTTTTTATAATTTATTTTGTCATAAGCTCGCATACAAGAGCGCTGTGCTCCGCAGGATCCGGTACGGTCTTACCCCCTATAAGGCACGCCTCACCGTAAAGCAGTTTAGCGTACTTCGAAAGGGTGTCCTTATCGTCCGTGTAAAGCTTTTTAAGCTTTTCGGCAATTGGATGCGAAGCGTTTATTTCAAGCACAAGCTGAGCCTTGACCTTGTTCTGCTCCGCTCCCGGCATAGAATTAAGCACCTTTTCCATTTCGAGCGAAATACCGCCCTCGCTTGTAAGGCATACGGGATGATTTTTAAGCTTATTGGTAAATCTCACAGCATTGACCTTATCGCCGATGCTTTCCTTCATAGCCTCAAACATATCCTTTGCGGCTTCGTTTTCCTCGTTTAGCGCCTTTTTTTCGTCTTCGCTGTCAAGATTTAAATTCTCGTCGCATATGTTGACAAACTTTTTGCCGTCATACTCGCCCATCATCTTTACGGCAAATTCATCGACATTTTCGGTAAGGTAAAGAATTTCATAGCCCTTATCCTTTACTGCGTCCGCCTGGGGCAGCATATCGATTTTTTCATCGGTTTCCCCGCAGGCATAATAGATAGTATCCTGCCCTTCTGCCATACGGCTTACATATTCTTTTAAGGTAACATATTTCTTTTCTGCCGAAGAACGGAAGATAAGCAGATCCTTAAGAGCGTCCTTATGCATACCGTAATCGTTGTATACGCCGAATTTAAGCTGTATTCCGAAAGCCTTGAAGAACTCCTCGTAAGCCTCACGCTCGTCCTTGAGCATTTTTTCAAGCTCGGATTTAATCTTCTTTTCAAGTGTTTTTGCTATAAGCTTTAGCTGCCCGTCGTGCTGTAATGTCTCACGAGAGATATTAAGCGACAGATCCTCGCTGTCCACAAGACCCTTTACAAAGCTGAAATAATCGGGCAGAAGCTCGGCGCACTTATCCATTATAAGAACGCCCTTGGAATAAAGCTGAAGTCCCTTTTCGTATTCCTTTGTGTAATAATCAAACGGCGGATGCTTAGGTATAAAAAGAAGCGCCGAATATGTTGCCTGACCCTCGGTTTTGGTATGAATTACTCTTGCGGGGTCTTCATAGTCATAAAATTTCTCCTTGTAGAAATTATTGTAATCCTCGGGCTTTATCTCACTTTTCTGCTTTTTCCAAAGCGGTATCATACTGTTAAGCGTGCGAAGCTCGGTAACATCTTTGTATTCGGGTTCTTTTTTATCGTCTCCGTCCTCTTGCTTTACGGGTTCCTTTGTGGTGAACTCCATTTTAATCGGGTGGCGTATATAGTCGGAATATTTTTTAACAAGCGCGCTTATTCTGTACTGATCAAGGAACTCGTCATAGTTCTCGTCGCCCTCGTTTTCCTTTATGTACAGAGTAACCGTTGTTCCGACCGTTTCCTTGTCGCACGGCTCTACGGTGTAACCATCCGCACCGGTCGAAGACCAGCGGTATGCCTTGTCCGCTCCGTAAGCGCGGCTTTCAACCGTAACCTTGTCGCTGACCATAAAGGCGGAATAAAAGCCTACGCCGAACTGACCTATAATATCAACATTTTCCTTTTTCTCGTTTTCCTGCTTAAAGGCAAAAGAACCCGACTTCGCTATTGTACCGAGGTTTTTGTCAAGCTCCTCCTCGGTCATACCGCAGCCGTTATCTATAACCTTAAGAGTGCGTGCGTCCTTATCAAGCTCAAGCCGTATTTCAAAGTCCTCGGGTGCAATACCCACCGCATTATCGGTAAGAGAACGGAAATAGAGCTTATCAAGCGCATCGCTTGCGTTTGAAATCAGCTCGCGCAAAAATATTTCCTTATGGGTATAAATCGAATTGATCATCATATCCATAAGCTTTTTTGATTCTGATTTAAATTGTTTTTTGCTCATTTTATATCACCTTTTTATCAAGTTTGACTTTAACTGACATATAGTATAAGCCTTTTTCTTCATTAATGTGTTAATTAATTATGAATAAACCTTTAATATTGGCACTCGTTTTGCTTGAGTGCTAATCAAGTGTCAAGCCATACCCCTCATATACTTGTAGAGAAAGAGGGTTATAATATGCTTTTAAACTTACTTATGGAAATAGCCTCGAGCATTTACTACTTTGCGCTCCATGTTAAGGGTGCCGGTTCGTTTCCGGCTCCGCTTTCAGCCGCAAGGGAATCGGAGCTTTTGGAAAAAAGCCGAGGCGGAGACCAAAATGCCCGAAACGAGCTTATAGAGCACAATCTGCGGCTTGTGGCGCACATAGTAAAAAAATATTACAACTCGGGCGCCGATCAGGACGATATGATCTCCATAGGAACAATAGGGCTTATAAAGGCGGTTTCGACTTTTAACAGCGAAAAAGGCATACGCCTTGCGACCTATGCCGCGCGGTGTATAGAAAACGAGATACTTATGTATTTCAGAAATCAAAAAAAATCGGCTCAGGATGTTTTTATAAGCGATCCGATAGACACCGACAAGGACGGAAACGCCCTTACGCTTATTGATGTTATAGCCGACGGAAGCGATATAGCCGAGGAGATTGACACGAAAATCAAGCTTGAAAAGCTTCGGGTGATACTTTCGGGCTGTCTTGATGAAAGGGAAAAGAAAATAATCGAAATGCGGTACGGTCTCGGCGGCAGAGAGGAGCTGACCCAGCGCGAAATAGCAAAAAAGCTAGATATATCAAGAAGCTATGTTTCCCGCATTGAAAAATCCGCACTTGAAAAATTACGGAGACAATTTTAAAATGTAACTGTAACCGGAGGATATTTTTTCCTGTCTATAAAGATGAGGGGGATGAAAAATGGAGGACAGCAGAATAACCGAGCTTTTTAACGAAAGAAACGAAAACGCTTTGACAGAAACCGAGCGAAAATACGGCGGATATTGCCACAGGCTGGCGCTCAGTATACTCGGCGATAAAAGCGACGCCGAGGAGACTGTAAGCGATATGCTTTTAAAGGCTTGGCAGTCCATTCCCCCTGCCAAGCCGAAAAGCCTCAGGGCATTTCTCTGTAAAATAACCCGTAATCTTGCGCTTAACAAAGCGGAACACCGCAATGCCGACAAGCGCGGCGGCGGTGAGCTTCCCCTTGTTTTGGACGAGCTTGATTACTGCGTTCCCTCAAAAAAGCTGACTGAGGACAGCGTGGACGCGCGATGTCTTACAGAGCTTATTGAAAGGTTTTTAAGTATGCAAAGGGCGGACAGCCGCATTATATTCCTAAAGCGGTACTGGTATATGTTTTCGGTAAGCGAAATAGCAAAGGAAAGCGGCTTTTCGGAAAGCAAGGTAAAGGTCAGCCTTATGCGTACAAGAAACGCGCTTAAGGAATTTTTGGACAGGGAGGATTTCAAGGTATGACCGGCAGGGATATTTTAAACGCGATAGGCGATGTTGACGAAAAATATATTGACGAAGCAGGCAAAAAATCAAAAACAAAAAAGGGCATAATTATAAGATTCTCGGCTATGGCGGCGTGCCTTTTATTGGCGGCGGCAGGCACATTTGCGGCTGTAAATATGACTAAAGGCGGCATTAAAAGCAAAGCACCGGAAGAATCTGCGAAATACGATTTGACCGCCGACGAAGCAGACGGGAGCACAAACGGCACAAACAAAAGCTCTGTCTCATACGAATGCTATGCATACCGTGTTAAAAAATGGGATGAAAAAGACAGTGCCGAAAAATTCAGCATCATCAAAATAAAAGACATGGAATACGGCGTAGCAAGCAAAACCGTTCCAGCAGACAAGGTGGCCGGCAAAATAACAAGCCTTACCGTTCTCGGAAAAGATGAATATACCGCAAGCGAATATGCCGCAAAGGCGGAAATTTACGGTATAAAGAACATCTCGTCCGACTGCGCCGCCGCCGTTAAGTACGAAAACGAGGATAAATATTACATCTGCCGCAACGCCTATTATACACCCGAAACGCTCGGGCAGTTTGCAGATGACCTTGACCTTAAAAATACGCTTGATTTCGGCGCTGTTTACGGTACGCAAAAGCAAAACGGAAAGTCAAGCGATGTAGAATACTACGGCTGGGACAAGGAAAAAATATGGGAGCTGTTATTCTCGGACCAATCGGCAAAAGCCGTTAAGGATTACGATTCTGTTCAGATTGAGACGGCGGTTGACATCAGCATAAATCTTCAATTATTAGGTTATGAAAACATTTCTCTTGCCGTATCCCGTGACGGCTATATAAAAACGAATATTCTGGATACGGGAAAGGCATTTTATATAGGCAAATCCGCCGCCGAAAAATTTATAAGCTATCTCCGGAACGAATGTAAAACGAAGGTGCTTGAAACCTATGATTACTCCGAACCGAATTATACGGGCGACGGTGATTCTACCGCTTCCCACTCTGTTCCTAACTGTAAAACCGTAAAGTAAGAGGTGTTGAAAATGACTGAAAGATGCAAAAAACTCATAATAGCGGCCGTAGCCTTTGTTTTGGGCGCCGTCGTGGGCGGAACAAGCGTATATATTGCAAAAAAGGACGCTGACGGCGGACAGACAGTATCCCAAACTAAAACAACCGCTATGGTATCCGCCGCGGATTACGCCGCGGTTTATAAAAAAATCAAGGATTTCAAACCCGACATCTGGGAAAATATCAACTCATGGGTAGATGGGTATACAACTAATAACGGTGCCAAATCAGGCAGCACGAGTTTTGCGGAAGAAGGCGCCGCCTCGGATGACTACAGCGAAACCAATGTTCAGGTTGAGGGTGTGGACGAGGCAGACACCGTAAAGACCGACGGCAAGTTTATTTATATCTTAAAAAGTAATTATGACGAGTCAGAGAAGATAATCAAAACCGAAATTAAAACGGTTGATATAAGAAACGGTGAACCTACACAGCTTAAAAGTATAAGCATTGACGGCTTCAAGACCTACGATATGTATTTAAGCGATGGAAGAATTACCGTTATCGGGACAGAAGACATAGAAAAAGATTCTGTTAAGGCGGTAATATACGATATAAGCGATCCCGCTTCGCCTAAGAAAATACAGGAATGTACCCAAAGCGGAGTATATTCGGAATCACGGCTTATAGGTGGTAAGCTCTATATAATTTCGAATTTTTGCATTGATACCGAGAATATCAAAAAGGCTCAGCCCGAAACCTATGTGCCGGCTCTTGACTGTAAAAATTATAACGGCACGGTAAACCCCGACAGCATTTGCTTTTACAACAGCTGCAGCAATCCCGAATACACCGTTCTCTCGGCTTATGATATAAAGGACGGCTCGCTTGTATCGACCCGTTCCGTACTCGGCGGAACCTGCACCGTATACGCAAGCACGGAAAATATAATCACCTCGTCATATCCGACGGACGGAAAAATTCAGATAACAAGGTTTTCGGCAACCGACGGAAAAATCGAGCTTGCCGCCTCGGGCGAACTTAACGGCGAGCTTTTAAATCAATTTTCCGTTGACGAATACAAGGAGCATTTCAGATTTGTCCTTACCGACCGAAACGGCGAATATATGAAAAACTCGCTTGTCATACTTGACAAGGATTTGAAAAAAACGGGAGCCATAACCGACATAGCCGAGGATGAACAAGTCTACTCGGTAAGATTTATGGGCGATACCGTATACTTTGTAACCTTCAGGCAGGTCGACCCGCTGTTCAGCGCGGATGTATCCGACCCCACCGCACCGAAAATCACGGGCAGCCTTAAAATACCGGGTTTTTCAAACTATCTTTTCCCGTTCGGCGACGGAAAGCTTTTCGGTATAGGTCAAAACGCCGACGAAAAAACCGGCAGAACTATGGGTATGAAAATTTCGATGTTCGACATAAGCGACCCCGCAAATGTAACGGAATGTGCCAAAACAGACCTAAACGCTCCGTATTCCGAAGCGCTTAGCAATCACAAAGCGACCCTTGCCGACTCAAAAAAGAATTTGATAGGCTTTCCCGCCTACGGCGGCTCTAACAATACGGTGTATTACATTTTTTCCTTTGAGGACGGGAAATTTGTAAAAAAGGCAGAGGCGGATCTGCCGTACATCAACAGCGGATGCAGAGGACTTTATGCAAACGGCAATTTCTATATAGCCGCTCCCGACAAAATATATTACAGTCCGCTTGAAAAGCTTGATAACTTTAAAAGCTTAGAGCTTAAGTAACAAAAAACTCCTTGAAGACTTTGGTCTTCAAGGAGTTTTTTTATTCTTCTTTTGCTTCTTCCTCTTCGTCCGAAGCCTTTTCATTTACCTTTACGGTAATTTCATGCGTCATAAATTCATCCGCATTGGTAACCGTAACCGTAAGATTTTTATGTTCAAAGGTGTAGCCGTTTTCGGGTATCTTTCCTGCCATTTCCGTAAGCCAGCCGTTGACCGTGGTAGCTTCCGTTTCTTCATCTTCAAGTGAAAAGAACTCAAAAAAGTCTTCAACCGAAGCAGTACACAAAACACGGTATGTATCGTTTCCGAGGTCCAAAAACTCGGAAACCTCCTCGTCCCGTTCGTCCCATATCTCGCCTACTATCTCCTCAAGTATATCCTCCATAGAAACTATACCCGAGGTCTCGCCGTACTCATTTACGACTATTACAAGGTGATTATGGTCGGTCTGCATATCCTTAAACAGCATATCAAGATTTACCGTTTCAGGAACAAAAACAGGCTGATGAAGAATATCCGAAAGCTTGAAATCGGGCTCTCCCCTGTTAAGGAGATAATCCCTTGTGTGGAGAATACCGATTATATGGTCCTCTTCCTCGTCATACACGGGAATTCTTGAATAGCCCTCCTGCTCGATTATTTTGATTACCTCTGCGTCATCCGCGTTTACCGTAAGGCATATAACCGATTTCCAGGGTGTCATAACATCCTCAGCCGTCATTTTATCAAGCTTGAAAACATTTTTTATGTATTCAATATCATCCTGATCGAGCGTACCCTCGTCGGCGCCTGCGTCAAGCATTAAAACTATATCCTCTTCCGAAACCGGATCCTCTTTTTCGTGGGGGTCAATACCTATAAGGCGCAGTACCGCATTTGTCGATACGGTAAGGAACCATATTATAGGACTTAAAACCGCCGCAAGGAAGGATATGACGCCGCAAACGGCGTTCGCAAGTTTTTCCTTATGCTTCATAGCAATTCTTTTAGGAACAAGCTCGCCCAAAATAAGAGTAAAGTAAGATAAAATAATCGTAACCACAACTACGGCGACCGTATTCATGGTTCCCGAATATTTAGCCGGTATGCCGAAAGCCTTTATAAAAAATCCCGAAACCTTTTCGGCAAAGTTATCCGCCGCAAAAGCGGACCCTAAAAAGCCTGCAAGTGTAATGCCTATCTGTATTGTTGAGAGAAACCTTGTCGGCTCCTCGATAATTTTAAGCATTTTCTTTGCTTTTTTATCGCCCTCGTCCGCGAGAGCGTGAACCTTTTTCTCGTTAAGCGAGATGACCGCTATCTCCGTAGCGGCAAAAAAAGCGTTAAGCGCAATAAGTACAATCTGCAGCAGCAGTTGCTTTAACATAATGTAATTAAACCTCCGATAAATTAAATATAAGTTTTAATGCCGGGCGGCTGCACGCCTTAACTGCGATAGACCGAGAAAACGCGGTAACCGCAAGCAGCCACATAAACACAATATTTAATCTGAGGCTTAAAAGGATCTAAGTGCCTGCTACTTCGGGGTAGCGGATCCACAAAACCAACTCCTTTTTAAAGTATTGTTTTTTATTATATTTCATATTGTGCAATAAATCAAGTGTTTTTAATAATATATTGCACTTTCTATAAAAAATGCCTTTGCAATCCGTAAACTGCAAAGGCTGTATTTTTTATCCCACAAAAATCTGAACCCAGTATTTCTTTCCGCCGCTTTCGGCTATGCCCACCGCAAGTCCGGTGAATTTATCGTTTAAGATATTTGCCTTATGTCCGGGTGAGTTCATCCAGCCGTCCATTACCTGCGCGGGTGTTTGATAGTATTCAGCTATATTTTCGCCGGCAGCGGTTTTCTTAATGCCGTCAAGTACGGTAAAGCAGCTTGAGCCGTCAGGTCTCGTGTGTTCGAGAACAGTAACTATTTCATTTGCTCTGGTGTCCGCGGCAGACTGAACATCGGCTCTGTATTCAAGCGCAGACAGTCCTGCTTTTGCCCTTTCCTCATTTACAAGCCGTAAAACCTCGCCTTTTTCGCCTGTAGGTACATAGGCAAGCTTTGCAATCTTTTCGGTCTCGACGGCGCCGCAAACCGAGCATTTCCTTGTTTTTTCTCCCTCGGACGAAACGGTCGCCTGCTTTGCAACCGACCACTCCCCGAAGCTGTGACCTTTTTTGGAAACGGTCTTATCCTTATAAGATTTTCCGCAGCCGCACTCGTGCAGTGTGTAGCCGTCCGCCGTGCAGGTCGGTTCAATAACCTTTTCGGTGTAGCTGTGTGTATGCGCCGCGGTGCCGCTCTCTTGAGAAACGGTACTGCTTTCCTCCGATACAGACGAGCTTTCATCCGACGAAACAGGTTCTGATACGGAAGAACTGTTATCGGTAACGGAAATTTGCGAATTTTCCGATTCGTTACCGGACTTTTTGCATCCTGCCATCGTGACTGCCGCAATCATAAACGCCGCCGCAACGGCAATATATTTTTTAAATAACATAAATTTTCCCCTTAACAGAATTATACCTCGGCCTTAAAGCCCATAAGGCTCAACCACTTACAAGCGCATCCGACCCAAGCGGCAACATGGTCAATTTTCCCGTCTGCATTATTGTTGGTAAGGTAATCCGCTGTAGAAAGCCCGTGCCATCCATACGGATATATATGCAGCTCAAACGGTATTTTATACTTACTGAGGGCAGAAGCATAAAGCAGGCTGTTCATTACCGGAACGGCATTATCTTCCGCGGTATGCCATATAAACGCCGGCGGAGTGTTCTCCTTAACCAAACGGTCGCAGGAGTATTTTTGCACATCCTGCTCTGTTATATCCTGTTTACCCAAAAGATTATAGAAACTTCCGAGATGCGCGTGAGCCGGATCGGCCGTTATAACGGGATAGCAAAGAACCGAAGCGTTTACCGCCTTGCTTTCGGGGAATACCTCCCTTACCTCCTCGCAGTCGTAAGCGGTGGAATAATGAGCCGCAAGATGACCGCCTGCCGAAAATCCCATTATGGCAATTTTTGAGGTACTGCAGTTCCAGTTATCCGCATTTTCATATATAAGCTCCATAAGCGCCGCAACCTCACGCAACTGAGTGGGGAACTGATGTGACGCCGTAGAATAGGTTATAACAAAAACATTAAAGCCCTGCGCTAAAAATTGAAGTGCTACCGGCTCGGACTCCCTTTCGGAACACATACAGTATGCACCGCCCGGGCAAATTACCATACAGGGTCTTTTCTTATTCTGTCTGTTCATTTCGGACATATTGTAATACGGCAGATATACCTCCGCCGTGGGGTCACAGCCATTCTCTCCGAGAAACGGGAATCTATCCTTTAGGTGTATAATTTCATGCTTCATTATTCTTTCTCCTTAAGCAATTTTTGCCTTTCTTTATAGTCGGGCATATATTTCTCAACAAGAGCGTAAAATGCGGGTGAATGATTATGGTGCGCTATGTGTGCCAATTCGTGCACCACAACATAACGAACGGCACTTTCGGGGTATGCCATAAGCCGCCACGAAAAGCAAAGTCCGTTTTTTGCGTTGCACGAGCCGAACCTGCCCTTTGCCGAGGTTATTTTAACGCTTGTGGGTTTTAATCCCATTATATCCGAATACTCACTTACAAGCTGCGGTATTCTTTCCTTTGCCGCCAAGCGCAACTCCTCTTCACGGGAATCAATCCGTTCATCCAACTCCGCCCTTTTGCGGACTGCCGAAAGCTTTTCCGATATCCAACCGCTGTATTTTGTTACGAATTTATCTATTTCGGCGCCGCTCATACCGTAAGGCGCGCGGACAAGCACCGAGCAATCCCTTTTAACCTCAAGTCCGACAGTTTTTCTGTAAGAGCGTTTTACGATATAATTCAATTTTTTCACCCAAAACACAGGCGGTGTCTGCCAAGACGCAAACACCGCCTTTGAAATTTTAAAGAATGGTCATTATATTGTTGAAATTAAGTTCCTTTGTTTTATTGGAAATCATAAACCAGTCAACAATAGTAAGTATGCCGCAGCAACCCGCTGTGAGAAGCTTTAAAATTCCCATTCCCACATCGCCTATCATAAAGCGGTCGATTCCGAGACTTCCGAGGAAGATCGATATAAGCAAAAGCGTGGTCGGGTCCTTAAGCTCAACCGTTGATATAAGCGAAAATTTGCTTTCATCCATAGCCAACAGCTTTTCTTTTATGTACATCATTTTATCCGCCGGAAAGTACTTCTGGTTAGTCATAATATACATATCTACTTTATTCTGATCCATAATCATATCCCCTTATCTTTGATTATGGTTTCATTATACATTACACGGTATAAAAAAGCAATATGTATTTTAAAAAACAATTCTTAAAAGATATACCGCAAAGGTGCATACCGCACCCGTTATTATAACGGCATTTTTTACCGCGGGTTTAAACGGAAAAAGCCTTGCGTGCAGCGCAAAAAGCAATATCAGCAGAAACGGCAGGGCCATAGGGTTAAAGTACACATAGCCCGCAATATCGCCCCTTAAAAGCGAAATCATTGCCCTTGTCATTCCGCAGGTAGGACAGTCAAAATGAAGAAAGTATTTTACGGGGCATTTTATCGGCAATAAAACATAAACCGCCGTTACCGCGGCGGCCGTTAAATGAACAAGAATAACCTTTTTGACGGATATATTGCTCATTTTTTTACCTTTACGGTAAATTCCCTGCCGCATTTAGGGCAGACCGTTTTGTGCGTTCCTATGCGTCTGGGCAATTTAAGTATGGCTTTGCAGGACGGGCATTTTTTATATACGTGGCACTTATCGTTACGGCGTTGCTCGTGAAGCTCCCGTTTGCGTTTAATGAAGTGCGCTTTTGCGACAAACCTACTGTTCTCGCTGCGGCGTTTTTCGGTATTTCTTGAAAAGACCCTGAAAAGCGCATAGATAACAAGCGCGTAAATTATAAGCTGTAAGATAAGCGAACGCAGAAAGACATTGATTGCCGCCAGAACGACCGAAAGAATGAAAAAAGCAAAGAACAGCTCATCCGGACCGTTTCTTCCGCTCATAAAGCGCATAAGTCTGTATCTGAAGTCCATTTGCTTTTCCTCCTTTCCTTTGCTTTTATTATATTGCAATATAAGCCTTATTTTGTTAAGAAACGATAAATAAAGTTTATATATTTTGTTCATCGCCGCAAAGCGCCCTTGCGGCAAGTCCGGTAGCGAGAGTATCGCCGAGCTGCGTAAAAACCGCCGCCAACAGCGCCACCTCGTCATCGCTGTAACAACCGAACAGCATATTTGCGGCGGCAGTAACAAAAGCAGTCGTCTCACACGGGTTCATAATTTCACCTCTTTACGCTATACATTATATTCCGTGTTTACAAAAAACGGTTCTTTTTCTTTCTCAGGTTATAAATATTTTTAACATCGAGGAGATCTGTTATGTACCACTGCAACGAATGTAAAAACGAGTTTACAGCACCTGAAAGAACGGTGGAGACCCACGGACTCAGTTTGCCGCCGTATGAGGTTCTTTCACTGTGCCCCGTTTGTAAAAGCACGGATATTGAAGAAATTACGCATTACTGCAAATGCTGCGGCGCACGGCTTAAAGAGGATGCGGAGTATTGCTCCGAGCGCTGCAGAACACGGGGCGAGGAAATGCTTGAAAGAGAACAGCGGCGCCGTGAATTTTTGAATACCTCGCCGCTTTTAACGGCTATGCGCGAGGCGGACGAATACAACAGAACGCACGGAACAGATTACAGCTACGGGCAGTACACGGCGCTTGTAGAGCCGAAAATCAAAAGAGGCAAGGGCGGCAGAAGATGAACAACAAGGAAAAAAAGGAATATCTATCGCTTTATATGCTGCAAAACGCGAAAATAAAGCGTTTAAAGGAAATGGCACGGCTCAATCCTGCCGACAAAGCAAGATATTCCTCGGAAATAGCAAAATCGAAAAAACTGAGAAAAAATATTGAAAAAAGTATCGAAGCGGTTGACGGCGGCGTGCTTTCCGAGCTTTTGTACTGTAAATACATATGCGGCAAGCCGCTTATAGAGGTAAGCTACCACATTAATTACAGCCTGCGCCAAACCGAAAGACTGCATATAAAAGCACTGAAAAAACTGGAAATTTAAAATTTCCTCTTTACAACCGAGCATAAAAATGCTAAACTTTATTCGGAACAAATGTTCTTTTCGAAGGAGCGGATTTTATGCGTGACAGGGTGATACTTCACTGTGACCTTAACAACTTTTTTGCTTCCGTATCTCTTTTAAGCAATCCAACGCTTAAAAATCTTCCCGTGGCGGTTTGCGGAGATAAGGAAAACCGTCACGGCATAGTTCTCGCCAAAAACGATATTGCCAAAAAATTCAATGTTAAAACGGCTGAGGCGATATTCGAAGCAAAAAGAAAATGTCCCGACCTTGTGATACTTCCGCCCTTAATGGATGAGTACAGGCGCTATTCGGAGCTTGCAAGAAAAATATATTCCCGATATACCGATATGATAGAGCCGTTCGGCATAGACGAATGTTGGCTTGATGTTACGGGCAGTACGCTGATTTTCGGGGACGGCAGTGAAATTGCGAATAAGATAAGAAAAGATATTAAAGCAGAGCTTGGTATCACGGTTTCCGTTGGAGTAAGCTTTAATAAAATCTTTGCCAAGCTCGGCTCGGATATGAAAAAGCCCGACGCCGTTACCGTAATAACAAAAGATGGATTTAAGGATAAAATATGGACACATCCCGTGTCGGATATGCTTTTTGCGGGACGGCATACCGCCGAAAAGCTTAAAACCGTCGGCGTATGCACAATAGGCGACCTTGCGGTATGCGACAGCGCACTTCTTAACCGTCTGCTCGGGAAAAACGGGGAGGAGCTAAAGCGTTATGCTCTCGGGGAAGATAATTCACCCGTTGTTACCCCAACATCTGAAAGCAAGCCCAAAAGCATAGGCAAGTCGGTAACCTCCGCAAAGGATTTTGCAAGCTTTGACGAGGTTTGGAGCATGTTTTTATCTCTTTCGCAGTCGGTTTCGGACTCACTGCGCCTACACGGACTTTATGCCTCGGGCGTACAGATTCATATCCGAACGGCGGCACTTAAGGTAAAGGAATTCAGCCGTACCTATCCCGAGTCAACCGACAGCGCTTACACTATCGCGAGCAGAGGAGCCGAGATTTTAAAGGAAAATTACGATTTTAAGGAGCCTCTGCGTTCGGTGGGTATCCGCGCGATTTCGCTTAAAGACCTAAGGACGGCGGTACAGCAGGATATGTTCGGAGCCTCCGAAAGGCTTGAAGCGGAAGAAAAAATCGAAGCCTCTATATATGAACTGAGAAAAAAATTCGGCGACTCAAGTATACGCCGTGCGTCCGCGGCAAAATAGAAAACTTTACAAAATCCGTCGCTTTGTGTTATAATGCGGTAAGATAAAACATTAAGGCTTTAGGGTGACGGTTAAAATGCAATATAATGAAAATTATAACTACGGTGAAGATTCAAGAGACCTGTACTCAAACTCCGGCAAAAGAAATTCGTATGAGGATATATATTCAAGGTCCCGTACGGCGCCTGCAGGCAGACCTTCGGACAGGCCGCCCGTAAAACGCAAAAAAAAGAAAAAGCGCACGGGTAAAACCGTGTTTTGCTGTGTTACAATAGTGCTTTGCTGTGTTATTTTAGCCCTGGGCGGAGCGTATGCGTATGTCTACCGAACAATCGACAAAATCGAGCGTGAACCGCTTGACAGCACAGATCTCGGAATTACAACCGAAAATTATTCCTTGGTTAAAAATATCGCGTTTTTCGGTATAGATACAAGAGAGGACAACGATGTCGGCAGAAGCGACGCCGTTCTTATTCTGACGGTAGACAGCAAAAACAAAAAATTCAAGCTTACCTCGATAGCTCGTGATACATATGTTGAGATAGACGGGCATAAAAAGGACAAGCTTACCCACGCATATGCCTACGGGAAATCCCAGCTTGCGGTTAAAACACTTAATAAAAATTTCGGGCTTGAAATAACCGATTATGTGGCGTTTAACTTCTTCGGTCTCGCGAGGATTATTGATAACATAGGCGGAGTTACAATAGATGTAACCGAAAAGGAACGGGTGGAAATGAATAATAATATTTTCCCCGAAATGCGTGACTTGGGAGTTGACTGCCCGAATATAGAAACCGCCGGAACACAGGTGCTTAACGGCGGTCAGGCTGTTTGCTACGCCAGAATACGCCACACGGACAGCGACATTCAAAGAGGAAACCGCCAAAAGACCGTTCTTATGGCGATGTTCGCGAAAATCAAATCGGAAAATCCCTTTAAGCTTCCCGGCATTGCGGAAATGGCAATAAAGCAGTGTAAAACCTCGCTTTCCACCAAGGATATTATGAATATAGGCATTAAGGCGGTAATAACCAACCCGAAGTTCGAACAGTTAAGTATTCCGAATGACAACATAGAGTCGTCCGGTAAAATGATAGGCGGAGTATGGTATTATGTGTATGACCTTCCCGCCGCAAAAAAAGAAATAAACGATTTTATTTTTGAGGAGAACTACTACTCGCCCGACGCCGTGGCAAGCCGCCTTGCCGAAAGCTCGTCGCAAAATTAATAAGGAGCCTTACGGCTCCTCTTAGTGTGACAGGACTCGAAACTGCCGCGGTTTCGCTCGCCGCCTTTTAGATTGCGGCTTTGCGTTCATTTTTGCAAGGCGTTAGCCTTGCTGCAAATTTCTCGCTTCGCCGAATAAAAAATTCGGCGGCAGAAACTTTTAACCTACCGAAACAAAAAATTTTGTTATAAGACGAAGCCGACTAAACGCAGGAATACTGCCGTATTTCAAGTTTTGAGGCAATGTATTATGCAAAATTTTGTTTCGTAGGCGCGACAGGTTCGAGTCCTGTCACACTAGGCAAACGAAAATAATTCGAACCTGCCGCACTATGTCACTCAAATATATACCTGTAGGCCTGACTCTGGCACATAGAAACATAATCGTCTCCCGCAATTATGATATGGTCGATCAGCTTTACATTAATGTGTTCAAGCGCATTCTTTATGTCCATTGTTACGGCTATATCCTCCTTACTGGGAACTGCCGTGCCGTTCGGATGATTATGCGCTATTATCGCGCAGACCGCATTGCGGTTTATAACGGTTTCAATTACCTTTCTTGTAGAAACACTTACTTCGTTTACATTGCCTGACGCCAGTATATCAAATCCGAGCATTTTTCCGTTGCCCGAAAAGCTTGTAACCGAGAATACCTCCTTTTGGTAACCGATATATCTGTTCATTAGATAATCGCAGACATCATCCACCCTCATATACCTTTTGCCTTTGGAATTTTTCTCCGTATGGTATATTCGCGTAAGCAGGACTATAAGCTCAAAAAATGCCGCCGTATTGGTGCTTATACCCGGAATTTTAACAATTTCCTCCGCAGGCGCGTCAAGTATACCTGATATAGAACCGAAACGGTTGAGCAATTCGTGCGCCATCTCATTTGTGTCCTTACGCGGTATGCTGTAAAACAGCAGCACTTCCATTATTTTATGCGGCGGTGTGTTCATATCGAATCCCTTTTGCAGGAATTCCTTTTTAACACGATCTCTGTGACCGTCGTGTAAACCATCCTTTCCCATTTTACCCACCCCTGAAATTACTGGAAATTATTATAATACCGAATTTCCGAATATTCAAGATACCGCACAAATTTTTTTAGAAAAGAGCAGCTATGAAATCATTTACCGTTACAAAAAACGACGCTTCTGTCCGTCTTGACAGGTTTATAACGAAAAACTGTCCGTCCCTGCCCACATCGCTTATGTTTAAGTATATAAGAACAAAGCGAATAAAAGTAAACGGAAAAAGAGCCGAAATAAGCACAAGACTTAACGAGGGCGATACCGTAGACGCATATATAAACGACGAATTTTTTGTTTCAGGCAAGCCGAAATACGATTTTCTCTCCGCTCCCGACAAGCTTGATATTGTATACGAGGACGAAAATATTTTACTTGCCGACAAAAAGCAAGGACTTTTGGTTCACCCCGACAAAAACGAATATAACGACACGCTGATAGCGAGAATACAGCACTATCTTTACAATAAGGGCGAATATCTGCCTGATGCCGAAAACAGCTTCCGCCCCGCCCTTGCAAACCGTATAGACCGCAATACCGGCGGAATAGTGATAGCCGCCAAAAACGCCGAAGCGCTCCGCGTACTTTGCGACAAAATAAAAAACCGTGAAATCAGCAAAAAATATCTTGCTGTTGTTCACGGCACACCCAAAAAGCTGTCCGACACGCTTGAAGGCTTTTTGGAAAAGAACGAATCAAAAAACAAAGTATATCTTACCTCACGCAAGACCGCAGACAGTCTGACAATAAAAACACGCTACACGGTAATAGACAGCAAAAACGGGCTTTCACTGCTTGATATAGACCTGCTTACGGGTCGTACACATCAAATCAGGGCACATATGGCGTCAATCGGACATCCGCTTTTGGGCGACGGAAAATACGGCAAGCTTGCCGCCGATAAAAAGCTCGGCTTTAACAGACAGGCGCTTTATTCCTACAGGCTGGAATTCAAATTCACAACCGACGCCGGTATACTGAGCTACTTAAATGGTAAAAGCTTTCATGTAAACAGGGTATGGTTTGCGGACGAGCTTTTCGGTGAAAAATATAAAGAGCTTTTTTGAAAAATCAAGGGCACGCAAAAGCGTGCCCTTGATTTTCGTTTTTAGGCAAACGAGAATAGTCCGAATCTGTTTTTTGAGGACGGATTTCCCGCATTGCCATGTTAAAATATTCGTTAATCCGTTAGGATTAGCTGCGTTTTGTGCCTTGCCCTGCAAAAAATCCGCCACTTTAAAAATCTTCGACCCAAAACGAGCGTATTTTTTCGTGTGGATTTTTATGCGGAGGATGCAGTAAGGCTAACGCCTTACAAAGACGACAAGTGAAAATACGCCGAAAATACACCGCTTTGGGCAGGTTCGGATTATTCTCGTTTGCCTAAAGTCCCTTTGTCTTTTCAAACGCCGCCTTTACAGCATCCATAACGGCACCCTTAAATCCCGCGTTTTCAAGGCTGTGAACTCCGGCTACGGTTGCCCCTGCCGGACTGCACACCTCGTCCTTAAGCTGTTCTATATGCTTATCGCTCTGAAGAGCAAGGTTTGCGGAGCCTATAACCGTCTGCAATGCGTATTCCTCCGCCTTTGCTCTTGTAAGACCGCATTCCACGCCTGCCACAGCAAGGGCGTCGGCAAACATATAAACAAACGCCGGTCCGCAGCCCGATACCGCACAGGCAGCGTCGATAAGCTTTTCCTCTACCCTGTCAACCTTGCCGGCGTTGCGCATATAATTGCAGAAATCCGTAATTTCATCCATAAATACGCCGTCCGACACAGCAAAGGGAACTACCCCCTCGCCTATAGAAACGGGAGTGTTGGGCATTATTCTTATTATGGGGAAATCCGCCCTCAGCATTTCGCTGTAGCTTTCTATTTTAATGCCTGCCGCCATTGTAACAAGTATAAAGCGGTCCTTTCTTTCCGCCAAAACGCTCTTTATTTCTCCAAGCATTTCAGCCATCATCTGCGGTTTTACGCCAAAAAATATGTACTGCGCGTCCCTTGCCACCGTTTTATTGTCCGCAGTGCAGCAACTAAGCTCATCCGCCAGCATTGCCGCCTTTGCCTGTGTTCTGTTTGCAAGAATCATCTCATGCCCGGGAAGAACATTTCTTATGGCTCTTGCTATTGCGGAACCCATATTGCCCGTGCCTATAAAGCCTATTTTATATTCAGACATACCCGATTACCTACCTTATCTGACCGTTTCCGGAAATAATGTACTTATAAGTGTTAAGCTCGCAAAGTCCCATAGGTCCTCTTGCGTGGAGCTTTTGGGTAGAAATTCCCATTTCGCATCCAAGCCCGAACTCGCCCCCGTCGGTAAACCTTGTGGAAGCGTTCACATACACCGCCGCAGAGTCCACTCTTTCGGTAAAATAAGCGGTGGCGGCTTTGTCCTCGGTTATTATGCTCTCGCTGTGGTGCGTTGAGTGCTCGGCTATGTGCTTTACCGCCCCCTCAACTCCGTCCACGATTTTTACCGCCATAATATAATCAAGAAATTCCGTGTCAAAATCGTCCTTTTCGGCAGGAGAAGCGTTTATAATCTTACATACCTCGGCGTCTCCCCTTATTTCCACCCTGTTTTTAAAGCATTCTTTGAGCTTTGGCAAAAATTCGGCGGCAATCTTTCTGTCAACAAGGCATACCTCCGCCGCGTTGCATACAGAGGGTCTGCTTGTCTTTGCGTTATCCGTTATTTTAACAGCCATATCGGTATCAGCGCTTTTGTCAACATAAATATGGCATATGCCCGTGCCTGTTTCTATGCAGGGTACGGTAGCGTTTTCAACGCAGGCTTTGATAAGTCCCTTTCCGCCCCTCGGTATAAGAAGGTCTACATATCCCACGGCGGTCATAAGCTCGTTCGCGCTCGCTCTTGATGTATCCTCGACAAGACTTATGTAATCCTCGCTTAGATCAGCCTTTTTAAGTCCGTTTTTAAGCGCCGCCACCACTGCTTTTGCACTGCAAAACGCTTCCTTACCGCTTCTCAGCACCGCTATATTACCGCTTTTAAAGCACAGAACCGCCGCATCCGAGGTGACATTTGGGCGGCTTTCGTATATTATCGCAACCACGCCGAGCGGAACCGAAAGCTTTTTAATGTCAAGACCGTTTTCACACCTTGTTTCACTCAAAATCCTGCCTACGGGATCGGGCAGCTGCACCACCTTACGCATTCCGTCCGCCATTGCGGATATACGGCTGTTATCAAGTTTTAAGCGGTCTATCATAACCTCGCTTATTTTACCTCTTGCGTTTTCAACATCGGTTCTGTTAGCCTCAAGTATACTGTCGGCAGCGGCTTCAAGCGCATCCGCCATAAGCATAATCGCATTATTTTTAGCATCCGTATCAAGCGGAGCCGAGGAAGCGGACAATTCCTTTGCTTTTTTCAGTATTTCAGCCGTTGTCATTACTTTTCCCCGACCTTTCTTGCCAAAAATTTAGTACCTGCCTTTTTGCCCTCGATTATATCGTAAAGCACCGCAGGCTCTCTGCCGTTTGCAATTACCATATCTATGCCGGCTCCCGTGGCGATTTTTGCGGCGTTAAGCTTAGTCGTCATTCCGCCGGTGCCGAGCTTACTTCCCGCTCCGCCCGTCATACTCTCTATTTCGGGTGTTATTTCCTCAACTGTTTCAAGCAGAACCGCATTTTTATCTTTGTGCGGATCGGCAGTGAAAAGACCGTCTATATCCGAAAGCAGTATAAGCAGATCGGCATTTATTGATTTTGCGACTATTGCGCCCAAAGTATCGTTATCGCCTATTACTATTTCATTTGTGGCAACCGAATCGTTCTCGTTTATAATCGGTATCGCGCCCAGCTCCAAAAGCCTTAACATTGTGTTTTCGAAATTACTGCGGCGCTCGCTGTGGTCCACATCGTCGCCCGTAATAAGAATTTGGGCGACAGTGTGATTATACTCCGAGAAAAGCTTGTCGTATGTATACATAAGCTCGCACTGACCTACCGCCGCCGCCGCCTGCTTGGTTCTTACATCCTTGGGCTTTTCGTTTAAAAAAAGCTTTCCGGCTCCCATACCTATTGCTCCGGATGAAACGATTATTATTTCGTGTCCCGCGTTTTTAAGGTCACTCATAACCTTGCAAAGCTCTTCCACCCTCTTGATATTAAGAAGTCCCGTAGGATGTGCCAAAGTCGAGGTTCCGAGTTTTATTACTATTCGCATTTTTTACTCTCCGTCAAGTTATTATTGTATCTATTATACTCTATTAAATCGGCGATTTCCACTGTTAAATAAAATTTTTAAAAAAACTATTGATTTTACCGCTTTAAAGTGATATATTATTAACATAAAATCAAAGGGGAGAAACCAAGTGAAATTAAAGAAAATAATTTCGGTTATTACGGCTTTGAGCATAACAGCCGCTCTTTGCGTGTCGCTTTCCGGCTGCGGAGAGAAAAAGACAAAATATAAAGTAGGTATCTGCCAGCTCGTTCAGCACGATGCTCTTGACGCCGCAACCAAGGGCTTTAAAGAGGCTCTTAAGGAAAAGCTCGGCGACGATGTTGAGTTTGACGAGCAGAACGCTGCGGGCGAGCCGAATAACTGCACTACCATAGTAAACCAGTTTGTATCCGGCAATGTCGACCTTATTTTCGCAAACGCTACGGGAGCTTTGCAGGCGGCCGTTTCCGCTACGGACAGTATTCCGATAGTTGGAACATCAATTACCGACTACGCAACCGCGCTTGAGATAAGCGATTGGACGGGAAAAACCGGTATAAATGTTACCGGCACATCGGATTTGGCTCCGCTTGAGGATCAGGCGAAAATGATAAAGGAGCTTTTACCGAACGCAAAAACCGTAGGTATTCTTTACTGCTCGGGTGAGGCCAATTCCAAATATCAGGCTACCGAGGTTGCAAAATACCTTAAAGAACTCGGCATTGAAAGCAAGGAATTCACAAGCGCCGATTCAAACGATTTAGCACAGGTCGTAACCTCTGCCTGCGCTGCGGTTGACGCAATTTACATTCCTACCGACAATACAATGGCTTCAAATACCGAAATTGTCAACAACATCGCCGAACCTGCCAAAATCCCGATCATAGCAGGCGAGCAGGGCATCTGCAAAGGCTGCGGTATCGCAACTCTTTCAATAGATTATTACAGCATCGGTAAAAAAGCCGGCGAAATGGCTTACGATATTCTTGTAAACGGCAAGGACCCTGCCGATATGGAAATCGGCTTTGCTTCAAGCCTTACAAAGAAGTATATGGAATCGCGCTGCAAAGAGCTTGGAGTAACCGTTCCGAGCGATTATGAAGCAATTCAGTAATTTTTAAAAAACAATCGTAAAGCGATAGGGCGTAAAATACCCTATCGCTTATTGCGGTTTTTGAAAGGAAAAACACAATGCTATCATTTATCAGCTCTCTTCCCGGCGCCGTTGCACAGGGCGCAATTTGGGGTATTATGGCGGTCGGCGTCTATATTACCTTTAAGATTCTCGACCTCGCGGACCTCACGGTAGACGGCTCCTTCGGCACCGGCGGCGCTGTTCTTGTGGTGTGTACGGCAAGTGGTATGAACATATGGCTCGCAATGCTGGCAGCACTTATCGCAGGATGTCTTGCGGGTCTTGTCACAGGCGTGCTTCACACAAAATTCGGCATACCGGCAATCCTTGCGGGTATACTTACGCAAATCGCCCTTTATTCGGTAAACCTGCGTATTATGAGCGGAAAAGCCAATCTCCCCCTTTCCGTAATGAAATATAAGGACATACTTCTCGTAACGCTCCGCAACATAAACAAATCGCTTATAATCTGCGCCCTGTTTGTGGCGGCAATTATAGTTATTCTTTACTGGTTCTTCGGCACGGAACTCGGCCATTCGCTGAGGGCTACCGGCTGTAACCCCGCAATGGCAAGAGCAAACGGAATAAACACCTCAACCAACAAAATAATCGGCTTTGTTATTTCGAACGGTCTTGTTGCTTTAGCAGGCGCTCTGCTTGCGCAGTATCAGGGCTTTGCGGATGTAAATATGGGCAGAGGCTCAATAGTAATCGGTCTTGCCGCAATAATAATAGGCGATGTTGTTTTCGGAAAGCTGTTTAAAAACTTTGCGTTAAAGCTTTTCGGCACAGTTTTGGGCGGCATAATATACTATATTGTAATTTCCTTTGTGCTGTGGCTCGGCCTTCCCGCAAACGACCTTAAAATGCTCACCGCCGCAGTGGTTGCGCTCTTCCTCGGAATACCCTACTGGAAAAGCAAAATAGCGGAAAAACGCATCAAACAAATCCCCGGAGGTGAAACCAATGCTTGAAATCAAAGATGTGCATAAGACCTTCAATCCCGGAACAATAAACGAAAAGAAAGCCCTTAACGGACTTAACCTTACTCTTAACGACGGTGATTTTGTTACAGTCATCGGCGGTAACGGCGCCGGAAAATCAACTATGCTCAATATGATAGCCGGCGTTTATCCGGTAGACAGCGGCTCTATAATAATAGACGGGGTCAATGTAACAAAACTGCCCGAACACAAGCGAGCAAAATACCTCGGCCGTGTTTTCCAGGACCCGATGATGGGTACCGCCGCGGATATGTGGATAGAGGAAAATATGGCGCTCGCCTCAAGAAGAGGACAGATAAGGGGTCTTAAATGGGCGATAAACAACAAGGAGCGCGAGCAATTCAAGGCTATGCTGTCCGAACTTGATTTAGGTCTTGAAAACAGACTTTCTGCAAAGGTGGGACTGCTTTCGGGCGGTCAGCGTCAGGCACTCACGCTTTTAATGGCGGTTATGAAAAAGCCGAAGCTTTTACTGCTTGACGAGCATACTGCGGCGCTTGACCCGAAGACCGCCGCAAAAGTGCTTGAGCTTTCGAATAAATTTATATCGGAGGATCACCTTACCGCAATGATGATAACGCATAATATGAAAGACGCCATAACCTACGGCAACCGCCTTATTATGATGAACAACGGTAAAATAATCCTTGATGTATCGGGAGAAGAAAAGAAAAAGCTTACGGTTGAGTATTTACTCGACGCATTTACAAAATTAAGCGGCTCGGAATTCGCAAACGACAGAGCGCTTTTGAATTAAAGTTGCAAAAAAATAAGCTTCGGCAAAATGCCGAAGCTTATTTTTTATTCATTGAAAAAGCGTTTAATTTTATCGGTAAAGCTCTTGCGGGTCTTATAGTTCTTCTCGCCCGTAAGCGCTTCAAACTCCTTAAGCTTATCCTTTTGCGCTTTGCTAAGCTCTTTCGGAACCTCAACCACAACCTTTACATACTGGTCGCCTCTGCCGGAGTAATTGAGCCTTTGTATGCCCTTTCCTCTCAGCTTAAATTCGTCGCCCGGTTGTGTGCCCTCGTGTATGTTAAGCTTAACCTTGCCGTCAAGCGTGGGGACGATAACCTCGTCGCCTAATGCCGCTTGGGTAAAGGTTATCGGTATCTGACAGTAAACATCGTAGCCCTCTCTCTCGAATATCGGATGGGGGCGTACATTTACATTAATGCGAAGATCGCCCGACGGTCCGCCGTTTGCTCCGGCGTCGCCTCCGCCCCTTACATTAATTATCTGTCCGTCGTCGATACCTGCCGGTATATCAACTGTTTGTTCAACGGTATGTCTTATCCTGCCCTTTCCCGCACAGGTATGGCAGGGTTTATCTATTATTTTACCCGAGCCGTGGCAGTTATCACAGACCTTTTGAGTCTGCATAACACCGAACGGAGTGCGCTGTGTAGCCGATACCTGACCCGTGCCGTGGCAAACCGGACAGGTTTTGGGCGTAGAGCCTTTTTCCGCGCCCGAACCGCCGCATTCCTTACAGTTTTCTATCTTTGTAACCTTTACGGTCTTACGGCAGCCCTTAGCCGCCTCTTCAAACGAAAGATTGACCGCCGCCGCAGTATCGTTTCCGCGTCTCGGAGCGTTCGGGTTTGCCCGTCTGCCGCCACCTCCGAAACCTCCACCGAAAAATGAGCTGAATATATCGCCCAAATCGCCGAAATCACCGGTAAAGCCGCCGCCGTAAGCTCCGCCGCCTGCTCCCGCGCCGAAATTCGGGTCAACGCCCGCATGGCCGAACTGATCGTATCTCGCGCGCTTTTCTTTATCCGACAGAACCTCGTAGGCTTCGTTTACCTCTTTAAATTTCTGCTCAGCTTCCTTGTTTCCGGGGTTTAAATCAGGGTGATATTTTTTAGCCATTTTGCGGTAGGCTTTCTTTAGTTCGTCGTCCGACACCGATTTATCAACGCCGAGAACCTCGTAATAATCTCTTTTTTCTTCAGCCAAAGTAATTTCTCCTACAAGTTTAATATGTTAAATCAATCCGGTTTTTACGCCGGATTGATTTTTAAGAAATAACCTAATTACTTTTTGTCGCCGTCTTCAACATCGGTGTAATCAGCTTCATAAACATTGGAATCGTTTCCGCCGTTCTGTGCCTCACCCTGAGGAGCGGCATTTTCGGCGCCCTGTGGATTAGCCGCCTTGTAAACCTTTTCGCTTACCGCGAAAAGCTCTTTTTGCAGCTCTTCCTGCTTAGCTTTGATAACCTCGGTGTCCTCACCCTTAAGAGCCTCTTTAAGTGCCTCTTTTGCAGTCTCAATCTTGGATTTTTCATCAGCCGACAGCTTATCGCCGAACTCGCTTACGGTCTTTTCGGTCTGATAGATCATCTGATCGGCGTTGTTGCGAATGTCAACCGATTCACGGCGCTTCTTATCCTCGGCGGCATACTGCTCGGCTTCCTTAACAGCCTTATCAATATCCTCTTTGGACATATTGGTGTTCGAGGTAATTGTAATGTTATTTTCCTTGCCTGTGCCGAGGTCTTTAGCGGAAACATGAACTATGCCGTTCGCGTCTATATCGAAGGTAACCTCAATCTGAGGAATTCCGCGCGGAGCCGGAGCTATTCCGTCAAGGTGGAATACGCCGAGGGTCTTGTTATCCTTCGCGAACTCACGCTCGCCTTGTAAAACATGTACCTCAACAGAGGTCTGACCGTCCGCGGCGGTAGAGAATATCTGACTCTTCTTTGCCGGAATGGTGGTGTTACGGTCGATAACCTTTGTGGAAACACCGCCCATTGTTTCAATACCGAGTGACAACGGAGTAACATCAAGGAGAAGCAGACCCTTAACATCGCCGCCCAAAACGCCTGCCTGCAAAGCTGCGCCTATTGCAACGCACTCATCTGGGTTAATGCCCTTGAACGGCTCCTTGCCCATAAAGTTCTTTATAGCTTCCTGTACGGCAGGAATTCTTGAAGAACCGCCGACCATAAGAACCTTGTTTATCTCGCTCTTGTCAAGACCCGAGTCGGAAAGCGCTTGGCGCACAGGTCCCATTGTTGCGTCTACCAAATCAGCGGTAAGCTCATTGAATTTAGCCCTTGTAAGGGTTGTTTCAAAGTGCTTAGGACCTGTCTGATCTGCCGTTATAAACGGAAGATTGATGTCTGCGGTGGTCATACCCGAAAGGTCTATTTTAGCTTTTTCGGCAGCCTCTTTAATACGCTGCATAGCCATCTTGTCGCCTGAAAGGTCAATGCCCTGCTCAGCCTTAAAGGTGTTTACGATATAATCCATAATCCGTTTATCGAAGTCATCGCCGCCGAGTCTGTTGTTACCGGCAGTAGCGAGAACCTCCTGAACGCCGTCGCCCATTTCGATTATCGAAACATCGAATGTACCGCCGCCGAGGTCGTATACCATAACCTTTTGGTCGTCTTCCTTATCAATGCTGTAAGCAAGAGCCGCAGCAGTAGGCTCGTTTATGATACGCTTAACTTCAAGACCGGCAATCTTGCCCGCATCCTTGGTTGCCTGACGCTGAGCGTCGGTAAAGTAGGCAGGAACGGTAATAACAGCCTCGGTTACCGGTTGACCGATGTAAGCCTCGGCATCTGCCTTTAATTTCTGCAAAATAATTGCCGAAATTTCCTGCGGAGTGTACTTCTTACCGTCAATTTCTACTGTGTGTGAAGTACCCATTTCTCTCTTTATAGAGCTTATGGTGCGGTCCGGATTGGTAATAGCCTGGCGCTTAGCGACCTGACCTACCATTCTTTCGCCTGTTTTTGAAAACGCAACTACCGACGGAGTTGTTCTCGCTCCTTCGGCATTGGCGATAACGACCGGCTCTCCGCCTTCCATTACCGCTACGCAAGAGTTTGTTGTACCTAAGTCAATACCTATGATTTTTCCCATAATATATTCCTCCAAATGTTTAATCAGCTGTTTTTAATTTGCTACCTTGACCATTGCCGGTCTTATAACCGTATCTCCGGTTCGATAGCCCTTTTGCAAAACCTCGGCGATCACATTTTCGCCAAGCTCCCCGTCCTCGATATGCATTACCGCCTCGTGAAGTGTCGGGTCAAACGCATCGCCCGGTTTTGCTATCTCGTCAATCTGAAGCTTTCCTGACAAAGCCTCAAACTGCTTGATTATCATTTCAATGCCCTTTAAATAATCGGGGCTTTCTCTGTCGGCAGACGCCGCTCTTTCTATATTATCGATTATCGGCAAAAGCTGTTTTATTATTCCGGCTCTTGCATACTCGGCAATACCTGATTTTTCACGCTCTGTCCGTTTTTTGTAATTATCGAACTCGGCAGCCGTCCGTAAAAGAATGTCGTTTTTCTTTTCAAGCTCTTCCTTAAGCTTTTCAATCTCCGCATCCTTTTTGGATTTTTTTTCCTTTTTGGGAGCTTCCTTTTCTGTTTTTTCTTCGCCTTTTGCTGTCTCCTGCTGAGGCTCTGCCGGCGTTTCCTTTTCATTCTTTTTAATTTCTTCAGCCACTCGTTATTCCTCCATATCCTTTTGCGCTTGAGTCATTAATTCCGTAAGCTTAAGCGCTGTATATTCAACGCTCGGAATTATCTGGTCATAAGACATTCTGTTAGGACCTATAACACCTACGGTGCCTTTATATTTATCCTTACCGCTGTACCTTGCCGCGACTATGGCGTCGGAATTAAGCTCGGTAAAGCCCGTATCGTTTCCGAATATCACGCCCACCCTGCCGTCTATTCCGTCAAGAAGCGACAGCATCGGTTCTCTCAGATTTACAAGCGATATTATCCGTTTTGCGGTTTCATCGTCGGCAAAAACATTGTGAAGCGCCGCCTCGCCCGAAAGGGTAACGCTTGAAGCCTCCAAGCCCTGCGCCATTTCGAACACCGCCGAAAACACAGGCATAAGAGTCAGCGCGTCAAGCCCCGCGTCGGCGGTAAGTCCCTGCATATAACCCTTTGTAAGGTCGCTTACCTCTTTGCCGTTTATTTTTTTTTCGGCTATATCGGTAAATCTTTCGATAAGAACAGGCTCGCTTACCATATCGGTCCTGATAATGCGGCTTCTGGTTCTCCCATCCGCCGTAATAAGCACTATCATAACCGCCTTTTTGCCTATCGGTAAAAGCTCGATTCGCTTAACCTTGGGTCCTGTTTCAATAATGAAGCAGGTGACAGCCGGAAGTCCCGTAAGCTCGGACAAAAGTTTGCCCGCAATTTCAGGTAGCTTTTCCGGTGCCGAATGAATATCCGAAAAGCCCTTATCTATGAAGCTTTTACTACCCTCGGAAAGCTTTTCGGGCGTCATAAGCGTATCTACATATATTTTAAAGCCGTTGCTTGTCGGAATCCGTCCGGCAGAGGTATGCGGCTGAGCCAAGAGACCAAGCTCGCACAGCTCGCTCATTTCATTCCTGAGCGTTGCGGAGGACGGTGAATTTTTAAGAATTGCGTTAAGCGCCTTTGAACCCACCGGCTCGCCCGTCTTTATATAGGTTTTGGCAACTGCAGCCAAAACTGCTTGTTTTCTCGGCGACAGCTCCATCTTCGATACACTCCTTTTGGCATTAGCACTCTGTGCTTTCGAGTGCTAACGATTATTATTATATCCCCTGTTTGCGATTTGTCAAGGGGTTTTTGAAAAATAATTTGACTTTTCCTGACCTTTTACAATTTGTTCATAATTTAAAGCCGAAATTATCAAATAATCGGGTTTTTGAAAAAAACTATTGACAAACCCCACCCTTTAGTGTGATAATAATATAGGTTATTATAAGGGTGTACTATACCCTTTTCCTATTATCTTTGTTGGTGATGCTAATGCGAATCATTACCGGTTCAGCCAGAGGAACCAGACTTTCGGCTCCGGACGGTCGGGAAGTCCGCCCTACTCCGGAGCGTGTAAAGGAAGGAATCTTCAGCGCTTTACAGTTTGATATTGAGGGCAGACGGGTGCTTGACTTGTTCGCGGGCTCGGGTCAGCTGGGGCTTGAAGCGTTAAGCCGCGGCGCCGAAAGTGCGGTTTTTGTTGACGCATCGGATTCCTCGCTCCAATATGTTAAAAAGAATATTGAAAGCACGGGACTTTCCGATAAAGCGCGCGTTGTCCGCTCGGATTACGCATCGTTTACAGCTGCAAGCCGCGATGTATTTGATATAGTGTTCCTTGATCCGCCGTATTCGGCAGGTCTTTTGCTTCCGGCATTAAAGGCGGTTCTGCCGCTTATGAGCGACCACGGCATAATTGTGTGCGAGCATCCGCCGGAGGTTAAACCCGAAGAAACGGTCGGCGGATTTAAAATAAGCCGCACCTACCGCTACGGCAAGGTTTTGGTAACCGTTTACCGAAAAGGGGAAGATAAATGAACGAGCGCATAGCAATCTGCCCGGGTAGCTTTGACCCAGTAACATTCGGTCACTTGGATATTATCACCCGTGCCGCAAAGATGTTTGATAAGCTTATTGTGGTTGTCGCCTCAAACGGCGCAAAGCACTGCTCTTTCACGCCCGAGGAGCGCGTGGATATGATAAAAAAATGTATCCCTACTCTAAATAATGTAACGGTTGAACACTATGACGGTCTTCTTGCGGATTATGCCGCAAGCAAAAACGCAACCGCCATAATAAAAGGATTAAGGGCGATGTCTGATTTTGAATATGAGTTTCAGATGGCGCTCACCAATAAAAAGCTTAACCCGAATGTGGAAACGCTTTTCCTTACGACCGCAAGCCGCAATATGTATTTAAGCTCAAGTATGGTTAAGCAGATAGCGAGTATGGGCGGAGATATTTCGAGCTTTGTACCCGACGCCATAAAGGCGGATATAATCAAAAGAATTTGTGTTAAAAGGTAAGAAGACGGCGTGCAAAACCGTGACGGTTTCGAGTCATGCCGTACTAAAAACAGTAATATTTACGGAGGAATTTAAAATGACACTTGACGAATTACTTGAACAGTTTGACGAGGTTTTGGACAGCGGTATTAAAATACCCGGCAGAAAAACCGTAGTTGATATCGAAAAGCTCCGTGCCGTTGTTGACGATATCCGTCTTAACATTCCGGCGGAGATAAAGCAGGCAAAGGGCATTGTTGCCGACCGTGCGGATATTATTACAAACGCAAAGCGTGAGGCGGACGGAATTATCCGCAGTGCCGAGGAACGCGCAAAGGCTATGACCGCACAGGAGGAAATCGTAAAGCTGGCTCAGCAGAAGGCTGCCGAAATAATCGCGACCTCACAGCAAAAAAGCCGTGAAATGCGTAAAGCGGCTCAGGATTTCGTTGATGACATTATGCGCCGCGCGGACGAGGGTCTCACCGCCAATTTGGGCGAGGTTAGAAAGACACGCGCCGCATTAAAGCAGCAAATTCCTTCCGTTAAGGAATAAAAATTACAAAATAGAATTTTCTTACTAAAGGCTTAGACGGAGACGGCGGTTTTTAAAATGCGTTTTCAAGCGATTCGGGGGCGGTGCAAGCCCGATAAACGCCGAAAACCGGTATCACTCCCGAGCCGACGGCCGAAATCGGGCTAAAGGACACCACCCTTTTATTACCGAATTAAGCCGCTCCGGTTTCCCCCGTTAAAGGGAACGCAGATGTTTGTCTGCCGTAATAGGTGGTTTTAAGAAGATTATTCGCTTCGTCCTATTATGGGACGGAGCTTTTTTATTTGAAAGGAGTAAATTCAAGATGTATAAAAGTATATCCCCGAACCTTAACTTCGTTGAAGAAGAAAAAAAGGTTGAAAAATTCTGGGAAGACGAAAAAATATTCGAAAAAAGTATAGATTCAAAGGCAAAGGGCGAGCCGTATGTTTTCTATGACGGTCCTCCGACCGCAAACGGCAAGCCGCACATCGGCCATGTTCTGACCCGTGTAATAAAGGATATGATTCCCCGTTACCGCACAATGAAGGGCTATATGGTTCCCCGTAAAGCAGGATGGGACACGCACGGACTTCCCGTTGAGCTTGAGGTTGAGAAGCTTTTGGGTCTTGACGGCAAGGAGCAGATAGAGCAGTACGGTCTTGAACCTTTTATAGAGCACTGCAAGGAAAGCGTATGGAAATACAAGGGTATGTGGGAGGATTTCTCAAAAACCGTCGGCTTCTGGGCGGATATGGAAAACCCCTATGTCACCTATGACAATAATTTTATAGAATCGGAATGGTGGGCGCTTAAAAAGATTTACGAAAAGGGTCTTCTTTATAAGGGCTTTAAGATAGTTCCCTACTGCCCCCGCTGCGGAACTCCGCTCTCCTCTCACGAGGTGGCTCAGGGCTATAAAAGCGTTAAAGAGCGCAGTGCGGTAGTCCGCTTTAAGGTTGTGGGCGAGGACGCCTATTTCCTTGCCTGGACAACTACCCCGTGGACACTTCCCTCTAACGTTGCGCTCTGCGTAAACCCCGACGAAACCTACTGCAAGGTAAAGGCGGCAGACGGCTATACCTACTATATAGCAAAGGCTCTGCTTGATAAGGTTTTGGGCAAGCTTGCGACGGAAAATACTCCGGCTTATGAAATAATAGAAGAATATAAGGGCAGCGAGCTTGAATATAAAGAATATGAGCCGCTTTTCGATTGCGTAAAACCGGTTTGCGAAAAGCAAAACAAAAAGGGTCATTATATCACCTGCGATACCTATGTTACCATGACAGACGGTACAGGCATAGTTCATATTGCGCCTGCGTTCGGTGAGGACGACGCAAAGGTCGGCCGCCGCTACGATTTACCCTTTGTTCAGTTTGTTGACGGCAAAGGAAATCTTACCGAGGAAACTCCGTATGCCGGCATATTTGTAAAGAAAGCCGACCCGATGGTGCTTAAGGACCTTGACGACAAGGGACTTCTTTTTGACGCTCCAAAATTCGAGCACGACTATCCCTATTGCTGGCGCTGCGACACTCCGCTTATATACTATGCGCGCGAGTCTTGGTTTATAAAGATGACCGATGTTCGTGACGACCTTATCCGCAATAACGACACCATCAACTGGATACCCGAAAGCATAGGAAAGGGCCGTTTCGGTGACTGGCTTAAGAATGTCCAGGATTGGGGTATCTCCCGTAACCGTTATTGGGGTACTCCGCTTAATATCTGGCAGTGCGAATGCGGCCATATGCACTCTGTCGGCAGTATTGAGGAATTAAAGGAAATGTCCGATAACTGCCCCGACAATATTGAGCTGCACCGTCCTTATATCGATGCGGTCACGATTAAATGCCCGCACTGCGGAAAGCAGATGCACAGAGTACCCGAGGTTATAGACTGCTGGTTCGACTCCGGCTCAATGCCGTTTGCGCAGCACCATTATCCGTTTGAAAACAAGGAGCTTTTCGAGTCTCAGTTCCCTGCCGACTTTATTTCCGAGGCGGTTGACCAGACAAGAGGCTGGTTCTATTCTCTGCTTGCGATTTCAACTCTTATTTTCAATAAAGCACCGTATAAGAATGTTATTGTTTTAGGCCATGTACAGGACGAAAACGGTCAGAAAATGAGTAAATCCAAGGGCAACGCCGTTGACCCGTTCGAGGCTCTTGAAAAATTCGGTGCGGATGCAATACGCTGGTATTTCTACACAAACTCCGCTCCCTGGCTCCCCAACCGTTTCCACGATAAGGCTGTAACAGAGGGTCAGCGCAAATTTATGGGTACGCTTTGGAACACCTATGCGTTCTATGTTCTTTATGCCAACATTGACGAATTTGACCCCACCAAGTATTCGCTTAAAGACTGCAAGCTCACGGTAATGGACAAATGGCTTTTATCAAAGCTTAATTCAATGGTGCAGTCGGTCGACGATAACCTTGCCGATTACCGCATACCGGAAGCCGCAAGAGCGCTTCAGGAATTTGTGGACGATATGAGTAACTGGTATGTCCGCCGCGGCAGAGAAAGATACTGGGTACAGGGTCTCCCCGAAGATAAGATTGCGGCGTATATGACCCTTTACACCGCGCTTGTAACAACCGCAAAGGCCGCCGCTCCGATGATTCCGTTTATGACCGAAAGCATTTATCAAAACCTTGTCAAAAGCGTTGACAAAACCGCTCCCGAAAGCATACATCTCTGCGATTTCCCCACTGTGGACAGCAGTGCGATAGACAAATCACTTGAAGAGAATATGGATAAGGTTCTTGAAATAGTTGTTTTGGGCAGAGCCGCAAGAAACGGTTCCTCGCTTAAGAACAGACAGCCTCTTGGCACAATGTATGTTAAACTTGACGGCAAGCTCGACGGGTATTATACTGATATTATTCGTGATGAGCTTAACATCAAAAATGTAATCTTCACCGACAAGGTTGACGATTTTGTTTCCTACCGCTTTAAGCCGCAGCTTAAAACAGTAGGTCCGAAATTCGGCAAGCAATTAAATGAAATTCGCACAGCACTCTCCGAAATAGACGGCAACAAAGCGAAAAAGCAGTTGGACGCCGACGGTTCTCTTACCTTAGAGCTTCCGTCAGGTACGGTAATTCTTCAAACCGAAGATCTGCTTATCGAAACCGAGCAGAGAGACGGATTTTACACGGTAAGCGACAGAGGTATAACCGTTGCGATAGACACCACGCTTACCAAGGAGCTTATCGAGGAAGGTTTTGTACGCGAGCTTATCAGCAAAATACAGACTATGCGTAAGGAAGCCGGATTTAATGTAACGGATCATATATCAGTAACATTAAGCGGCAGTGATAAGGTAGCCGAAATAGCCCTTAACAAAAAGGACGATATAGCAGGCGACACACTTACCGACTCCCTTACAGCGGCCGAACCCGACGGATATGTTAAGGAATGGGATATTAACGGCGAAAAGGTTTCCATAGGTGTTAAAAAGGTATAAACCGAAAGGAGTTTTCCGAAATGGATGACAATTTTTACACTGACCAAGGCTTTGAGGACATCAGCTCATCTTCTCTTCCTCACACAAAAAGCAGTATGAGGGCTATAACCCAAAACTACGGCAACGGCGTTTTTAGGCATCTTGATAAAATAATAAAGGCTATTTCCTTTATAGTTGCAATAGCTGTTTTGCTTTTGTTTGCGGCGATAAGCATTGTGCTTGTTATGCTGGATAAGATATTCGCCGTTGTTGCGGTGGCGGTATTTATTGTGGGAATTATTCTTTCGGTAATATCACTTTTCCTTATCTACGCAATAGGGCATTTGATCTCGCAAAACAATGAAATAATAAAAAAACTCTGAAAAAAAACATTTGAAATTTTTCCCGTTTCGTTGTATAATAAGCCTCAACGAGTAGCAGAAATGCGTAAGTCCGGTTAAGGACTTACGCATTTTTTGTTTTATTACGGAGGTAAATTTAAAAATGTCTCAGTCATATCTTACTGCCGAAAAAGTCGGCAAGCTTATGGGAAAATACGCCGTACCCTGTATAATATCGCTCTTGGTCGGGGCGCTGTATAACATCGTAGACCAAATATTTATCGCAAATGCGGATTATCTCGGCTCGTACGGAAATGCGGCAAATACGGTGGTTTTTCCGCTTACGGTCATTGCGCTCGGTATAGCCGTTATGTTAGGCGACGGCTGCTGCGCGTTTGTAAGCATATCGCTAGGTGAAAAAAGAACCAAGGACGCTTCATGCAGTGTCGGAAATTCCGTAACGCTTTGCGTGCTTGTAAGTTTAATTCTGACTGCGCTTTATTTGCTTTTTAATGAACCGATACTCACCGCATTCGGCGGAAATGTAAATGCCGAAACCTTTAAACTGTCAAAGGAATATTTTTTCTGGATCACATTAGGAGTTCCGTTTTATATGTTCGGTCAGGCGATGAATCCGATTATCCGTGCGGACGGAAATCCTAAATTCGCTATGCTCTCAACCCTTATCGGTGCTGTAATCAACATAATTTTCGACCCCGTTTTCATATTTGTTTTCAGATGGGGTATGATGGGTGCGGCAGTCGCGACGGTAATAGGCCAGATTGCAACGGCTGTGCTTTCGGTTTGGTATTTTTGCAGGGTAAAAACAGTCAAGCTCCGTATCAACGACTTTAAGCTTAACGGCGGAGTTGTCGGCAGAACCATATCGCTCGGTCTTTGCAGTTTTTTGGCTCAGATCTCCCTTGTCGCGGCAATGGCGGCAATCAATAATATGCTTCGTAAATACGGAGCCTTGGATCCCGTTTTCGGTAAGGAGCAATATGCACAGATTCCTATGGCGGTAGTCGGAATTGTAATGAAATTCTTTCAAATTATCATTTCTGTCGTAATCGGAATGGCGGCGGGTTGTATCCCCATTGTAGGATACAATATGGGCGCCAAAAAACCGGAACGGGTAAGGAGCCTATTTACAAGACTCTTGATTACAGAAGCCTGCGTCGGAGCGGTGGCTTTGTTGACAGCAGAGCTTTTTCCAAATTTTCTAATCGGTATTTTCGGTGCCGCAAACGAAAGTGTGTATTACACAGATTTTGCGATAAAGTCTTTCAGAATTTACCTTTGTATGCTGATTTTAGCCTGCGTTAACAAAGCGACCTTTATATTTTTACAGGCTATGGGAAAAGCAGTTCAGTCGACCCTGCTTTCTATGGCGCGTGAGATTGTTTTCGGCGTGGGTCTGGCGCTTTTACTGCCCCCTATTTTCGGACTTGACGGCGTGCTTTATTCTATGCCCGCGGCAGACATCCTTACAGCCGTAATATCAGCGATAATTATTATAAAAACCTATAAACAGTTGGGAACGGCGGTTTTGAATACCCGTTTATAAAGCAATTCTGTGCCTTTGACCGCAAACCCTCCTAACCTGTCGAATAAAATTGCATTGACAGTTAAAATTTTACAATATATAATATATAGGACAAGATTTCCTACGGATTACAATGTGTCAAAGGATTCCGAATAATGAAAAAAATAATGAGCGCAAACTTTATCACAAGCCTTAGAATTGCGGGAACGGTTATATTATTGTTTTTAAAACCGCTCTCAACCCCGTTCTATATTACATACACCCTTACCGGGATTACCGATGTGTTGGACGGATTTGTTGCCAGAAAAACCGGAACCGCAAGCGAAACGGGCGCCAAGCTTGACTCGGCAGCGGATATTTTGTTTTACGGCGTCACGCTTACAAAGCTTCTTCGCCGCATCATAGATGAAATGCCGAAACAAATTTGGTGGCTTGTCTGCATTGTGTTGCTTTTAAGGCTCTGTACTTATTTCACTGCCGCGGTTAAATACCGCCGATTTGCTTCACTCCACACATATCTTAATAAGGTAACAGGCGCCGCAGTATTTCTTATTCCATACTTTTTAAGGGCGCCGTTTGCCGTTGCTTATTGCTATTCGGTGTGTATTATAGGCGGTCTTTCCTCACTGGAGGAGCTTTTTATACACCTGACCGCGGGAAGCTATAATTCCGCAAAAAAATCACTTTTCAATATTAAGAACTGATATTTATGCCTTCAGTACACACGGCATTTTGCCGTGTGTACTGTTTTTTTAGGATAACGTTAATTTTCCGTTTACTTTAATTACTAAAAGCTTATCACCTAAAGCAAACATTTTAATCTTTGCCTGCAATTACGCATAAAACAGCAAATTCTCCAAACAGTAGGATTGTGCAAAGCTTCTCTACTGCGCTGTATTTACCGGTAGAACGGCATTATACTGCGTTAGGTTGAAAAAATCTAGCCGCAGGGTTATGATAATGCTTGTAAACGCAAAGTCCCCAAAAGGAGAGTAACATATTATGATAAGAATATTTACAGACACTTCTGCAAATCTTCCTGCCGAATTGATAATAAAGCATTCTATTAAAATAATTCCGCTCACATTCACTGTCGGCGGTGTAGAAAGCGTACAGGAGGAAACCGAGGATTTCGACGGAAAGGCTTTTTATAACGCTATGCGTTCAGGCACTCCCGTTAAAACCTCTATGATAAATACCGCCGCTTTTTTAAACGCGTTTGAGTCTGAACTTAAATGCGGCAACGATATAATTTATATCGCTATGTCCGGCGGTATAAGCGGAACGGCTCAAGCGGCGCAAACCGCCGCGGCTGAGCTTGAGGGCGAATACCCCGAAAGAGACATAGCCGTTATAGATACGCTTGCCGCCTCCCTCGGCGAAGGCTTGCTTGTACTTGAAGCGGCGGAAATGAACGAGGGCGGAGTATCCTTTAAGGATATTGTCGGCTGTATTTCGGAAAAGCGTAGAAATATGTGCCAGTTTTTCACGGTTGAGGACCTTAAATATCTTAAAAAAGGCGGCCGCATAAGCGGCGCTACCGCTGTGGTCGGAACTATTTTAAACATTAAACCTATTTTAAAGGGCGACGACGCCGGCCGTATAATCTCATGCGGTAAGGTAAGGGGTAAAAGGGCGGCACTTTTGACGCTTGCCGAAAGCTTTGATAAGCTTGCGAAGGACAAAAAGGAAACCATCGGCATTGCCCATGCCGATTCGGAGGATGACGCCGCTTTTCTTCTCTCGGAACTGAAAAAGCACGGATTTAAGGGCAAATGTATCACAGTTTGCTACGAGCCTGTTACCGGCGCCCATGTGGGTCCCGGAACCGTAGCGCTCTTTTTCGACGGAATTCATAAATAGTAGGCTTACTTGCATAAGAGAAGATATTATGCTATAATATTCCATAACAATTATGTAAGTTATGGAGGAGTTATATGTATCCGTTATTATTAAAACCGCCGGTGAAGGATTACCTTTGGGGCGGCACAAGACTGAAAACCGAATATAATT
>UQQR01000009.1 GCA_900543215.1 uncultured Oscillospiraceae bacterium | reverse complement strand
GTAGCATATGTCCTTGGAGAGGGACACTAAAAACTACTACTTTATTATACGAGGAGAAAAGCATATGTGTACGGCGGCAACCTACAAAACAAATGATTTTTATTTCGGAAGAAACCTTGATTACGAATTTTCCTACGGTGAAAGCGTGACCGTAACGCCCCGTAATTATGAATTCAAAATACATTGCGGCGATATGCCGAAGACTCACTACGCAATCATAGGTATGGCGCATATAAGCGAGGATTATCCGCTTTATTACGACGCCGCAAACGAAAAAGGTCTTTGCGCCGCAGGTCTTAATTTTGTCGGCAACGCATATTTCGAGGAAACGCTCGGCGGCAGGGAAAATGTCGCTCAGTATGAATTTATACCGTGGGTGCTTTCAAAGTGCGCTACCGTAAAAGAAACGGTACAGTTTCTTAAAAATGCCAATATAACAAACGAACGATTTTTAGATATGCCGTCGGCACAGCTCCACTGGCTTATAGCCGATAAGGATGAGTGTGTAACGGTTGAAAGCGTAAAGGAAGGGCTTAAACTGTACAGTAATCCCGTGGGGGTCCTTACAAATAACCCGCCGTTTTTGTTCCAGATGGCGGCGCTTGATAATTATATGGCTCTGTCACCCAAAAACCCCATAAATACATTTTCTGCTACTGTTGCGCTTAAGGCATACAGCAGAGGTATGGGCGCTTTGGGTCTGCCGGGCGATGCGTCGTCTCAGTCAAGATTTGTGAGAGCGGCGTTTGTAAAGCTTAATTCCCGTTCGGGTGCGGATGATAAGGAAAGTATAAGCCAGTTTTTCCACATATTAGGCTCGGTAGAACAGCAAAGGGGATGTACCGAGCTTGAAAACGGGAAGTATGAAATAACCATTTATTCCTCCTGCATAAACGCAAGCCGCGGTATTTACTGCTATAAAACCTACAATAACAGCAGAATAAACGCGGTGGATATGCACAGGGAGGAGCTTGACGGCAGCCGTCTTATTTCATATCCGATTACAGATACGGAAGATATAAAAATAATAAATTAAAGCGGCTGTCTTTAGACAGCCGCTTTGCGGTAAACTGTTTATTTTTTGCTTGTAAGTACGGTCTTACCGCCCATATAGGGCTGTAATGCCTTAGGAATAAGAACGCTGTAATGCTCGCCGTCAAAACGGAGATTGTTTTCAAGAAAAGCAATGAGCATACGGGGAGGGGCAACAACGGTATTGTTAAGGGTGTGGGCAAGGTATTTTTTACCGTCCGTGCCCTTTACCTTTATTCCGAGGCGCCTTGCCTGTGCGTCGCCGAGGTTGGAGCAGGAGCAGACCTCAAAATACTTCTGCTGTTTCGGAGACCATGCCTCAACATCATAGGATTTAACCTTTAAGTCCGCAAGGTCGCCCGTGCAACATTCAAGAGTTCTTACCGGTATATCCATACTGCGGAACAGCTCAACCGAATAGCTCCACATTTTATTGAACCAATCCATACTCTCTTCGGGTCGGCAAATAACTATCATTTCCTGCTTTTCAAACTGATGTATACGGTAAATTCCGCGTTCCTCTATTCCGTGAGCGCCCTTTTCCTTGCGGAAGCAGGGGGAATAGCTCGTAAGGGTAAGCGGCAGTTTTTCCTCGGGGGTCAGGCTGTCTATAAATTTACCTATCATAGAATGTTCGGATGTACCTATGAGGTACAGATCCTCACCCTCGATTTTGTACATCATAGCGTCCATTTCCTCAAAGCTCATAACGCCCGTTACGACCTTGCTTCTTATCATATACGGAGGTATGCAGTAGGTGAAACCCTTGTTTATCATAAAGTCTTTGGCATAAGCGAGTACCGCTGAATGAAGTCTCGCAATATCGCCCATCAGATAATAAAAGCCTTCGCCCGCAACCTTGCCTGCGGCGTCCTTGTCTATGCCGTCAAACAGCTGCATAATATCGGTGTGGTAGGGTATTTCAAAATCGGGGTGCGTCTGCTCGCCGAATTTTTCAACCTCAACATTTTCGCTGTCGTCCTTTCCGACAGGCACGCTCGGGTCGACTATGTTCGGTATCTTCATCTGTATTTCGGTTACTTTTTTCTGAAGCTCGTCCTCTTTTTCCTCAAGCGCCTTTAATTCCTCTGCCTGCTCGTTTACGAGCTTTTTCATTTTTTCGGCTTCGTCACGCTCGCCCTTTGCCATAAGCACGCCTATTTGCTTACTTATTTTGTTGCGGTTTGCACGCAATTCGTTCGCGCGGTTGTTTGCGTTGCATTTTTCACCGTAAAGCGAAATTATTTCATCAACAAGCGGGAGCTTTTTGTCTTCAAATTTTTTCTTTATATTTTCTTTTACAAGCTCCGGATTTTCACAAATAAATCTAATATCCAGCATTATTATTCCTCCGATAAAGCCAAAATCTCTTTAAAGTATAACACAAGCCGCCATTTCTGTCAAACGGTTATATTGCGAATACCTACATATAATATAAAAAACCGAAAGGAAAGACCGTTTATGAACAAAAAAGAAAAGCATGAGAATATTAAACCCGTGGTTGATGTGTCCTCCGTGCCTGTTATGGGATTGCCCGAAACCGCGTTTGAAATGGTGAATCGCTACGGCACCTACAATATACAGTCCACGGCGGAGACCGAAAATATGTATCCCGCGGTAGCCCAAGGGTTTAACAAGGGAATAATCGAAACCGACTGCGATGAAAATACCGACGGAAATAAGAATAAAAAGCAGTAAAAACTTGACAAACGCTCCGAAAAGCCTTATAATTTGGATAGATTTATTTTTGGAGGAATTGTAAAATATGATTAGTGCCGGTGATTTCAGAAACGGAGTAACCTTTGAAGAGGACGGAAATGTACTTCAGGTGATCGAATTTCAGCATGTAAAGCCCGGTAAAGGCGCGGCATTTGTAAGAACCAAGGTTAAAAATGTTATTACCGGTTCGGTTGTTGAAAAAAGCTATAACCCCACCGCAAAGTTTCCCACTGCCTTTGTTGAGAGAAAGGATATGGAATATTCTTACTCGGACGGCGATCTTTATTACTTTATGGATCAGGAAACATATGAGCTTGTACCGATCAACGGAAGTGAGCTCGGCGACAATTTCAAGTTTGTAAAAGAAAATATGGTATGCAAAATTCTTTCCTATAAGGGCAAGGTATTCGGCGTTGAGCCGCCCACATTCGTAGAGCTTCAGGTTACGGCTACCGACCCCGGCTTCAAGGGAGATACCGCTACAAACGCAACAAAACCGGCTACTCTTGAAACAGGTGCCGAGATCCGCGTTCCGCTGTTTATCAACGAGGGCGAAATGATAAGAATAGACACCCGTACCGGCGAATATATGGAAAGAGCTTAATTAAAGGAGGCAACAATAATGGATATTTGTGAGAAGATAGCTTATATTAAGGGCTTGGCAGAGGGTCTTAAGCTTGACGAAAGCACAAGCGAGGGCAAAATTCTTGCCGCTGTAATCGACCTTTTAGGAGATATGACCTCCGAAATTTGCGATATTGAGGACGGCTGTGACGAACTTCTTGAGCAGATCGACGCTGTTGACGAGGATTTGGCTTCTGTTGAGGATTTTGTTTACGGCGATGACGATGACGACGATTGTTGCGACTGTGACGATTGCTGTGATGATGACGAGGTTTATGAAATTGAGTGTCCGGCTTGCCACGATACCATATATCTCGACGAGGATATGCTCGAAGAGGAAGGTATGAAGTGCCCCAACTGCGGAACAGAACTTGAATTTGATTTTGACGGCTGTGATTGCGACGATTGTTGTGGTCATGACCACGGCGACGCAGAAGAGGACGAAGATTAATTCGGTCTGATTTTTATACTCAGCCGTGCTGTACCTGTAAACGGTCGGCACGGCTTATTTTTATTGACGGAGTGCGCTTATGGAACTTACAGAATGTAAGCTTGAATTCAGCCTTTGCGAAGAATCCGATGCGGCTGTGCCTGTTATTATTGTAGCCGCCGGCAGCTCAAGCAGGATGAACGGCGCCGATAAGCAGTTTTTAATGCTTGACGGCATACCCGTTATAGCCAGAACCCTTATGGCGTTTGAAAACAATCCGCTTATATCGGATATTATACTGGTTACAAGAGAAGAGAACATCCCTAAAATGCAGCTTATAGCCGAAAGATTTGCCGTAAGAAAGCTTACCGATATAACTGTCGGGGGCAATTCCCGTGAAGAATCGGTTTTGTGCGGATTAAGGCGTGTTGGGAAGGACTGCGGTTCGGTGCTTATACATGACGGGGCAAGACCGCTTGTCGGCAGTGCCGTAATATCGGGCGTGGTTACCGCGCTCAAAACACACCCTGCGGTTACCTGTGCCGTTCCTGTTAAAGATACAATAAAGCGTGTCGGAGAGAATAAGACCGTTATAGAAACACCCGACCGCTCGTCGCTCTATGCGGTTCAGACTCCGCAGGGGGTACATATCAAGGAGTACCTGTCCGCCGCGGAAAAGGCAGGGGAGGTGCTTTCCGGATTTACGGACGATATGTCGGTAATGGAAGCGGCAGGCTTTCCCGTGTATATAACCGACGGGTCATATAAGAATATTAAAATTACAACGCCGGAGGATATTATACTGGCGCAGTACATGCTTGGAAGTGAAACGGAAGAATGAGAATAGGCCACGGTTATGATGTTCACAGGCTTGTAAGCGGCAGACCGCTTATAATCGGCGGAGCGGAAATTCCGTACGAAAAGGGGCTTGACGGACATTCGGATGCGGATGTGCTTTTGCACGCCGTTTGTGACGCTCTGCTCGGTGCCGCCGCATTGGGAGATATAGGCAGACATTTTCCGGACAGTGACGACAGATATAAGGGAATTAACAGCCGTATTTTGCTTAAAGATACTGTTTCACTGCTTAAGGAAAAGGGCGCCCGTATAGTTAATATAGACGCTACGGTTATCGCCCAAAAGCCTAAGCTTGCGCCGTATATTGAAAAAATGACGGAGAATATTTCCTCGGACTGCGGTATACCCGCAACATCCGTGAATGTCAAGGCTACTACCGAGGAGGGCTTGGGCTTTACAGGCTCGCTTGAGGGGATATGCGCGCACGCAGTCTGCCTTATTGAGTTCTGATTTGCCGTTTTGCCGCATATATTAAAACGGTGATATGTTTGAAGCTTTTTGTTACATTTACAAAAAAGAGTCTTGCCGTAATACTTTTTGTATCAGTAATCATTATCGTTGTTTTAAGCAAGGTCTGCTCTGTCACAGCGGAGGAACAGGACGGCTCTACAAACGCAAAACGGGTTGATTATATAAACAGTCTCGGTTACAGTGTGGACGATACGCCGACGGTTAAGGAAATAACCGTACCGCGGGATTTTTCTCCTGTTTACGAAAGATATAACCGTATTCAGGCTGAAGCAGGCTTTGACCTTTCGGCTCACTGCGGCAAAAAGGCGGTTGTTTACGGATACAAGACTGCGGACGGATGTAAAACCGTGACGCTTATCGTATCGGACGGCAAGGTTATAGGCGGCGATGTAAGTACGGCGGAAATTGACGGCGAAATGCTTCCGCTTATGAAACGGGAAAGGTGAAAAATATATGTCTATTCAAAGGCTTGACAGATTTATTTCAAATCAGCTTTCCGTACCGAGGAAGGAAGTTAAGGAAGGTATCAGGAAAGGCAGGGCTCAGGTGTCGGGTAAGGCGATAACCTCTCCCGACTATTCCGTCGATACCGAAAAGGACAGCGTTGTCTACAGCGGACAAGCCGTTCGTTACAAGCAGTATGTTTATATTGTTATGAATAAGCCTGCCGGTGTGCTTTCGGCGTCGGAGGATAAAAGACGGCAAACGGTTATAGACCTTATACCGAAAGAAATAAAAAGAAAGGGTCTGTTTCCTGTTGGCAGACTTGATAAGGACACTACGGGACTTTTAATAATAACCGACGACGGGGATTTTGCCCACAGCGTGCTGTCCCCGAAAAAGGAAATATACAAAACCTATGTGGCAGAGCTTGACGGTGAGATAACAGGGGATATTGTACGGTGTTTTTCCGATGGCATAACCCTTGCGGACGGCACCGTCTGCCGCAAGGCATTTTTAAGACCGCTTGGTGAAAGAAAAGCGGAAATTAAGATATGCGAAGGTAAATTCCACCAGATAAAGCGTATGTTCGGCACGGTGGGACTCGGCGTCAATTCGCTTGAACGGACGGCGATGGGGGACTTTAAACTGCCTGACAATCTGCTCCCGGGAGAATGCAAAGAAATCCAAAAAAACCAATTAATTCCTTTATTTTGCGCAAAATAGAGCCTGCATATGCATATTAGACAAAACATTCTTTTTAAGATTGGATATATTTCGAATAGTAATTATTTAACTTTTTTGATATAATAACTGTAAATTCAAGCAAATCTTAGGAGGCTTTTTTTATGGCGAGTTTGTCATTGCGTCATGTTTACAAAAGATATCCGGGCGGAGTAACTGCCGTATCGGATTTTAACCTTGAAATTAAAGACAAGGAATTTATCATTCTCGTAGGACCTTCGGGTTGCGGTAAATCTACCACTCTCCGTATGGTTGCGGGACTTGAGGAAATTTCCGACGGTGAGATATACATCGGTGACAAGCTTGTTAATGATGTTGCTCCTAAAGACCGTGATATAGCGATGGTTTTCCAGAACTATGCACTTTATCCGCATATGACTGTTTTCGACAATATGGCTTTCGGTCTTAAGCTTCGCAAAACTCCGAAGGATGAAATCAAACGCCGTGTTGAGGAAGCAGCCCGTATTCTTGATATATCGCATCTTCTTGAGCGTAAGCCTAAGGCTTTGTCCGGCGGTCAGCGTCAGCGTGTTGCGCTCGGCCGTGCTATAGTTCGTGAGCCTAAGGTATTCCTTCTTGACGAACCGCTTTCCAACTTGGACGCTAAGCTTCGTGCACAGATGCGTACCGAAATTTCAAAGCTTCATCAGAGACTGGGTACAACCTTTATCTATGTTACTCACGACCAGACCGAGGCTATGACAATGGGTACTCGTATCGTTGTTATGAAGAGCGGTCTTATCCAGCAGGTTGATACACCTAACAATCTTTATCTCTATCCTTGCAACCTATTTGTTGCAGGATTTATCGGTTCTCCGCAGATGAACTTCATTGAAGCAAAGCTTCTTAAGGAAGGCGAGAACTATCTTGTAGAATTCGGTTCTGAAGATACTAAGACCAGAGCAGGAGTTAAGTATAAAATTCAGCTTCCGGCTTCTAAGAATAAGGACAACTGCCTTGAGGCTTATGCCGGCAAGGAAGTTATTATGGGTATCCGTCCCGAAAATGTACACAATGAGGAAGACCTTATTGAAATACACAAGGACGGTATCGTTGAGGCTGATGTTGAAGTTACCGAGCTTATGGGTGCTGAGACCTATCTGTATATGAACTGTGAAGGTCAGTCAATCAACGCAAGAGTTAGCCCGACAAATACTGCCCGTCCCGGTGATAAAATCAAGATTGCGTTTGAGACAGCTAAGATTCACCTTTTTGATAAGGAAACAGAGCTTACAATCTGCAACTGATATTTGTAAATTGTTTTGCGGAGACCGTGTTACACGGTCTCCGCTTTTTTGTAACGATTTATGCGGAAAAAAGTTGAAAAAAGCTGCCGAAAGTGGTAAAATAATCTTAATACTGATTATGGGCGGTGAAAGCTATGGGTTTCAAAAAATGGTCGGTTGCGGTTCCCGATAAGGAGCTTGCGAAAAGTCTTGCCGAGGAATGTGATGTTGACCCCATAATTGCGCTTATCGCCTGTGAGAGAGGGTATTGCGACCCTGCTTCCCTGGAAGAATTTATTTCCGATGAACCCTGCTTTGATGATCCGTATGAGCTTGCCGATATAGAAAAGGCGGCGGGAATTATTAATGAAGCTGTGGAAAACGGCGTTAAAATTGCCGTTTACGGCGATTATGACTGCGACGGCGTTACCGCAACCGCTTTGCTTTACGGTTATTTAAAAAGCAAGGGCGCCGATTGTATATACTATATTCCGGACAGACTGAACGAGGGCTACGGAATGAATATGAGCGCTGTCGATAAGCTGAAAGCGCTTGGAACGGAGCTTATTATAACCGTTGATAACGGAATTGCTTCCGTAAAGGAAATCGCCTATGCCGAAACGTTCGGTATTGCCACTGTTGTGACCGACCATCACCTGCCGCAGGGAGAACTTCCTCCGGCGCTTGCGGTTGTAGATCCTCATAGAGAAGATTGCCCTTCTTCATTCAAAGATATATGCGGAGCACAGGTTGCGTTCAAGCTTATTTGCGTTATGGAAAATAAGGAGCAGGAGGAATTACTGCCGTATTTTGCGGATATGTTAAGCGTTGCGGTGACCGCCGATGTTATGCCGCTTGTTTACGAAAACAGAAGTATTGTAAAATACGGCACTCAAAAGCTTAAAAATTCACCGTCGGTCGGGTTGTCCGCAATTATGAATGTTGCGGGAATCAAAAGGGAAAGCGTAAATTCGGGAAGATTGGCTTTCGGTATAGCACCGAGAATTAATGCTGCCGGAAGAATGAATAATGCGGGCAGAGCGGTTGAGCTTTTGCTTTCCGATAATATGCTTTCCGCATTTGAAATAGCTAACGAAATAGACGGGCTTAACGCCGAAAGACAAAGTATCGAAAAGCAGATATATAAGGACGCCGTAAAACAAATTGAGAAGAACGGATATAATTACGACCGTGTTATTGTTGTAAGCGGAGAGGGATGGCATCACGGCGTTGTGGGTATAGTTGCCTCTCGCATTACCGAAAGATACGGTAAGCCGTCGATAGTCATTTCGTCCGACGGGGAGGAGGCTGTCGGCTCAGGCAGAAGTATTGAGGGCTTTTCACTCTTTGAAGCGCTCTGCTGTTCTTCGGAATTGCTTACGAAATTCGGGGGACACGAGCTCGCCGGCGGCGTAAGCCTTAAAACCGCCGATGTGGGGAAATTCCGTGAAAAAATCAATGAATACGCATATAAAGAAAAATATGTGACACCGGTATTAAAGCTTGATTGCAGGCTTAAGGCATCCGCCCTCACCCTTGACCTTGCCGATGCTTTAAAAAGTCTTGAGCCATTCGGGCACGGCAACCCCGAGCCTCTTTTCGGGATATACGGCGTTACCCTTAAAGCCGTTACTCCGATCGGCGGCGGAAAACACTTAAGACTGCTGTTTTCTAAGGAAAGCAATTCGTTTCAGGGCTTGCTTTTCGGCGTGACGAGGGAAGAGCTTTGCTATGAAATCGGCGATATTCTTGATGTAGCCGTTAATGCCGAGGTTAATGAATACGGCGGCGAGAGAAATATATCCGTCAGAATACGGGCGCTTAGAATCAGCGGAACGGACGATTCACGGCTTTTTGCGGAAATGGATATAACCGACCGATTTATCACGGGACACGGCGTGGAACCCGACGCACTGCTGCCTACAAGAGATGAGGTAGGTAAAATTTATAAAGCGATAGCCGTAAAGCCTGTTTTAAGGGAGCGTATAATAAGCGTTAACCAAAGCTCCTTGGGATACGCCAAAACCACGGTAGCGCTTATGACGCTTACCGAGTTACAGCTTATAAAGCTTGATGAAAAAAGAATACTATCGCTTGGGAATACGGTACAGAAAACCGAGCTTACAAATTCACCGATATATAAAAGCCTGATTGAAAGGAGGGACGGCAGATGACAGCGGAACAGACCGCAAATTACGAAAGACTGCATAAGCAAATGCAGGACTTCGGCGGAACATATGACTATGACCTTGTAAAAAAAGCCTTCGAATATTGCGTTTTAAAGCACGAGGGTCAAAAGCGCTGTTCAAGCGAGCCTTACTATACGCACCCGTTTAATGTGGCGCTTATAATAGTTTCACTCGGTATGGACAGCAAATCCATTGCGGCGGCGCTTCTTCATGATGTTGTGGAGGATACCGACGCCACACTTGACGATATAAAGCGTGAATTCGGGGACGAGGTAGCCCTGCTTGTTGACGGAGTTACCAAAATCGGAAGGCTCAATTTTTCCACAAAGGAACAGCAGCAGGCGGAGAGCCTTCGTAAAATGCTTATCGCCATGGGGCAGGATATAAGGGTAATTATAATAAAACTTGCCGACAGACTGCACAATATGCGTACAATCGACGCTATGCCGCCCCAGAAGCAGAGGGACAAATCGGTAGAAACTCTGGAAATTTATGCTCCGATAGCCCACCGCTTAGGTATCCGTTCGGTTAAAGAGGAACTTGAGGACTTAGCCTTAAAGCACCTGGACCCCATTGCGTATAAGGAGATAAATAATTTACTCGCACTCAGAAAACAGCATCGTGAACAGATACTTGAAGAAATAAAGCAACGGATCGAGACCCGTTTGCATGAGATTATGCCCAACACTCAAATGGCGTTTCAGGGCAGGGTAAAGTCGATATACGGAATTTACCGCAAAATGTATATGCAGGGAAAGGATTTTGATGAAATATATGATATATACGCCATCAGAATCATAACCGATACGGTTGCGGACTGTTATAATATTTTAGGCGTAATGCACGATATGTTCAGACCCATTCCGAACCGTTTTAAGGACTATATTTCAACGCCGAAGCCGAATATGTATCAGTCGCTTCACACCACGGTGCTGAGCCGTGCCGGAATACCGTTTGAAATTCAAATACGCACCTTTGAAATGCATCATACCGCGGAATTCGGTATAGCGGCGCACTGGAAATATAAAGAGGGCGTTACCGAAAACAACAAAAAAATGGAGGACCGCCTTGCTTGGATAAGGCAGATACTTGATTCTCAAGCGGCTACCACAGATGATTCCGATTTGGTCAGGAGTATTAAGGTAGACCTGTCGCAGGAGGATGTTTTTGCCGTTACTCCAAAGGGTGATGTTATAAATCTTCCCGTGGGTTCGACCATTGTCGATTTTGCCTTTGCGATACATTCACAGGTCGGCATAAAAATGGTCGGCGCAAAGGTAGACGGTAAAATAGTTCCTATCAACCACGAAATCAAGACCGGCGAGGTAATAGATATTCTTACCACCAATCAGGCAGGTCACGGACCGAGCAGGGATTGGCTTAATATTGCGGTTACTTCGCAGGCAAAATCAAAAATACGCTCGTGGTTCAAGAAGGAAAAGAGAGCCGAGAACATTGCGGCAGGTAAGCTTGAAACCGAAAAGGAATTCAGGCGCAACAATATAAACCTCGACGAAGAGGAATACAACGAATTTATTTCGGACATCGCAAAGAAATTCAAGTTTGCGAATGCGGATGAGTTTTATGCCGCCATAGGCTACGGCGGACTTTTGCTTTCAAAAATTATGCCCCGTGTAAAAGAGGATTATAATAAGAAAGCCGCGGCGGCAAAACCACCGGAGATCATTCCTGTCAAGCCTCACACAACAAAATCAACCGAAGGCGTTGTGGTGGACGGAATAGATAACTGCCTTATCAAGCTTTCAAAATGCTGCGCTCCGCTCCCGGGCGACGATATAATAGGCTTTATTACAAGGGGACACGGCGTTTCGATTCACAAAAGAGATTGCAATAATGTTCCTGCGGATATCAGCAAATGCGCCGAACCCGAGCGCTGGATACCCGCCCACTGGAACAGCATAAAGCCGGAAAACTTTATTTCAACGCTTCAGGTCTCAGCTATCGACCGCGACGGATTGCTTATGGATGTTATGAATGCGCTTTATAATATGCGTGTTTCGGTTCACAGCATTAACGCCCGTCAGGTTAAGAGCGGCAACTGCATTGTGGTTATGTCGGTAAACGCTGAGAGCGTTGAGCACCTTAAAAGTATAATATTGCGCCTTGAAAAGCTTAAGGGCGTTTTCAGCGTTGAAAGGATAAATCAGTAATGAAGGCTGTAATACAAAGGGTTCTTTCGGCCTCGGTAGAGGTAAGCGGTAAGACCGTCGGTAAATGCGGCAAGGGGTATCTGGTGCTTTTAGGTGTCGAAAACGGCGACGGGGAAGAAGATGCGGAGCTTTTGGCAAGAAAAACCGCATTGCTTCGTGTGTTTTGCGACGAAAACGGTAAAATGAATAAGTCTGTTCTGGATATAGACGGAGAGATACTTGCTGTATCACAGTTTACACTTTGCGCTGATGTTAAAAAGGGCAACCGTCCTTCGTTTACGGACGCTATGGAGCCCCAAAACGCCGAAAAACTTTACGGCGCTTATTGCGAATACCTTAAAAAATGCGGAGTTAGAAGCGTTCAAAAGGGAATTTTCGGCGCTGATATGAAGGTTACGCTTGTAAACGACGGACCTGTAACAATACTGTTTGATACCGAGATTTGGAGGAAAAATGGAAATCAGGGTAATTCATCTGGGACTTATTAAAACCAACTGCTATTTGTTGTCAAGCGAAAAGGCGGCGGTAGTGATAGACCCCGGCTTTAAAAGCGAGCTGACAGCAGAGTTTTTAAATGAAAATGCGGATAAGGAACGCCTTATTCTTATAACTCACGCCCATTTTGACCATATAGGCGGAGCTGACGAGTTAAGACGGCTTACAGGCGTTAAAATAGGCATAGGAGCAAAGGACGAAAAGGACCTTTCCGACCCTAAAATTAATCTTTCCGATAAATTCCATGCGGGAGTGGAGCCGTTTGAAGCCGATATTTTATTTTCGGACGGAGATGAATTTACAGTCGGAGATATTCCGTTTAAGGTTATACTGACGCCCGGACATACCGTGGGAGAGGTCTGCTATCTTTCGGGTAACAGCCTTTTTTCGGGCGATACACTGTTTAAAGGCTCGGTAGGAAGAACCGATTTTCCGGGCGGAGATACGAGAATGTTACTCCGCTCCGTAAAAAAGCTTGTTGCCTTGCCCGGCGGCACCGAGGTTTACCCCGGTCACGGCGATTTCACAACAATAGCCGAAGAAAAAAATAACAATATGTTTGCGTGGTAGTCAGATGAAACTTTGCCTTATAGGTCACTCCTTTAAATACGAGCTTGAGAAGCTTATAAGAATTTTTTTACCCTTTGAAAAAATAGAATTTGCGGAAGAAGCCGCTGACGGGGACGGCACCGCCGTCACACGACTTGATAAAACTGCGGATAACACCGTTTTGTCCGCTTTGCTTTTAATAAACGGCAAAAGCTATAATAAATCATACGAGCTCTCAAACGATGCGGTTGACTATAATAACGAATGCGAACGCCTTTTGGCGGTAGCGCTGTATGATTGCTTTGTAAGTGCGTCGGGATATGTGCCGGAGTGGGGAATACTTACGGGCGTAAGACCTGCAAAGCTTTTTTCAAGACTTGCCGCGGAAAACGGCGAAGCCAATGCCGAAAATTGGTTTAAAAACGCGCTTAAGGTGGGTGATGAGAAAATCTCACTTTGCCGAAGCGCCGTCGTGTCCGAGGGAAAAATAACCTCTCTTTCACGGCCCGATTCGTTCAGTCTTTATATTTCAATACCGTTTTGCCCGACAAGGTGCTCCTACTGCTCGTTTGTTTCACATTCGGTGGAAAATGCGGGGAAACTGATACCCGATTATATTTCTCTTCTTAAAAAGGAAATCGCCTATACCGCCGATATAGCGAAAAAAATCGGTTTAAGGCTTGAAACGGTATACATAGGCGGCGGTACGCCCACCTCCGTTACTGCGGAACAGCTCGGCAGTATTATGAAGTGTGTGACCGACAGCTTTGATACCTCAAATTTGAGGGAATACACGGTTGAGGCAGGCAGACCCGATACAATAACGGCGGAAAAGCTTGAAACTATAAAGCACCTCGGTGCCGGAAGAATAAGCATAAATCCGCAGACAATGAACGATTCGGTGCTTGAAAAAATCGGCAGGCGCCACACTGCGGCGGATACCGTAAAAGCCTTTGAAACGGCAAGAAAATGCGGTTTTTGCAATATTAATACCGACCTTATCGCAGGCTTGCCGGGGGATACGCCCGAAAGCTTTTTTGACACGGTAAGGAGTATACTTTCGCTGGATCCCGAAAGCATAACCGTGCACTCGCTTTCAATGAAACGTTCCTCAAGACTTACGGTAACGGGCAGCTTTCCTGAGGTAAAGGCAGGGGAGAACGCAGGGAAAATGGTCTCTTTTGCCCGTAATACGCTCGAAAAGCACGGATTTTTGCCGTATTATATGTACAGACAAAGCAAAACCGTAGGAAATCTCGAAAATGTAGGATACGCTAAGCCCGGTACGGAATGCTTATATAATGTATATACTATGGACGAGACGCATTCCATATTGGCGTGCGGCGCGTCCGCTGTAAGCAAATTAAGACAGCCGCACGGAAGTTATATAGAAAGAATATTTAACTTTAAATATCCATATGAATATATAAGCCGCTTTAATGAATTAATCGAGCGAAAGAAAGGCGTTATATCTTTTTATGAAAACTACCCTTACTGAAATTAACAGCTATGCCGCAAATAATCCGGCGGAGCTTGTGACGAGAGCGGAGAAGCATTATAATGATGAAATCCGCGGTATAGCCGAGCGCATTGCATCAAATGACGATATTAAAATCGTGGCGCTGTCGGGACCGTCCGCTTCGGGCAAGACCACAACGGCGCATATTTTAAGCGACCGTTTAAAGGAACTGGGTGAAAAGACCGAGGTTGTGTCGCTTGACGATTTTTATTTGCCCACGGATAAGCTTCCCGTTTTAGAGGACGGAACCCGTGATATTGAATCGGTAAACGCGCTTGATACGGCGCTTATAAACAAGTGCTTCGGTGAAATAATAAGGACAGGGAAAACCGTACTGCCGTCCTACAATTTTCTTAAAAAGGAACGGGTGACAAACGCCCGTGAAATAGATATTTCAAACAGGGGAATTATAATAGCCGAGGGTCTGCATGCGTTAAACCCGATAATAACCTCGAAGGTACCGTCGAAGCATATTTTTAAAGCCTATGTAAGCGTAAACCGCCGTATTGAGGATTCGGACGGAAATACTCTGCTTACAAGCCGTCAGATAAGGCTTATCCGCCGTACTTTAAGGGACAGGATATTCCGCAGTTCGTCGCTTAATGATACGCTTTCCCTTTGGGGCGGTGTTGTAGAGGGCGAGAAAAAATATCTTTACTGCTTTAAGCCGACCGCCGATGTGCAGATAAAGACCCTGCATATATACGAGCCCTGCCTTTATAAAAACGAATTTCTGTCGCTCTGTGAAGAAGCGGACAGGGACAGCGAATGGTATGAATATTTTAAAAAGACCGCGGACGCGTTAAGAGCCTTCAACAGCATAGACAGCTCCCTTATTCCGCCCGATTCACTCATAAGAGAATTTATCGGCAACGGCAAGTACAATTGACTTGAAAAATTAACATTTATATGATAAAATTATAAAAAATTGTTCGAGCGGAGGATTTTGTTATGGAATTTTTTGACGACGCCGTGGTAAAAGCAAAAGAAGTTATTAATGTAGCCTGCAAGAAGACCAATGAGGTTGTTACGGTTCAAAAACAGAAATTTGATGTTGTATCGCTTGAAAATAAGCGTGCAAAGGATTTTCAGCTTTTGGGCGAGATTTATTACAATAAAATTAAGAGCGAAACACCCGAGGACGGCAGTATTGCCGATTTAGTGGCTTCCATTAATGAGAAAAACGAAAAAATCGACGAGCTTCGTACTTTAATAAACAACTCAAAGAACAAAAGAGTTTGTCCTAAGTGCGCGGCGGTTATCGACAGTAATTCAAATTACTGCAATGTATGCGGTGCAAAGCTTACATTCACCGAGGATTCCGCAGAGGATACCGAAAACAGCTCGGAGGAATAAAAATAACTACATAACGAGGGCGGTTCGCCGCCCTCGTTTTTTGAACGGAGAAGCTATGAGCGAATATAAAAAAATCGGATTGATCGTTGCCGACGCAGACGAATTTTCACCTCTTGCAAAAATAATTAAACAGGGTAATTACAGTGAGGACGCGTTTCTTAAAAGGAAAATTCTTAAATCTGTAAGCGGAAATGCCGAAATAATTGCAATTCACTGCGGAATAGGCAAGGTAAACGCCGCCGCCGCCGCCGCGCACCTTGTTGATATAGGGTGCGAAGCGGTACTTAATTACGGCCTTTCGGGCGGACTCGGCACGGCGAAAAAGAATGAGCTGTATCTTTGCGACAGATTTACCGAGCACGATTTTGATTTAACAATGATAGGATATAAACCCTGCGAAAAGCCTGGTCAGGATTCTTATATTTATAAATCTGATGAGCGGCTTGACCGAATAATAAGGGAATTGCTGCCAGATATTAAATCGGGAACCGCCGTTACGGGGGATTGCTTTATTTGCGATTCCGCGCGCAGCCGTTTTTTAAGCGAAGCCTTTAATGCGGTATCGTGTGATATGGAAACCGCGGCGATAGCGTATGTATGCGAGTATGCGGGAGTGCCGTTTGCCTGTGTGCGTAAAATATCGGACGGAGCGGACGAGTCGGCGGAGGAAAGTTACAGAGAGGTCAATACCTCGGGCGAGGATTATCTTCAAAGGCTTATAATTAAAATTGCCGTGCTCGCGGCGGAAAAGCTGTGAAAAGTGTGAAGAAGCAGGCAAATCTTCAAAACGGTGCGGCAATATTGCTTGTAACCGCCGTTGTTACAAAAATTATCGGGGCGTTTTTTAAAATACCGCTTGCATCCTCGGCGTGTCTCGGAGATGTAGGGTTCGGTTATTTTTCCTCGGCTTACGATTTGTTTTCGCCTATTTATTCGCTGGCGGTAACGGGTCTTCCGATTGCAGTATCAAAAACCGTATCCGAATATGCCGCAAGGTCACGGTATAATGATGTAAGGTCGGCGCTCGCTCACGGCTTAAAGCTGTATACCGCAGTAGGAGCGGCGGGCACAGCGGTGCTGGCACTTGCCGTGATACCGTTTGTCAGGCTTACGGATGCGGCAGACAACAATATGTATGCGTTTTTTGCGCTGGCTCCCTCGTTCTTTTTCTGCTGTATTATTTCAGCATATAAGGGTTATTATGAGGGTCTGCTTAATATGCGGCCTGCCGCGGTATCAGAGCTTGCCGAAGCGTTGTGCAAGCTGTTTTTGGGGTATTTTGCGGCATATTTTACAGTAAGGCTTACAGGTGATGTTGCGCTCGGCGCAGCGGCGGCGATTTTCGGAATTACCGTGGGAACTGCGGCGGCGGCGCTGTATTTGTGGCTTTACAACAGGATAAAGGGCGACGGAATAACCGCACGGCAAATAACGGAAAGCCCCGAGAGAGAAGAGGGAACAGTTGCGGTAAAGGGACTTATGCTTATTTCCCTTTCTGTTGCGGCGGCGTCGCTTTCAAGCAATATACCGCTTATAGCCGACGCCGTTACCGTAAAGAGGTCGCTTTCGGGACTTGATTACGAGGCGCTTTCGGGTATAAGACATATATACGCCGCCGGCTATTCTGTGTCGGATATTTCCGTTTCACAGCTTCCTACATTTTTGTACGGCGTAAAAAGCAAGGCTTACACCCTTTATAACCTTGTTCCGTCATTTGTCTCGGTGCTTGCGGTGGGATCGGTTCCCGTGATTTCCGCCTGCTTTGCCGCAAAGGATTGGGAGCGGCTTAATATCAATATAAATTCCGCCTTAAAGCTTTCCGGCGTTATATCCTTTCCGGCAGGGGTGGGTATTATCGTACTCAACAGCCGTATTACAGCTCTTTTATACGGCGGAGCATACCCGTCCGGTGCGGCGGATATGGCGGCTTTATTCGGCGCGGCGGCGCTTTTTGCGGGTCCTGCCGTTCTTCTTACCGCGGTACTTCAGGCTGTCGGAAAGCATAACAGGGCGCTTGTCAACATAGCGATAGGCACCGTTATAAAGTTTTGTGTTAATCTTACTGTGGGAATTGAATCGGTCAATATAAACGGCGCCGCACTCGGCACGCTTGCTTTCTATGCGGCGGTATGCCTTTTGAATATATTTTCATTGATCGGAATAAAGATAAAACCCGATATTACGGGAAGCATTATAAAACCGTTTGCGGCGGCGGCTGTCTGCGGTGCGGCGGCATATGCCGTTTCGCTTGTAAGCCAAGGAAAAACGGCGGCGCTTTTTGCAATCCTTATTGCCGCTTTGGTGTATTTAATTATGCTTTTTTCCTTAAAAGTGCTGAATGAGTCGGATTTTAATTTATTGACAAAGAGCGAAACAGTCGTGAAATTTTGTAGAAAACATAGAATTATCAGCTGAAAACACCCCTTAAAAATTTTAATTTTATCAGTTTTTATAGAAAATTTTAAATTTTAACGAAAACAGATTGATTTTTCGCAAAAAGTATGGTAAAAATATATAGTACAAGCTATTGTACGGTAAGCCTTTCAAACGAGAAATTCGTTGAAAAATAATTTTTGGAGGTTCTTTAAATGAACAAAACAGAATTAGTAGCATCCATTGTGGATAAAGCAGGCATTTCCAAGAAAGACGCTGAGAAAGCTCTCTCCGCTTTTCTCGACACTGTTGCTGAAGAATTAAAGAAGGGCGAGAAGATTCAGCTTGTAGGCTTCGGTACATTTGAAGTACGCGAGCGTGCCGCAAGAACCGGAATCAATCCGCAGACCAAGCAGACCATTGAAATTGCCGCTTCAAAGAGCCCTGTATTCAAAGCAGGTAAGGCACTTAAGGATTCAATTTCTAAATAATTTACTTATTTTAAGCTGTCCGACAGGGCAGCTTAAAATATATACGGTGAAATATGCGACTCGATAAATATTTAAAAGTTTCAAGAATAATAAAACGGCGCACCGTTGCCAACGAAGCCTGCGATGCGGGCAGGGTTACGGTGAACGGCAAGGCGGCACGCGCGTCTTACGATGTTAAGGTCGGCGATGTAATCGAGATAGCCTTCGGAACCAGAATTTTCAAGGCGGAGGTTACCTCGGTTGAAGAGGTTGTCCGAAAGGACGACGCCGGCGGTTTATACAGAATACTTATGTAATAAATCACACACCCCTCAAGTATTATTTATTGAGGGGTCTTCATTTGTAAAGCAAAATTGCAATATAGGTTGATTTGGTTTTTTCGGTGACAGGTGCGCCGAAAAAACACCTTGGCGGCGAAAACAGCCGTTTGGGCTGTTTTCAAGAACACAGGGGTGGAATCGGCGGGGACAGAGCGCAGTCAAAAATCCTTGATTTTTGCGAACGGCATCCCCGTCCGAGAGTGTGAAACACTCCGGCACCCCTCAAGTATTATTTATTGAGGGGTGTTGGCTTTGGAAGAAAATGTGCGCCGCAGTCAGAATGTTATAATAGAGGACCGCAAAAAGATGACCTTTACTGGCGTTAAGGATGTTTTATCGTTTGACGAGGAAACGGTTATTTTTGATACGGTTCTCGGGCGGATGACCGTAAAGGGTACGGGGCTTCACATAATTAATTTTGATAACTCATCCGGGGAGCTGACGGCTGAGGGTAGGCTTTTTGCTCTGGCTTATACGGGTGAGGAAAGAAAAGGCGGATTTTTATCCCGAATTTTAAGGTGAGACTATGTGGGAGATAAGCAATCTTTCACAGCTTACGGGATTTGCGTATTCCGCCATTTTCGGCTGTATATTCTGTTTGGCTTATGATATTTTAAGGGCGTCACGCACGGTAGTAAAGCCGGGTGTATGGGCGGTATTTGCCGAGGATATAATTTATGCCCTGATATGTGCGCCGGTTGCCTTCTGTCTTTTATTGGCGGTCACGGGCGGAGAACTGCGGGTATTTGTATTTTTCGGACTTTTATGCGGATTTGTGCTTTTCAGGCTTACGCTATCAAGGTTTTTTCTGTTTATTTTTGAAAAAGCCTTTGCTTTTTCGGTGTTTATTATATCTAAAATAAAAGCACTGTTTAATCTGATATGCTTAAAAACCGATAAGCTTTTTACCGTCATCGGGAAAAAAATTGCCTGTTTGACGCCGAAAAGTAAAAAAAAGGCTTGAAAACAGCATAGTGTTTGTTGTATACTAAGATAAATTAATCTGCGTTTTCGGGAGCGCCTTGATATGAAAAAGAAGAAAAGAAAGAACAAAAGCATATTGCTGCGCCTTTTGGTTCTCGGGGTCGGTATTTATATGATAGTAACGCTTTCGAGTCTTTTGAATACGCTTAACGAAAGCCGCAAAAAGCTTGAGGAGCTGAAGGCTGAGCAGGCTTCAACGCAAAACGATATCGACGAGCTTACCGCGATATTGGCGGACGGCTCGGAAAAAAAGATAATCGAGAAGGCGGCAAGGGAAAGACTCGGTTATGTCTATCCGGACGAGCAGATTTTTATTGATATTTCGGGCAACTGAATAATATTTAATTCTTTTGAGGGGGATCTAAAGCTTTTATGCAGCTTACAGTCGGACAAATTGTTGAGGGAAAAATTACCGGTATAACCAATTTCGGAGTATTTGCGGATATAGGTGAGGGAAAATCCGGAATGGTACATATTTCCGAGGTTGCGCGCACCTATGTAAGTGATATTAACGAGCATGTTAAAATCGGAGATACGGTTAAGATGAAGGTGCTTAACATCGGGGAGGACGGTAAGATAAGCCTCAGTATCAAGCGAGCCTTAGAACCTGAAAAATCCTCTGAAAGAAGAGAGAGAAGACCTGCCGGTCAGCCTAAGATTGACGGCTCCTATACCTGGATGCCGAAAAAAGCAGAGCCGCAGAGCTTTGAAGAAATGATGAACCGCTTTAAGCAGACAAGCGACGAAAAGTTTTCCGATTTAAAACGGAAAAATCAGGATGCACGCCGTCAAAAGCGAGGAGCAGGCAGATAAAAATATAAAAAACGGGCGAAACCTTAACATACAGTGCGGTTTCGCCCGTTGATTTCGGAGAAGAAAATGGACAAGCTTAATATGATAGCTCCCTGCCTGTTCGGTGTGGAGAGCATTGCGGCGGATGAGTTCCGCCGTATGGGATTTGATGATGTAGTAACGGAAAACGGCAGGGTAAAGCTTTCGGGCGATTTTAATATGCTTGCGAGAGCAAACATCTGCTCACGCTTTGCCGAGCGTATTATGGTAAATGTCGGGGAATTTACTGCTGTAACCTTTACCGAGCTTTTCGACGGGGTAAAGGCTCTTCCGTGGGAAGATTATATAGGTCGGGACGACGCGTTTCCGGTAAACGGATGGAGTATTGACTCACAGCTTTTCAGTATACCGGACTGTCAGTCTATTATAAAAAAAGCAATAGTGGAACGGCTTAAGCTGAAATACCGTATTTCTGTTTTCTCGGAGACCGGACCGCAGTATAAGGTGCGGTTTTCAATTCATAAAAACTGTGTTAGTATGATGATAGATACCTCGGGCGAAGGACTGCACAAAAGGGGCTACCGCAGAAACTCGAATGACGCGCCGCTTAAAGAGACACTTGCCGCCGCTATGTGCGATTTGGCAAGAATATACCCCGATACCAAGCTTTTCGACCCGTTCTGCGGAAGCGGTACGCTTTTGATCGAATCGGCGCTTATGGCAACAAAAACGGCGCCGGGACTGAGGCGTTATTTTGCCGCGGAGCGTTTCGGTTTTGTGCCCGAAAGGGTATGGCGCGAGGAAAGAACCCGCGCACAAGACCTTATTATTCACAACATTGATTTTAGGGCGGTAGGCTTTGACTGTGATGAAAACGCCGTAAGGCTAACCCTCGAAAACGCTAAAAAGGCAGGGGTTTCAAAGTATGTTACCGCATCTGTTGCGGATGTAAGGGACTTTACACCGCCTGATGAGAGGTGCGTATGCATTACAAACCCGCCGTACGGCGAACGGCTGCTTGATGTTAAAGCGGCGGAGGAGCTGTACACGGTCATAGGCAAACGCTTTAAAGAGGGTATGGGCAGAAAGTATTATATAATAAGTCCGCACGATGAATTTGAAAAATTCTTCGGAAGACCTGCTGATAAGCGCAGAAAGCTTTATAACGGAATGATAAAATGCCAGCTGTTTATGTATTTTAGGAATAGGGAGAAATAAAAATGTCCAAGAAAAGTATTGTTGAGGAAATAAAACAGAAAAAGGGACTTATAGGCGAATTCAAGGAGTTTATTTCAAGAGGAAATGTGGTTGACCTTGCGGTCGGCGTTATAATCGGCAGTGCGTTCACCGCAATAGTAACCTCGCTTGTAAACGATATGATAATGCCGATAATCGGAACTCTTTTCGGCGGAATAGATTTCACCTCACTTAAGCTTGTTATCCGTCCCGCCGCGGACGGTGTTGAGGAGGCGGCTATCCGATACGGCAACTTTATTCAGTGCGTGGTTAATTTCCTCCTCGTATCGCTTGTGATTTTTGCCGTTATCAAAACAATGAACCGTTTTATGAGAAAAAAGGAAGAACCCGTAAAAGAGGTAATACCGGCAGAACCGACGGAAGAAGTGCTTTTACTGCGTGAGATAAGGGATTCTCTAAAAAGAAAATACTTGACAATGTAATAATTCGGTACTATAATATAACCGTCTTCAGGGCGGGGTGAAATTCCCCACCGGCGGTAAAGCCCGCAAGCCTTTTTGGCAGATTCGGTGTAATTCCGAAGCCGACGGTACAGTCCGGATGAAAGAAGAATGTAAATTAAGCTGCATTTTACGCCCTCGCTTTTTGCGGGGGTTTTCTTTTTCCCTGATAAAGAAAGGAAAGATTTGTATGCAAAAAAAGAATTTAATAAGAGGACTTGCGGTAAGCGCGGTTATGGGTGCGCTTGGGTTTGTGCTGATGCTGCTCGAATTTCCGCTGCCGTTCATTATTCCGGCGTTTATCAAGCTTGATTTTTCAGAAATCCCAGCAATTATCACAGCCTTTGCGTTCGGTCCGCAGTACGGCGTACTGGTTTGCCTGATAAAAAATTTACTGCATCTGCCGCTCACCTCGTCGGCAGGAGTGGGGGAACTTTCGAACTTCCTGTTGGGGGCTGTGCTTACGGGTACTGCCGGTCTTGTTTATTCCTTGCATAAATCACGCAAAAACGCGCTTATCGGCGCTGTTACAGGCTCGCTTGCGATGGCGGTAATCAGCGTTGCCACAAACTATTTTGTTGTGTATCCGGCATATGTGGTGCTTTACAATATGCCGCTTGACGCCATTATTTCAATGTATAAGGCTATACTGCCATCCGCCGACACGCTTATAAAGGATCTGCTTATATTTAATCTGCCGTTTACTTTTTTAAAGGGAATTATAGACGCGGCGGTGTGCTTTGCGGTGTATAAAAGAATTTCTCCCGTGCTTAAGCTCAGCCGAAGCGAGCGAGCAAAGAATTAACGGTATATTTACAAAAAAAGTCTGTGTATATCAATCGACAGAGAGATATACACGGACTTTTTTGTTTCGTTTATTGCAGTTGTCAATAACATATTTTGTTCCATGTGACGAGCCATCCCAAAACGCAATTACCATATCGGCATAATCGATTATTTGTAAATTTCTCTTTAAAGGAGCAGAACGACCGTATTTTTCATATTCAGGTAGAAATTCGGTAAGTTTAATTTTATTTAGATTGGCATATTCTTTGACACAAGTATCAATTCCTCTTGCGCCGCCCGAAACTAATTCCATAGTATCTTTTGGCAAATAATTTTGTAAATCGGAAACTTTTAGGTTTCGTGTGCCTATTACCGCAACTTTCATATTTATCACCTATTTGTATATAATATCAAAGTGGATAATTACGGATTGATACAGACCGCGGTGCTATTACGATTCGGGTTATTGGAGAGCTACCTTGTAGGGAAAAGGCGGCGGCTTACTTTTAAATCAGGCACCGCACAATCTTGATATTTGGCAGTGGATATGCGGTATGCCGTCCGCTGTAACCGCATTTTGCAATGTCGGCAAGTATCATAATATCGAGGTTGAGGACGAGGCTACCGTATATACCGAGTACGCTAACGGCGCTACGGGTGTGTTTATTGCCTCGACCGGCGACTGTCCCGCACCAACAGGCTTGAAATAACGGGCACAAGAGGAAAAATAGTGCTTGAGCAGTGCATGCTTAAATTTTGGCGCTTGCGTGAAGATGAACGGGAAATTTGCAGAACTTCTGAGAACAGCTTTGTCAATCCCGGAACGGATTACTGTGAATTTACCGCGGAAAAGGAAAGCGGACATGCGGGGATTTTACAGAATTTCGCAAACGCCGTGCTTCACGGCGAAAAGCTGTTAGCCACCGGCTTTGACGGAATTTACGAGCTTACAATATCCAATGCGGCGTATCTCTCCCGGTGGAAAGGCAATAAACGAATAACGCTTCCGTTTGACTGCGATGAGTTTGACAGACTGCTTGCAAAAAAGGCGGAACTTTCGCACTTTAAGGAAACTAAGGCGGCAGAGCCTAAAGTTAAGGGCGGTTATCTCGGTCGCTGGCAGGTTAATTGGTAAAAATTTATGCGGCTGTTACTCTGTTTTTTGGGGTAACGGCCGTATTGCCTTATTGACAATTTCCTTTGCTGATGATAATATTAATACGGTGATATATAATGGTTATCAGAAAAGCCGATATTTCGGATATTGAGAATATAACAGAGGTTTACGGCAAGGTCCTGACTGAAGAGGAAAACGGCAGAACAACAACAGGCTGGATAAGGGGCGTTTACCCTACACGGGAAACCGTAAAAGAGGGCGTATCGAGCGGTGATATGTTTGTAGCCGAGGAAGACGGAAAAATTACCGCCGCCGCAAGGATAAACCGTATACCTGCCCACGCATATGCCGACGCAAACTGGAAATATATCACGGATGATGAAAACAGCGTAATGGTTTTGCATACACTGTCGGTAGACCCCAATTGCGGCGGCAGAGGAATAGGCAGTAAATTTGTGAAGTTTTATGAGGACTATGCCGCAGAAAACGGCTGTAAGCACCTCAGAATGGATACAAACGAGAGAAATACCAACGCCAGAAGGCTTTACAAAAAGCTCGGTTATCGTGAGGCGGACATACTTCCCTGTACCTTTAACGGAATTGAGGGCGTAAGGCTTGTGTGCCTTGAAAAGATGTTGGGTTAGGGCTATTAAGGGGTAACAGTATGAATTATTACATAAATCCGGCGGTTTTGACCGCCGTTTTTACAGTGCCGACAGATGTTGCGGACAAGCACCTTAAGCTTGCGAGGGGCGAGCATATCAAGGTGCTGCTGTATATTCTGCGTAATATGTCCGGCGAGCTTTCCGAGGAAAAAATCTCCGCGGCTTCGGGCGTATCGCCTTATGATGTCAAAGAAGCGCTGATTTATTGGTCGCAGGCAGGAATACTGCTTAAAAAGGACGGCACCGCCGCTGTGACAAAGCAGGTTAAAAAGCCGACCGCCTCGGTTTTGGCGCAAAAACCCACAAGGAACGATGTTGCGCGCAGGGGCGCCGAGGACGGTAAGATACGCTATTTGTTGCAGGAAACGCAGATGAGACTCGGCCGCAATCTTAAAACCAATGAGTCGAGCACGCTTGTCTGGCTGTATGACGATCAGGGACTTGATGTTTCGGTCATACTTATGATAATTCAGTATGCGGTTGCGAACAACAAGGCAAATATAAGGTTTATCGAATCAACCGCTGTTTCGTGGATAAATAAGGGTATAGATTCGGTGGCGGCGGCTGATGAAGAACTTAGAAATATGGCGCTTAAGGACGAGGCGTGGCGTATTGTGAAAAAGGCATTCGGTTTTGAAAACAGGAAGCCGAGCCCCAAGGAATCGGAGCTGTCCTTAAAGTGGGTAAACGAATGGGGAATGTCCGAAAAAATGCTTGCAGAGGCGTATAATGCCTGCGTTGATGAAAAGTCAAGGTTTTATATGCCGTATGTTACTAAAATAATAGAAAACTGGCACGAAAAGGGCTATAAGACCCCAGGGGATATTGCGGCTGATAAGAAACCCAAAAAAGAGGACGGCTTTGCCGCCTACGATATGGATTTGTTTGAAAAGATGCTTAATTCCAAAGACTGAGCAGGTGAAGGAATGTTAACAAGGGAAGATATTTACAAAAAGGCGTTTGAAGCGAAGAAAAGTGCGCTTAAGGACAAGAAAACCCGCCGTGAAATGATGCTTGCGGCGGCTTACGATAATTGTCCTAAGCTTTCTGAAATCGACCGCAGGCTTGCGGGCATCGGTGCGTCTGTTGCAATCAAAGCAATAGCAGGCGACGATGTTTCCGAGCTTAAAAAGCAGTCTGCGGCGCTTACAAACGAAAAAAAGGTTTTGCTTTCAAAATACGGTGTAGAGGATATAAAATACGATTGCCCCGTTTGCTCGGACACGGGATATGTAAACGGAAAAATATGTGAATGTGTAAAGCATTTGGCGTCGTCCTTTGTTGCGGAGGAGTTGGCTGAGGAAATGCCGCTTGAGGACTCCCGTTTTGATAATTTTGACTTAAAATATTACCCCGATAAAGACACAGCGGAGGGAAACCCTCGCCGCAGAATGACCGCAATTCTTAAGGTGTGCCGTGAATACGCTTTAAAATTCAAGTCTAAGGATTACGGAAATCTTTTGTTTATGGGAAATTCGGGGCTTGGTAAGACCCACCTTACGCTTGCGATAGTTTCGGCGGTTATTGAAAAGGGATACATACCCGTATACGGTGCGGCTGAAAATTTATTCTCCCAAATAGAAAGGGAAAAGTTTTCTGGCGAAAATAAAGGCGCATACGACGCTATGATAAAAAGCGATTTGCTTGTTATTGACGATCTGGGTGCCGAAATGGCTACTTCCTTTACAAAATCGGCGCTTTATAATCTTGTTAATTCAAGACTGCTTTCGGGCAGACCCACAATAATCAACACCAATCTAACAATGAAGGAAATAGAAAGCCGTTACACCGCCCGCATTTCCTCAAGACTTATAGGAAATTACGACGCATATAAATTTATCGGTCCCGATGTCAGACAGCAAAGGGCTGTTGAAAAGATAGGGAAATAAGGGGAATTAAGCTTGGAAATTAAGAAATACAGCGCCGAACGCTATGATGTTGCGGTAATAGGCGGAGGTCACGCCGGGATTGAGGCGTCACTTGCTTCCGCAAGGCTCGGCTGTAAGACGATAATGTTTACAATAAGCGCCGACTGGATAGGCAATATGCCCTGCAATCCGTCAATCGGCGGCACCGCAAAGGGTCATCTTGTAAGGGAGCTTGACGCTTTGGGCGGAGAAATGGGCAAGGCGGCGGATAAAAACACCTTGCAAAGCCGAATGTTAAACTTAGGCAAGGGTCCTGCCGTACATTCCTTGAGGGCGCAGATAGACCGCAGGGCTTACAGCGGTTATATGAAGCATACCGTCGAGCGGCAGGAAAATCTTGATGTAAAGCAGTGCGAAATCGTTGATGTCATAAAAAGCGAGGACGGATGGCACTGCGTAACAAAGCTCGGTGCTGATTTCACCTGTAAAGCGGTGGTTATTGCCACAGGAACATTTTTAGGCGGCAGGGTGTATGTAGGCGAGGTTAATTACCCGTCGGGACCCGACGGCAATTTCCCCGCAACCGAGCTTGCAAAATCACTTAAAAGACTCGGGCTGCCGTTAAGGCGCTTTAAAACCGGAACTCCGGCGAGGGTTTCAAAAAAAAGCATAGATTTTTCCTCGCTCGATGTTCAAGAGGGCGACGAGCGTGTAGTGCCTTTCAGTTATTCAACAAAGGTTCCGCCCGAAAACACCGTTGTATGCCATATTTCATACACAAACGACGATACAAAACGGGTAATACTTGAAAACATAAACCGCTCGCCCCTGTATGCCGGTGAAATCGAGGGGGTAGGACCGAGGTATTGCCCGAGTATCGAGGATAAAATAGTCAGGTTTGCCGATAAAAAGCGGCATCAGTTTTTTATAGAGCCGTGCGGAATAAATACGGAGGAAATGTATTTACAGGGTCTTTCATCGTCCCTGCCCGAGGAGGTACAGGAGGAGCTTTATAAAACAATACCGTGCCTTAAAAATGTAAAGCTTATACGCAATGCGTATGCGATAGAGTACGACTGCGTAGACCCTTTAAGTATGAACGCCACGCTTGAAATGAAAAATTACCCCGGGCTTTACGGTGCGGGTCAGTTCAACGGCTCGTCGGGATATGAGGAGGCGGCGGCGCAGGGTCTTATCGCGGGAATAAATGCGGCGCTCAAGGTACTCGGCAAGGAGCCGCTTGTGCTTTCCAGGGCTTCCTCTTATATAGGCACGCTTATAGACGACCTTGTTACAAAAGGTTGTTCAGACCCGTACAGAATGATGACCTCACGAAGCGAATACCGCCTGCTTTTAAGACAGGACAATGCCGATGAGCGCCTTATGCCCACAGGCAGAAAGCTGGGACTTATAAGCGAGGAGGAATACAGTGAATTCCTTACCCGTAAAACGCTTAAAGAGCAGGAAATAGAAAGGGTAAAAAACACATTTTTACCTCCGAGCGATGAGCTTAACCGATTGCTGACAGAAGCAGGTACTGCGCCTATGACTACGGGTATGCGTCTTTCTGATTTAATAAAGCGGCCGCAGATAGGCTACGCCGATTTGGCTCCGTTTGACCGTGACAGACCGAAGCTTCCTTACAGCGTGTGTGAAAAAGCGGAAATCGAAATCAAATATGAGGGTTACATTGCCCGTCAGCAGGCGCAGGTGAATGAAATGCTGCGGCTTGAGGGGCGCGGTATACCGGGCGATATTGATTACTCCGCCGTTTACGGGCTTAGGCTTGAAGCGGTAGAAAAGCTGAACCGTGTAAGACCTGCCAATATCGGACAGGCTTCCCGTATTTCGGGTGTCAGTCCGGCAGATGTTTCGGTATTGCTTATTTATCTTTCAAAATAGCGTTTAAACCGCCTTGATTCGGAAAAAATAACCGAATGAAAGGCGGTTTTTTATGAATTACAAAGAATGGATAGGAAAGATTGACGGCGAAATCAAACCCGACAAAAGCTTTGATATTATAAAAAGAGAACTTATAATAGGCGGAAGACAGGCGGTGCTTTACTTTATCGACGGATTTATAAAGGACGAGGTATATGAAAAAATACTTGAGTTCCTTTATAAGCAAACCCCCGAGGATATTGACGGAATTAAAAATATGACGGAGTTTGCGAAAAACAAAATGCCGTATGTTGAAACAGACTGTGAAACCGATACCGAAAAAATTGTTACGGCAATCCTTTCGGGGCCCTCGGTGCTTATTATTGAGGGAATAGATGGTGCGCTGATAGTTGATACCAGAACCTATCCTATGCGTAATACGGAGGAACCGCAAAAGGATAAGTCGTTAAGAGGCTCAAGAGACGGCTTTGTCGAAACGCTGGTTATGAACACGGCTTTGATACGCCGCAGAATAAGGGACACAAGACTTCGTATGGAGTATATTCAAATAGGACGGGGAACAAAGCTTGATGTGGCTGTAAGCTACCTTGACGGGGTTGCGGACAGCCGTGTGCTTGATATTCTGAGAAAAAGGCTTAAGGAAATAGATATAGAGGGCATCTCAATGACTCAACAGGCGTTATCCGAAAAGCTGCAAAAAAACGCCTTTTTCAATCCGTTCCCGAAATTCAAGTTTACGGAAAGACCCGACTATGCTTCAGCTTGTATTTTTGACGGAAGAATTGTGCTTGTAATGGATAATTCTCCCGCTGTAATGATAATTCCTATATCGCTTTCCGATTTTTTCAGGGAAACGGACGACTATTATTTTTTACCCGTTGTAGCAACCTACACAAGAATTATCAGAATGTTGGTTTCGGTCGCAAATGTAATTATAACTCCGCTTTATTTACTGCTTGCAACACATGCCGCTTCAGCTCCCGATTGGCTTCAGGTGTTAGTCCCCGAAAAATCGGGTGAAATACCTTTGTTTTTGCAGTTTTTAATACTTGAATTTGTGGTTGACGGACTAAGGCTTGCGTCGCTCAACACGCCGGATTCGCTTTCAAATTCACTCGGAATAATAGGGGGCTTACTGCTTTCGGAATTTGCGGTAACCGCAGGCTGGTTTATAACCGAGGCGATACTTTTAATGGCGTTTGTTACAATAGCCGGATTCTCGCTTCCGAATTACGAAATGGGCTACGCTATGAAGTTTGAAAGACTTTTCTTGCTTGTCGCAACGCAGATTTTCGGTTTGTGGGGATTTTTGGGCGGCTTAATACTTTTAATTACGGGAATGTTTTTTGTCAAAACACTTTCGGGCAGGAATTATCTCTATCCGCTTGTTCCTTTCAGCAAAAAAGGCTTTGCGGAGCTGTTTGTGCGGTATCCTATGAAATAAATTGTGTTAAAAATATTAACCGAAAGTTCATATATTTGAATAACGGACGCAACAAAAACGCTTTACAATATACTCAAACAAAAGGAGGAAGCGTTTATGGACGATTTTAATAATATGAACGGCGGAGAGCTTAACGGTTTCGATTCCGTCAACGGCAAGGAGACCGAGAATAACGGATATACCGTAACACCTGAGGGCGGTTATTACACAAAACGCAAGGATGATATTATTCAGGATGAAACGGGGAGCGGTTACAGCGGCGGCGCCTACGAACAAAAATCGGCGGAGCCGCAGCACGGCTTTTACCCGAACGGTCAGTACAGTCAGGCGAATTACGGCTACAAGCCGCCTAAACCCAAAAAACAGAGAAAAGGCGGTCACGGCGCGGCAACGATTGCCGTTGCCTGCTTGCTTGCGGCGGTTATCGGCGCGGTAAGCGGAGTTACAGCGGTAAAGCTTACAAGTAAAAATACCGACAGCACAACGCTTACAAGCAGTTCGGGAATTTCGGGCAGTAATGTAAATATAAATGTTGACGAGACAGCCGAATCGGTTGTTGAGGCGGTGGCTCAAAAGGTGACGCCAAGCGTTATAGGTATAAGAACCACAACCTCTGTAAGAAGCTTTTTCGGCGGAAACAGCTCATCCACGGGCGAGGGAAGCGGCGTTGTATATTCTTCGGACGGATATATAATCACCAACTACCATGTAATTTCGAGCGCCGTTACCAATAAATCGGACTCTAAAATAGAGGTATTCCTTGACAGCGTCAATTCAAAATCCTATGAGGCTACGGTCGTGGGATACAACATTTCAACCGACCTTGCCGTTATTAAGATCAATGCCACGGGGCTTACTCCTATCTCCATTGCGGATTCGGACAATTTAAAGGTAGGACAGTATGTTATAACAGTCGGTAACCCCGGCGGACTTGAATTTATGGACAGCGTGGCATACGGTGTTATAAGCGGACTTAACCGTGTGGTATCAACCGACTCGGATGTTAAGCTTATTCAGACAAATGCCGCTATCAACCCCGGCAACTCCGGCGGTGCGCTTGTCAATACAAAGGGCGAGCTTGTCGGAATTACAAGTTCCAAGATAGTTTCAGAGGAATTTGAGGGTATGGGCTTTGCGATACCCGCAAACACAGTTTCTACTATCTGCAAGAATATAATCGACAAGCAGAACGACCCCGAACCGTATATCGGTATTACCGTCAGCGAAAAATACACCGCAAGTGTGCTTAAGTATTACGGTTATCCGGCAGGCGCCGTTGTGTTAAGCGTGGCTGAGGGCAGTCCCGCGGATAATTCAGGTATTGCCAAGGGCGACATCATAACCGAGTTTAACGGCAAGGAAATCGATGAATATACAAAGCTTGAGGAATATATCAACGAGTGTCAGCCGGGCAAAAAGGTAAGCGCTAAGATTTACCGCAGCGGCAGGTACTATACGACAGATATTACCGTCGGCTCAAATAACGCCGTTCAGTAAAATTAATATTGATTTTAATACTCTCCTAAAGTATAATTGAGGTACAGTTTACTTTAGGGGAGCATTTTTATGAACGGCAATTATAAAAACAATTTGTTATTACAGCTTTTAAAGCTGCTCGGAGCCTTTATTGTATCGTGGTTTTTAATGGTGTGTATTTTTGCCGCCGCGACAACGGGAGATGAAATACCCGAAAAATACAGCTTGCCGATGGTGGTTATCGCGATCTTTCTTTCCTTTGCGGTTAACATAATTATTGATTTTAACGCGATCGGCAGGCTTAAAAGCGCAATTTCAAAATCCAAAGCGGATATTGATTCGGTAAATGAGACCTCGGCGGCGCTTATTGATAAAGCCGAGCGTGTTGCCGATAAATACAGAAATGCCGAAACGGATTTATACGGCAAATTTGCAAAGGCAAGAGAGGGCGGCGCAAAAATCCGTACAAGTAAGGATTTTAAGGCTGTAATTGAGGCGTATCCGGAATTACAGTCAAATGTGCATACCCAAAAGCTTTTAAACCAAATAGAAACAACCGAAAACGCAAAACTTAACGCCAAAATGGCTTACACCGAGGCGGTTGCCAAATATAACGCTAAAATTCATTCCTTCCCCGTTGTTATACTGCGCCGTATTTGTAAGTGGGAGGATGTTGATATCGGAACCGTCATTTCGGCGGACGAAATGGTATCGGATGAGGATCTCGGAATTTAAGGAGAAAAAATAATTATGAAGCTTTTAATTATTCGTCACGGCGACCCCGATTACAGCATAGATTCACTTACCGAAAAGGGCTTTAGGGAGGCCGGACTGTTAAAGGACCGCCTTGTAAAGCTCAATATAAACGCGTTTTACTGCTCTCCTTTAGGCAGAGCCAGGGCTACTGCAAGACCAACACTTGACGCATATGATACCGAAGCTGTAATATGCGACTGGTTAAGGGAATTTGACGGCTATGCGATTGACTCTGAAAGCGGCAAGCATACTTACCCGTGGGACAGACTTCCCCGTTTTATGTGCGAAAACGAGGATTACTACGATAAGGACAAATGGATCGACACACCGTTTATTCAAAGCGGAGATATAAAAGAAAAGTTTAAGGCTGTATGCGACGGACTTGACGAAATTCTTAAAAATCACGGCTATGCCCACGAAGGCAAGATTTTTAAGGTTGAAAAGGAAAACACCGATACGGTAGCGCTGTTTTGCCATTTCGGCGTTGAGTGCGTTTTGCTTTCGCACCTCTTGAAAATTTCTCCTATGGCGCTGTGGCAGGGATTTACCGCACTTACTTCTTCTGTAACTACGCTTGTAACCGAGGAGAGAGAGCAGGGAACAGCATATTTCAGGTGCTGCGGTTTCAGCGATATATCGCACCTGTACGCAGGCAACGAGCCACTTTCGTTCCAAGCCCGTTTCTGCGAAACCTATTCCAATTTTGACGAGCGGCACTGAAATGCGTGATAATGTTATAATAATAGGCGGCGGCGCTTCGGGGCTTTGTGCGGCAATAAGCTTAAAAAAGCTCGAACCCTCACTTTCGGTAAGGGTGCTTGAAGCCTTGCCGAGAGTAGGTAAAAAGCTTGCCACTACGGGAAACGGCCGGTGTAATATAATAAACAAAAAAATACTGCCTGAGCGTTATCACGGCAGACATCCTGAATTTTGCGTTTACGCACTCGGTAAGTATGACAATGCGGTTTGTGAAAAATTCTTTTCCGAGATAGGCGTACCCTTTGTTTATGAGGGGGATAAGGGTTATCCGGCTTCTCTTCAGGCGGCGTCTGTTGTGGATTGTCTGCGCTTTGCGGCAGAGGACCTCGGTGTTACGGTGTGTACCGAAACCAAGGTTACAAATATTCAGGTTATGGGCGGCGGATACAAGGTTATAGCAGGCAATATGAGCTTTCAGGCGGAAAATGTTATTGCGGCCGCAGGCTTACTGTCGGGCGGAGATAAGCTCGGGAACGACGGCAGTGTGCTTAAAATACTTAAAAACGCCGGATTTAAAACGGCAGCGATGCATCCTGCCATAGTACAGCTTAAAACCGAGACCGATGTGGTCAAACAGCTTAAAGGAATAAAGGTTGACGCAATGGTACGGCTTTTAAAAGGCAAGGAAACGGTACGGGAAGAATACGGCGAAGTGCTTTTCTGCGATTACGGTCTTTCTGGACCCCCCATACTTCAGATTTCGGGAGCGGCAGACGGGCAGTGTAATATGTCGGTCGTGCTTGATTTAATGCCCGAAAAAAACGCCGATATACTTGTAAAAGAGCTCGAAAACCGTGCAATGGCACTTAAAAACAGAATGCTTGACGAATTCTTTACGGGTATGCTTAATAAGCGTTTGGGTCAGGTTATCATAAAGCTTGCGGGGCGGAAACTCAACGAAAAAACCGCCGATTTAAGCGCTTCCGATGTGAAAAAGCTTGCTGGACTTATTAAGGCGATGACCTTTACCGTAACGGGGAACACAGGCTTTATAAACTCACAGGTAACAGCCGGAGGGCTTGATACCGACGGTTTTGATGAAAAAACAATGATGAGTCGTGAAAATAAAGGACTTTACGCGATCGGCGAGATACTTGATATTGACGGCGATTGCGGCGGCTTTAATTTAAGGTGGGCGTGGTCAAGCGCTATGTGCGCCGCTGAAAATATTGTAAAAAGGAACAAAAATGCTGCTGGTAAATAATGTTGCCCTGCCGCTTGATACCGATTTTTCATCGCTTAAAAGCGCCGCGGCAAAGGAGCTTAAAACAGATATAAAAAACATAATTTCGGCGTCGCTTTACAAAAAATCCGTGGACGCGAGACATAAAAACAATGTGCATTTCTGTTGCTCGCTTTTAACAGAGGTTAAAAACGAAAATGCCGTGATTAAAAAAGCAAAAAACGCCTCGGTATTCGTAAATAAACCTTATGTCTGGGAAAAAATCGAAAAATATAACGGTGAAAGGCCCATTGTTGCGGGATTCGGTCCCGCAGGTATGTTTGCGGCTCTCACCCTTGCCCGTGCGGGGCTTGAACCCATTGTTATAGAGCGGGGCAGTGACGCCGACAGGCGCACCGAGCAAGTAAAGGAATTTTTTGAGGGCGGCAGGCTCGACACCGAATCAAATGTACAGTTCGGTGAGGGCGGAGCCGGAACCTTTTCGGACGGAAAACTTAACACAGGCATTAAAGATTACCGCTGCCGAGCGGTACTAGAAGCCTTTGTAAAGCACGGCGCGCCGCAGGATATTCTGACAGACGCAAAGCCGCACATCGGTACGGATATACTCGTTAATGTTGTTAAAAGCATAAGAAAAGAGATAACCGATTTAGGCGGCGAGGTGCGTTTCAACAAAAGACTTGATGGGTTTACACAAAAAAACGGAGTTCTTAAAAGCGTCACGGTTTCGGGCGAGGGACTGCCCTGCGGCAGTCTTATAATCGCAACCGGACATTCGGCGAGGGATACCTTTTCAATGCTTAGGGACAGCAATATAGTCCTTATAAAAAAGCCGTTTTCAATGGGCGTCAGGATTGAGCATCTGCAAAGCGATATAAACCGTGCGTTATACGGTGAATTCGCAAATAATAAAGCGCTCGGCGCCGCTGATTATAAGCTTGCCGTTCATCTTCCGAACGGCAGGGGCGTGTATACATTCTGTATGTGTCCCGGCGGCGAGGTAATAAACGCTTCAAGCGAGTTCGGCGGAATTGCGGTAAACGGTATGAGTAACAGCAGGCGTGACGGAACAAATGCCAACAGCGCAGTGCTTGTAAGCGTTGAACCGAGCGATTTGCCGGGCGATGATGTGCTTGCGGGTTGTTTACTGCAAAGAAAAACTGAGCAGGCGGCGTTTGCCGCCGCAAACGGTAAGGTTCCCGTAAGCACCGTGGGAAGCTTTGTTTTCGGCAAACCGACGGAAATTACAAAGGTTAAGCCGACCGTAAAGCCCGATTATTCATATGCGGACTTTGAAAATATTTTTCCGAAGTTTATAACCGAAGATCTTAAATCCGGAATCAAACTCTTTGACCGCAAAATAAAAGGCTTTGCGGACTATTCCGCCGTGCTTACGGCACCCGAGACCCGAAGCTCCTCTCCGGTACGGATAGTAAGAGGGGAAGACGGGCAGTGCCAAGGCCTCTGCGGAATCTATCCCTGCGGAGAAGGAGCAGGCTACGCCGGCGGTATTATGTCCGCCGCGACCGATGGCATAAAAACCGCCGAAAAGCTTATTGAAGCAATAAAAAAAGCTTAAGCCAACAAAAATTGGCTTAAGCTTTTTTATTTTTCGGGTTTTGTAAGCAACTCTATTATTTCCGAATAAATATTACTGTTGTTAAGAAAACGGTCTTTAATGTAAAGCGCCTGTTCCTCGTCGGCAACCAAAAGCTTTACGCTTATAAATGGCTTTCCGTGGTCAGTGGCGGAGCAGGTTATATAGGTCTTGCCGTCCTCGTGCGATATTTCGGTAATGCTTTCTTTTGCGTTTCTGAAACGGGACACCATTTTAAGCGCCGCTCTGTACGCTCTTTCCTTTACCGCAATGGGGAGAGATGTTTTAAGCGTATCGGCAATCTGGCGGCCTGCGTCGGTTACGGTGTAGGTGTCATCACTGCTGTCCGCAGATTTCAGATGACCGCTTTTGCAAAGCGCGTCTATTGCGTCGTTTACCTCAAAGCAGTTGGCTATACCCTCGTAATGGAGAGTATCCGCAAGCATTCTGCCGGGAATCGGGAAATTGATAGACGAAAAAATATAACAAACAAGAATTTTTATTTCAGCCGTGTTAAATAAACCGCCGACTTCGGAAACTCCGGCGGAAACAGCGTCCTTTTCCAAGCTAAAACTCCTTTTCTTCAGTTATCTTGCCTAACTATTATAAGGTCAATTTTTATTTTTGTCAATGTCATAATCATCAAGGAAATTATGCCTTACGCCATTTTGCTTATAGGCGATAACTGTATCTACATTAACATTTTCAACGCTTTTAAAAATGCATTTTTCAACATCGGGATTACTTTTTTTAAGAGCTCTTATAAGCTCTTTTGTTTCCTGACGCTTTGAGTGGTTTTCGCCGTTGTTGCAGGTGGTGCAGGTATCCGTAAATTTGCAGGCGCACTGAATAAAGTGCAGACCGTTAAAGTCACGCCACGCCTTTATATCGTCCTCACGGACAAAATACAGCGGCCTTATAAGCTCCATACCTTCAAAATTTGTGCTGTGAAGCTTCGGCATCATAGTTTGTATCTGCGCGCCGTGAAGCATACCCATAAGTATTGTTTCTATCACATCGTCATAATGGTGGCCGAGCGCTATTTTGTTACAGCCGAGACTTTTCGCAAAGCTGTAAAGATAACCCCTTCTCATACGGGCGCAGAGGTAACAGGGAGATTTTTCTACCGTATAAACCGACTCGAATATATTAGATTCGAAAATCTTTATCGGTATTTTAAGCATCTTTGCGTTTTGCTCTATTATATTACGGTTTTCGGCGTTGTAGCCGGGATCCATAACGATATATTCAACATCAAAGTTCACGGGGCTGTGAAGCTTCAGCTCTTGAAAAAGCTTTGCCATAAGAAAGGAATCCTTACCGCCCGATATGCAAACCGCGATTTTGTCTCCCTCGTTTACAAGGCGGTAGGTTTTAAGCGCCTTTATAAATTTGCCGAAAATATTTTTCTTAAACTTTTTGTGCAGACTTCTTTCGGCGCTTTGGCAAACAATATCGGCGTTTTGCCGATTCATTTCATATCTTAACCACGATATGTAGCCGTCCTTAAGGCTGTATGCTTTTATACCCTTTTCGCAAAGGCTTTTTGCTATGTCAAGACTTACAACGCCCCTTGCGCAATATATTACCGCAGATTTGGAATTTGACTCTGCGTGGCGGCTTTCAATTTCTTCGGGAGCTATGCTTACGGAATCGGGAATATAGCCGTAGCTCCGTTCAAGGCTGTCTCTTATATCGTAAAGCACATAACTGTCCTTATTAAGCTTTTGCAGCTCTTCTACCGTAATTTCCATTTTTTCATTCCTTGTATTTAAGGTTCTCTGTTTGCCAATTTTCTAAAACGGAAAGCATATCCCGTGCGGCGGCTTTCGCCCCGTCAAGGTCGTGTTCAAGATAATTTCCGCATTCTTTCCGTTTGCTTCCGGGTATTTCACCCGTGAAATCGGCAATAAACCCGAAACAGCTTTTAACAAGCTCTATTGCTTCAGTGCCCGATACCGAATCGCGCAATATCATATAAAAGCCTGTGCGGCAACCCATAGGACCCACATAGATCACGCAGTCCGAATACTTGCCGTTTCGTACAAAAGTGGCAAACAAATGCTCAAAGGTATGGAGCGCGCCGTTTGACAGGTAATCGCCGCCGTTCGGTTTTTTCATACGGATGTCGTAGGTTACGGCGTCGCCGTCTATACGGGAAATATACATTCCCTTTTCAAGCTTATCGTGGTCAACGGTAAAGCTGGCAATTTTTTTCATAGGAACACCTCTTTAACTAAATTATTATAACACAGTTTGCCGTTTGGCACAACAGTTATTTAAGCCATATATTAACAGGCGAGAAGCTGTCCAAAAGATAATACCATTCATTTTCCGTTTTTTTTGCCTTTAGCGTTGTTGACGGACTCGGAAATCTGATTATCGCGGCACCGCTTTTTGTTTCAACCATAAGGTCGCCCGACATAGCCTTAACAATTTTCGGCAGATTGCCGTATTTACAAAGCCTTCTTGCCTTAATCACCGTATTCGGACTGCGGCTTATAACCGCTATTTTTTCACAGCCGCAGTCTACAAGCTCCAAAACAAGGGCGGTATAAAGCTGTTTATTTATTAAAAACACGCCGCCGCCGTCCAATTCTACCTTAAGCGGTTCGGCGTTTTTAAACATCAGTATCTGTGCCGTACCGAGCAATGAATCCGACAGCTCGTTTATATTTACGGGTGAGATTTCGTTTTTAGACGCAAGAGCCTCCGCAAGCGTGATTTTTTTAAGTTGTGCCGTGTGAGAACGGCTAAGTCCCTTTTGCAGAACGGAATGTTGTATATATAACCGCAGTGCAGATGTATAACGCTGCACACGGTTTGGAAAAAATATCATATTGTGCGCCTCCTCAGGTAAGATTATTATGCCATTTTTCATAAAAATTAAAAAAATTGTTAAAGATTAAACAAATAGCTTGAAAATGTCGGACAAATAGAGTAAAATAGAAAATGCAAAATATTAAGGAGGTTTTTCCAATGGTAAAAGTTGCTATCAATGGTTTCGGCCGTATCGGCCGTCTCGCTTTCCGTCAGATGTTCGGCGCAGAGGGTTATGAGGTTGTTGCTATTAACGATCTTACAAGCCCCGCTATGCTCGCTCATCTTCTCAAGTATGACTCTGCTCAGGGCAGATATGCTCTTGCGGACAAGGTTTCTGCCGGAGAAGACAGCATCACAGTAGACGGCAAGACCATTAAAATCTATGCTGAAAAGAACGCTGCCGATCTTCCGTGGGGAGAAATCGGCGTAGATGTTGTTCTTGAGTGCACAGGCTTCTACACTTCTAAGGATAAGGCTCAGGCTCATATCGACGCAGGCGCTAAAAAGGTTGTTATCTCCGCTCCCGCGGGTAAGGATCTTAAGACTATCGTTTACAGCGTTAACGAAAAAACTCTTGACGCTGACGATAAGATTATCTCTGCCGCTTCCTGCACCACAAACTGCTTGGCTCCTATGGCTGATACTCTTAACAAGTATGCTCCCATTCAGAGCGGTATTATGACCACTGTTCACGCTTTCACAGGCGATCAGATGGTTCTTGACGGCCCGCACAGAAAGGGCGACCTTCGTCGTGCCCGTGCTGCCGCTGTAAACATTGTTCCGAACTCAACAGGTGCTGCTAAGGCTATCGGTCTTGTTATCCCGGAGCTTAACGGTAAGCTTATCGGTTCTGCTCAGCGTGTTCCGGTTCCGACCGGTTCTACCACCATTCTTGTTGCTGTTGTTAAGGGCAAGGATGTTACCGTTGAAGGCATCAACGCCGCTATGAAGGCTGCTTCTTCAGCTTCCTTCGGCTACACCGAGGAGCCGCTCGTATCTTCTGATATTATCGGCATCACCTACGGTTCGCTCTTCGACGCTACACAGACAATGGTTACTAAGATTGATGACGACACCTATCAGGTACAGGTTGTTTCTTGGTATGATAACGAGAACAGCTACACAAGCCAGATGGTTCGTACAATTAAGTACTTTGCCGAAATCTAATTCCGTATAAACGGAAGATAAACGCCTCGTGCCTTTGCACGGGGCGTTTTGGTTTATAAAATGTTTACATATATGAAACAATGCTTACTTGCACGGCGCCCGAAAAAGTGTTATATTAATACAGGGTGTAAAGAATGGCAGATAAGAAAAACGAAATATTAGAGGAGCAGCGCCGCGCAAGGGAAGAGTTTTTAGAGCTTAAAAAAATGCAGCACGGTGAAATGGAAGCTCCGCCGAAGCCGAGCGAGGTTGCGATAGTTCCGAAAACGCCTAAGGAAAAATGGGATAATTTCTGGTTTCAGTACAAGTGGTATGTTGTAGCCGTTACGGCTGTTACCGTTGTGCTTGCGGTGCTTATCACGCAGTGCGTTTCAAGGCCGAAGTATGATTTTGAAGCGGTTTATTTCACATATACACCGGTGCTTGACGAGCAGACCGAAAAAATTGCCGAGTATTTAGGAAAATATGCCGAAGATGTCAATAATGACGGTGAGGTTAAGGTTCAGGTTATAAATTGCAGCTTTTCGGATAAGGGAAATGTGCAGTATAAAAACACAATGCTTACCAAGCTCCAAACCCTGATTGCGGGGGACGAAAAGGCGTTGATATATATAACCGACAAGGATTCCTATAAGTATTTGGAGGGCATTTCGGACAATACAAGCATATTTGACGGAGAACCGCTTGCCCTGGGTGAGGATTTCTACAAAGCTACCGCAACGGAAAATTTCGGCAATTTACCCGACGGACTTCAAATTTCCTGCCGCCGTGTTTCAGATACGGTTCTTGAAAACAAAAAGGATATAAACAGCATTTATAAAGCCGCAACCTCTCTTATTAAAAAGCTTTCCGACCTTAATTAATCAAATCCGTGTCCTAAGTTAATAATTATTCATTTTTTATGTGTTTCTTCTCAAAAGTAACATAATATTCACAATTTTATAATTGAATATACGGATTTTACTGTGTATAATTAAAGAAAAAAGGAAAGGTGAATCCTTATGAACAAATTTATGCTCAATGAAACTTCTTATCACGGTTCGGGTGCTATTAAGGCAATACCGGATGAAATTAAAAGCAGAGGCTTTAAAAAGGTTTTCGTTGCCTCCGACCCCGATCTTGTTAAATTCGGCGTTTCAAAAAAGGTTACCGATATTCTTGAGGCTGCCGGTATAGATTATAAGCTCTATTCCGACATTAAGCCGAATCCGACTATTGAAAATGTACAGCACGGCGTTTCCGAATTCAAGGCATGCGGCGCCGACTGCATAGTAGCTATCGGCGGCGGCTCTTCTATGGATACCGCTAAGGCTATCGGCATTATTATAGCAAATCCCGAATTTGCCGATGTCCGTTCTCTTGAGGGTGTAGCGCCGACAAAGAACAAATGTGTTCCGATAATCGCGGTTCCTACCACCGCAGGTACTGCCGCGGAGGTAACAATCAACTATGTTATTACCGATGTTGAGAAAAAGCGCAAATTCGTTTGCGTTGACGCGCACGACATTCCGGTTGTGGCTGTTGTTGACCCCGATATGATGTCTACAATGCCGGCTTCTCTTACCGCCGCTACCGGTATGGACGCTCTTACCCACGCAATCGAGGGATACATAACAAAGGGCGCTTGGGAGCTTTCGGACATGTTCCATATAAAGGCAATCGAAATTATCGCCCGTTCGCTCCGTGATGCCGTTAAAAACGGCAAGGACGGCAGAGAGGGAATGGCTCTCGGTCAGTATGTTGCCGGTATGGGCTTCTCTAATGTAGGTCTCGGTGTTGACCACTCTATGGCTCATACTCTTTCGGCTTACTACGATACTCCGCACGGCAAGGCTTGCGCTATACTTCTTCCGGCTGTTATGGCTTATAACGCAGAGTACACCGGTGAAAAGTATAAGGACATTGCCAAGGCAATGGGCGTTGAAGGTGTTGACGGTATGACTCAGGAAGAATACCGCAAGGCGGCAGTTGAGGCTGTAAGACAGCTTGCCGAGGATGTAGGTATTCCCACCACATTAAAGGGCATAGTAAAGGAAGAAGACATTCCCGCGCTTGCGGAGTCCGCTTATGCCGATGCTTGCCGTCCCGGTAACCCGAGAGATACAAGCGTTGAGGAAATTGCAGAGATATACAAAAGTCTCATGTAATTCTTAAATCGTATTTTAATAGGACCTCCGCTGCGGCGGAGGTCCTTTCTCTTGACTTTTTTTCGTTTACATATATAATTTATATGTGATTAAATTGAGAAAAAAGTGGTTTAATGGTTAAATTAAATAACAAGGTAAAGGGAATAATTTGCGTTTTAATTGCGGCATTCGGTTTTTCGGTTATGTCCCTGTTTGTCAAGCTTTCGGGCAATCTGCCTGCTTTTCAAAAGGCGTTTTTCAGGAATTTCATTGCTTTTATCTTTATCCTTTTTATGATGTTGAAGGAAAAAATAAGCTTTATGCCCGAAAAAGGGAATATACCCGCGCTTTTCGGCAGGAGTATTTGCGGAACGCTCGGTCTGCTTTGTAATTTTTATGCTCTCGGCAGGCTTAACCTTTCCGACGCAAATATGCTTAATAAGCTCTCGCCGTTTTTTGCTATTCTTTTTTCGGTTATACTGCTTAAAGAAAAGCCGGGCATAGTACAACTGCTCGGCGTTGCGATTGCGTTTATCGGAAGCGTGTTTATTATAAAGCCGGGGTTTAACAGCCCTTCGGCTGTGCCGGCGCTTGCAGGGGTGTTAGGCGGACTCGGCGCAGGCGCGGCATATACCTTTGTCCGTAAGCTCGGTTCGAAAAACGAGAACAGTAAAAGAATAGTTTTTTATTTTTCAGCGTTTTCGTGTCTTCTGTGTCTGCCGTTTATGATGGCGGGGTATAAGCATATGTCAATTTCACAGCTTTTGTATCTGGTACTCGCAGGAACCTTTGCCTGTATCGGTCAGCTTGGGATTACAAGGGCGTATTTATTGGCACCCGCAAAGGAAATTTCCGTTTACGATTATTTTCAGGTTGTATTTGCCGCAATACTCGGATTTTTCTTCTTCGGCGATATACCCGACATTTTAAGTATATTGGGCTATATTTTAATATGCGGCTCGGGCGTTGCAATGTTCTTTTATAACACAAAAAAAGTGGGGTAAACCCACTTTTTTATTTTATACCGTCAAGCTTTGAGGTATCGGCAATTACTATTAATTTCATTTCCTTTGTAAGCGGAAGCTGGGGGTCTATCGAGGTTTCTACGGTATCTCCGCTTTTTACGGCTACAATGTTTATAGAGTATTTTTTTCTGAGATCAAGCGCGGCAGGGCTTTTGCCTACCCATTCATCTCTTACATCAAGCTCTGCCATAGATATATTGTCGGAAAGCTCCACCAAATCGATAAAGCCTGAGCTTAACAGGTTTTTTGCAAGTCGTTTGCCCGATTCCTTTTCGGGTATTATTACTTTGTCCGCCCCGATTTTTTCGTAAATCTTGCGGTGTATGTCATTTGCGCATTTTGTTATAACGGTTTTTACGCCGGCTTCCTTGCAAAGAATGGTTGCCATAACGCTCGCTTCAAGATTTGCCGCCATTGCCACTATTACCGTGTCTATATTGGCTGTACCGAGCCGCTTTATGACCTCGGGGTCGGTAACATCGGCGCATTTGCAAATCGGCAAATCAGCGGCGGCGTCGGTTACGGTTTCGTCATTTATATCCACCGCCAATACTTCTGCTCCGCCAGCGGTCAGCTCTGTTGCCACAGCTCGTCCGTACCGTCCGAGACCGAAAACGGCATATGTTTTTTTCATAATTTTACGCTCCTATCCTACGCTTATTTCTTCAAAAGGATTTTTTACTATATTTTCATTTTTGGTTTTTCCCGTTATCGCAATGGCAAGTGAGATAGGACCTACTCTGCCTAAATACATTGTAAATGCTATAATAAACTTTCCTGCCGTGTTAAGGGAAGAGGTAAGATTGCGTGAGAGACCCACGGTTGCGGAGGCACTTACGGTTTCGTAAAATATGTCGAGCGCGGGGGCGTTTGTAACGCACGAAAGCAAAAGCGAGGATAAAAACGCTATCATAAACGAAACCGCCGCAACAGCCGAGGCTTTACGCACGGCGGAAATGCTTATTCTTCTGCCGAACATATTAACATCGTTTTTATTCTTAATAACAGACACTGCCGACGCCGCCAGTACCGCAAAGGTAACGGTTTTAATGCCGCCTGCCGTGCCGACGGGTGAGCCGCCGATAAACATAAGTAAAAGTGACAGTACAGACGACGAAACGGTTAGATTCTGCTGCGGAACAGTCGCAAAGCCTGCGGTTCTTGTTGTCACCGATTGGAATAGCGAAAGGAGTATCCTTTCCCCGACGGGAAGTCCCTTCATTGTTTCGGGGTTGCCGTATTCGAAAATATAAAAGCACACCGCACCCGTGACAATAAGGACTGCGGTTGTAAACAAGGCAATTTTGCTGTGCAGTGTAAGCGAGGACCACAGCTTTATTTTTTGCTTTGTCCGTTTTTTTATAACCCTTACGACATCCCACCATACAATGTAGCCTATACCGCCGAGAATTATAAGCAAGCAGGTGACAATGTTTATTATCGGGTTTAAGGCATAGCCGCAAAGACTGTTTTCGGAAATTATATCAATACCTGCGTTGCAGAAGGCGGAGACAGAATTAAAAACCGAATACCAAACGCCTTTAATGCCGAAATCGGGCACAAAAACGGTCATATATAACAGTGCTCCGACGCTCTCGACCGCAAGCGTACCGAAAACAACCTTTTTTGTAAATTTAACAATACCTGACGTTGAGTTAAGATTGAAAGAATCCTGTATAAGTATACGGTCGGCAATTCCGATTTTGCGGTGAACCAAAATCATCAGTTCAGCCATAACGGTAATTACGCCGAGACCGCCTATCTGAATAAGAAACAGTATTACTACCTTTCCGAAAACGCTCCAGGCACTGACTGTCGGCAGGGTTACAAGTCCCGTAACGCATACAGAGGTAGCCGAGGTGAAAAACGCATCGGTAAAGGAGACGGATTTGCCGTCCGCCGAGCTTATCGGCAGCCATAAAAGCAAACTGCCTATAATTATAAGGCTGAAAAAGGCGAGAAGTATTAACTGCGGAGCCGTTAGTTTTGGTGAAAAGCTTTTTTTCATCTTCTTTTCCTACCGGTAAGCTTTTTGGCAAAATAAAGACATAAGGCTATATTTGCCGCAAGCATTATAATACTGCCCTCAAGCTTTGCGTCACCGCCTGAAAAAAGCTTATTACCCGAATAAACGGTGTTTATAATATAAGGGTAATCCTTTGAAACGGTAAAGCTTCCCAAAATCAGCGAGCTTACCGCATTGTAAAAGAAGTGTGCGGTTATCGGTGCTAAAAGCGAGTGTGTATATTCAGCAAGGAAGCATAAAGCTAAATTGCCCAGCAATAAATTTGCGGTATATATAACTCCACCCGAGAAAATGTCAATGTTCATTGAAATGAAAAGCACGGTTATTACGGCGCATACGGCAGGGAGCGGATAATAGCATCTGTAAAGCTTCCACAAATATCCCCTGAGCAGCAGCTCGGTTGCGGCGGCATTGCAGAAAACAGCCGCTATCCAAATCAAAACATCCAAAAAGCTGTTGATGCTAACGCCGTTGAACGACAGACCCTTGAAGATAAAGAGCAGAACGGCGGTTACGGCTATCGGTAAAATACCCACAAGCAGACCGCAGCAGTAGTGGCGAAGCTTATTTCTACGGTTAAAAACACGCAGTCTGCCCTTTTCGACAAATTTTATGAAAATAAAGGTAAATACTAATGCTGTCGCAAGAAAGACCGCCTCGCTTAAAAGTGCGTTAAGCGAGTCCCTGCCCGTTTTAAGCTTTGGTATAAGGTATGCTGCAACTATTGCAAAATCAAAGAAAAAAAGTGTTTTATAAATGTTTATAATTAGGTTCTTCACATAAATTCCTTCCGGCGTTTTTTTTAATTATATAACAAACATATTATTTATTCAACTGTTTTATACACGCCTGCTTGACAAGCCGTTATAAAGGGTGTATACTAATTTGCGAATGATTTGCAAATTCGGAGTTAATGTGTTATGAAAAAAATTACGGCGCTGTTTACGGCGTTGCTTACAGCCGTATTATTTTCGGGATGCGGCAATTATAATCTTAGAAAATCGGACAGGCTTAATGCCGTGTGTACGGTTTTCCCTATTTATGACTGGACTCGTGAAATTGCGGGGGATACCACCGATATTACGCTGCTTTTGGAAAACGGCACGGATATGCACAGCTACCAGCCGTCTGCGGACGATTTTATTAAAATCGCCTCTGCTGATATTATTATATACATCGGCGGAGAGTCGGACAAATGGGTAAAGGAAGCGTGTCTGCGTTCGCCGAATAAGGACAGAACGGAGATTAATTTAATTGATCTGCTCGGTACAGACGCGATAAACGAGGAACACGATGAAGAGCATCACGGTAATCACGAGGATGAATATGACGAGCATGTCTGGCTTTCGCTTAAAAATGCCGCAAAACTGACAAATAAAATCGGTGAGATATTTTGCGAAAAGGATGCCGACAATAAAGAAGCTTACGGCAAAAATGCCGAGCTGTATATAAAAGAGCTTTACGAGCTTGACAAAGAATACGAAAACGCAAGTCAAACGGCATCGGTAAAATCTCTTATTTTTGCTGACAGATTCCCGTTCGCCTATTTAATGCGTGATTACGGGATATCGTATACGGCGGCGTTTCCCGGCTGCTCCGCCGAAACAGAGGCAAGCTTTGAAACAGTGACCCGACTTTCAAAAAAGGCGGATGAGACGGGCGCCCGTTATATTTTTACAACAGAAAGTCCGCAACCGCTTGTGGCGGAGACCGTAATAAAAAATACCGAGAGCAAAAATCAGCGCATTTTATCGCTTGACAGTATGCAGTCGGTAACAAAAAAGAGAATTTCCGGCGGCGAGACCTATCTCTCGATAGCAAAAAACAATCTTATTAACTTTAAAAAGGGACTTGACAATGATGGAAATGCTTCTTAAAGCAGATAATGTTTATTTGGGGTACGACGGAAAAACGGTTGCCGAGGGAATCGGTTTTGAGGTGTTCCGCGGCGATTACCTGTGCGTGGTAGGGGAAAACGGTTCGGGTAAATCAACGCTTATTAAAGCGCTTACCGGTATTAATCCGCCGCTTTCGGGCAGTATTGAAAAAAGCCCGAAGCTTAAAAACGGAGGAATAGGCTATCTGCCGCAACAGACCGATCTACAGCGCGATTTTCCCGCAAGCGTAAGGGAAATTGTGCTTTCGGGGTGTCTGAAATCGGGTAAATTCAGACCTTTTTACACTAAAAGCGACCGTAAGACCGCAAGCGAGAATATGGAAAAAATGGGTATTAAAAACCTTGAAAACAAGTGCTTCCGTGAGCTTTCGGGCGGACAGAGGCAGAGGGTGTTGCTTGCAAGAGCGCTATGCGCCGGCAGAGAACTGCTTATACTTGACGAGCCGGTTTCGGGGCTTGATACTTTAGCCGAAAAAGAAATGTACTCGGTTATAAAGGAACTCAATGACGAGGGAATTGCAGTGATAATGATAACACACGATATTAAGGCGGCGGAAAAGTACGCCGATAAATTTCTTGTTATCGGCAAGGAAGTTTTTTACGGAACCCGAGATGAATTTATAAAAAAACAGACGGGGGAGAATTAACAGTGGAAGATTTGATTATAAAACTGCAATTTTATTTTCAGTATCCGTTTGTTCGGTATGCTATGATTGTCGGGGTGCTTATAGCGCTTTGCTCATCGCTTTTAGGCGTTATACTTGTGCTCAAACGGTTTTCGTTTATAGGCGACGGGCTTTCCCATGTTGCGTTCGGCGGAATAGCCATAGCCTCTGTTCTCGGCATTTCAAATAATATGTCGGTTGTTCTGCCTGTTACGGTTTTAAGCGCGATTTTGCTTTTAAGAACGGGAAAAAACACAAAAATAAAGGGAGACGCCGCAATAGCAATGATTTCGGTCGGCTCGCTTGCAATAGGCTATTTGCTTATGAATGTTTTTTCTTCCTCCTCTAATGTTTCCGGAGATGTGTGCAGTACGCTTTTCGGCTCGACCTCAATACTTACGCTTTCAAGGCTTGAGGTTCTGCTTTGTGTAATACTTTCGGTGACAGTTGTAACGCTGTTTGCTGTATTTTATAACAGAATATTCGCCGTAACCTTTGATGAGGATTTCGCGCAGGCGTCCGGCTTAAGGGCGGAGGCTTACAATCTTCTCATAGCGGTGGTTACGGCGGTTATTATCGTGCTTGCAATGAATCTTGTTGGTTCCTTGCTTATATCCGCGCTTGTTATTTTTCCTGCAATATCTGCAATGCGTATTTTCAAAAGCTTTTTGCCTGTCGTATGCTTTTCGGCGGCAATTTCGGTGCTTTGCGCCGCACTGGGAATACTTATTTCGGTGCTTGCCGGAACGCCCGTTGGTTCAACGATAGTTGCGGCGGATCTGGCAGCTTTCCTTATATGCTGTATTGCGGGCAGATTAAAACGCTAAATCTTTTCTTCGTTTTTTTGGTTTTTTCTGTAAGCGAGATAATCCTCAAGAATTATAACTGCGGCTACGGCGTCTATAACGCTTTTGCGCTTTTTACCTCTTGTATCGGTATAATTAAGCGCGGTATGGGCAGAAACGGTAGTACAGCGTTCGTCCCACATAACAACGCTCTTTCCGCTTTCTTCTTTTATCATATCGGCAATTTCCGCACACTCACAGGCTCTGCTTCCTGCAGAGCCGTTCATATTTTTAGGATATCCCACTACTATAAGTTCGGCGGAATACTCTTCGGCACAGCCGCAGATTTTTTTAACAAGTCTTTCGGTCGAATATTCATTAATAACGCATTTGGGAAAGGCAAAGCTCTCTCCCGTATCTGATACCGCAATTCCGGTTCTGGCTTTGCCGAGGTCAACTGACATTATAATCATTTTTTCTCTCCGCCCATAAATGAGGATAGTCTGCTCCTTTGAGGAATAAGTTCGGCAGGAAGATGCGAGACATCGTTAAAGAAGACTACCTCAGGGGTAAAGCATTCGTCAAATCTTATAAGCGAGACAGCAGTGTTTTCACTCCACGGCGTTTTTGAAAGCTTTTTAATGTCTCCGTTTAAAAGGCGGCACATAAGGCACCTTGTAACGCCGCCGTGTGTGGCGCAGGCAACGGTTTTGCCCTTGTTATCTTTTGCTATTTTAAGTACGGTGTCCCAAATGCGGTCATATGCGTCACGCATTTTTTCACCGCCCTCGGGCGCGAAATCCTCTGGGTGGTTATCCCAGGTATCTGCAAGACCGGGAATTGAGCGGAAGGTCTCCAAAAACGGTTTACCCTCAACTATTCCGCCGTTTAATTCACGCAGTCCGGGCTCGCATATAAGCTCTATATTTCTTCCGCCTATCACGGCAATGGCGGTTTTTTTTGCCCTTATAAGAGGACTTGTATAAACCTTATCAAGCTTTATATCGGCGAACCTGCGTTTTAAATATTCGAGCTGTTCGGCGCCTGTTTCGCTTATATCAAGGTCCGATGCGCCCTGAAATATCCGTTTGACATTGCCTATTGCTTCGCAATGCCTTACTATATAAATTTCTGTCATTAATATCACCGAAAAAATTATAACACGATTACATAAAAAAGGCAAGGCGGGACTTTATTGCATTTTTTGTCGGTTGACAAAAGCTTTCAAAACGGGTATAATAAACATAGTAAATACACAGTATAAAAAAGCAAGCTTTAAGTCTCGTTGCAGTGAAAGCAAAGGGTTCTCCCGTTACTTAAGTCAAAGACCTTTTAATTTCCTAAAACGGGCTTTTTTTATGCGAATCGCAAAGGGGGATTTTTTGTGAATGAAGAAATTTTACAGCTAATCGAGGAAAAGAAATATGCCCGATTGCGAGAATTGCTTTCAGAAATGAACCCTGCGGACATTGCGCAGATTTTGACCGACGCTCCTGAGCGTGAGCTGCCGGTTGTATTCCGTATACTGCCTAAAGAGCTTGCGGCAGAGGTATTTGTTGAAATGGATACCGAAATGCAGCAGCTTCTTATAGAGGCGTTCAGCGATACCGAGCTTCGTGAGGTAATGGATGAGCTGTTTATGGACGATACGGTCGATATTATCGACGAAATGCCTGCTACGGTTGCGAAAAGAATACTGAAGCAGACCGACCCTAAGACCCGTAAAATGATAAATCAGCTTTTGGCATATCCCGACGACAGCGCCGGAAGCATTATGACCACGGAGTATATTGACCTTAAAAGGGATATGACCGTAGAGCAGGCTTTTGATAAAATAAGGCGGATCGGACTTGATACCGAAACGATATATACCTGCTATGTTACCGATGCCAGCCGCCATCTTCTCGGCATAGTTTCGGTAAAGGATCTGCTTTTAAACGAAAAGACCTGCGTTATAGGCGATATAATGGACGAAAACATTATATATGCCAACACGCTTGACGATAAGGAAGAGGTTGCGGGTCAATTCGAGAAATACGACCTTATGGCACTGCCTGTTGTTGATAAAGAAAACCGCCTTGTAGGTATAGTTACGGTTGACGACGCTATCGATGTTATCCAAGAAGAGGCAACCGAAGATATTGAAAAAATGGCGGCTATACTTCCGTCGGACAAAACATATTTCAGAACGAGCGTTTTTTCAACCTTTAAAGCCCGTATACCGTGGCTTATGCTTCTTATGATTTCGGCAACATTTACGGGTGCTATTATTTCAAGCTTTGAAGAAAAACTAACCGTTTTGCCGGCGCTTATCGCTTTTATTCCTATGCTTATGGATACGGGCGGAAATTCGGGAAGCCAGTCTTCAGTAACGATTATCCGCAGTATCTCTCTCGGTGATATTCAGTTTAAGGATATAGGCAGGGTTATGTGGAAGGAGCTGAGGGTTGCCCTTTGCTGCAGTATTACGCTTGCGGCGATAAACTTTATAAAAATGTGGCTTGTGGATTATCTGCTTTTCCATACCTTTGACCCCGGAAAACAGTTTGCGGAAATAGCGGTTGTTTGTCTCACCCTGTTCTTTACGGTAATTGTGGCAAAGCTTATAGGGTGCGTACTGCCGATAATCGCAAAAAAGATAGGCTTTGACCCCGCGGTAATGGCAAGTCCGTTTATAACCACCATTGTGGACGCTATTTCGCTGTTTATATACTTCAATATAGCCATTGTTGTGCTTAAAATTTAAAATTCGGCAAAAAAATTAAAAAAAGTCTTGATTTTGTCTGGGTAATGTGATATTATACTATGGCGGTCTTAAAAAAGATCGCAGATGCGCTGATAGCTCAGCTGGATAGAGCGTCTGGCTACGGACCAGAAGGTCGGGAGTTCGAATCTTCTTCAGCGCGCCAGAACCGTTGTGAACTTTTGGGTTTGCAACGGTTTTTTGTTTATTTTTAATTCAGCGGAGGATACAATTATGATTTATACCGTGACCCTTAATCCGGCGCTTGACTATGTTCTTTATCCCGATACTCTTAAAACAGGAAGTATAAATAACAGCACAAAGGAGACCGTCTTTTGCGGCGGCAAGGGCATTAATGTTTCGGTAATGCTTAAAAATCTCGGCGTTCCGTCTGCCGCACTCGGCTTTATCGCCGGTTTTACGGGGGATGAAATCGAAAAAAGAGTAAAGGAAAAGGGCATAGCCGCCGATTTTATACGCCTAAAGACAGGAATGAGCAGAATAAATGTAAAGCTCAGAACCGATACGGAGACCGATATTAATTCAAACGGTCCCGCAATTCCCGAAGAAGCGTTAAAAGAGCTTTATAATAAGCTTGCCGGGCTTAAAAGCGATGATATTCTTGTGCTTGCGGGAAGCATACATAAGGGTCTGCCGTCCGATACATATGAAAAACTTTTGCGGATAACGGCGAAAAACAATGTAAGAGCCGTGGTTGACGCAAGGGGTGAGGTTCTTACAAATACCCTTAAATACAAGCCGTTTTTAATAAAGCCGAATTTTGAGGAGCTGTGCGAAATTTTTTCGGTAAGCTCGCTTAATATAAAACAGGCGGTCGGCTTTGCGGAGGAGCTGAGAAAAAGCGGAGCTATAAATGTAATGGTGTCGTTAGGCGGCAAGGGAGCGTTTTTAATTGACGAATACGGGGAAAAGCATTTCTGTTCGGCGCCTTCGGGAAAGGCTGTAAACACTGTCGGCGCAGGGGATTCGGCAGTTGCGGGATTTATAGCCGCGGCGGCGGAAAATAAGGGCTACGGATATGCGTTAAAAAGTGCGGTTTGCGCGGGAAGCGCCACCGCATTCTCCGAGGGGCTGGGCTCTTATGAGCTTGTAAAAGGGCTTGAGAACGGCGTACAGTCCGTCACAGAAGAATGTTTTATATAGAAGTGTTTTTCTACGGCGCACACTTTATTGTGTACGGTGTACAAATTGACAGGCCCTAAGGCAACTCAAACCCAAAAAATGTTAGAAATTTTTATGCTTTGTTGACATATAAACAAAAAAACAGTATAATTTATTAAAATTGAATAAGAAAATATGCTTATTCATTCTTTGATACTTTTTAGGGAGGAAAACAGTATGAAAAAAATTTTTGCGGCAATCCTTTGTGTAGCTGCCGTTTGTGCGAGCTTTGCCGGATGCGGCGGCAGCCAGAGCAGTTCTGACACAATTAAGATCGGTATTTTCGAACCGGCTTCCGGCGCTAACGGCGCAGGCGGTAAGCAGGAGACCTTGGGCGTTAAGTACGCTCACGATGTACAGCCTACCGTTGAAATCGACGGAAAGACCTACAAAATAGAATTGGTTGAGGTTGATAACCAGTCTGCGGACGATAAGGCAGTAACCGCCGCCGCCGAGCTTGTTAATAAAAAGGTTTCGGTAGTTCTCGGCTCTTACGGTTCAAGCGTCTCGATAGCGGCTTCGCCTACATTCAAGGAGGCTAATATCCCCGCAATCGGTATTACCTGCACAAACGCACAGGTAACAAAGGGCAACAAGCATTATTTCCGTATTTGCTTCCTCGATCCTTTCCAGGGCGCTGTACTTGCGAAATACGCTTGGGACAACGGCGTTAAAACCGCTTATACTTTAGCAGAACTCGGCAACGCTTATGACTTGGGTCTTGCAAGCAGCTTTAAGACCGCTTTTGAAAAGTTAGGCGGTAAGGTTGTAGCGGAAAACTTCCCGACCAATCAAGCCGACTTTACTTCTTATATTACAAATGCCAAAAACAGCGGAGCTCAGGCAATATTCGCTCCTACCTCAATTTCTTATGCACAGCTTATAATCGAAGCCGCCGCAACACAGGGAATTAAAATTCCGCTTTATGCCGGCGATACCTGGGACAGCAATGTTATTCTTGCGGCCGCAAAGGGCAAGGATGTTGAGGTTAACATCACCACCTTCTATCAGGAAGGCGGCAACAAGGAATTCGACGACGGCTTTAAAAAGTGGTTAAACGCTGATTCCTCAAGACTTACCAACAACGGCGGCAACGATATAGTATCTGCCGTTTCCGCAATGGGTTACGATTCTTACTTCACTGCGCTTGAAGCTATAAAGGCTGCAAAGAGCGGCGATTCACAGAAGATAATGGACGCACTTTGGAATGTTGATTACAAGGGTGTTACCGGCGAAATCAAGTTTGATTCCGAGAACGGCGACGCAGAGCGTACCGTAGCCTACATCAAGGCCGCCGATAACGAGACCGGCAAGTGGAAATTTGTTAAGGAACAAGGCGTTAATTAATCGTTGATTTTCGCTTCGGACCGGATGAACAGCATCCGGTCCTGATTTTTTAAATCACGATGTATTACACCTGTCTTTCGGAGGAATTTTAATGGATTATTTATTGGCGGGAATATCCGTCGGCGGTCAGTATGCGCTTATAGCCATAGGATACACAATGGTTTACGGCATACTCCGTCTCATAAACTTCGCCCACGGCGATATATTTATGGTTGCGGGACTGATAATGGTTTACGCAACTACGGCTATGCCGCTTTATCTTTCGATACCGTTTGTGCTTGCGGTTACGGTAATAATCGGCGTAACGGTCGAAAAGGTGGCGTATAAGCCGCTTAGATCCGCACCCCGTATGTCGGTTATGATATCCGCCATCGGCGTTTCATACACGCTTCAGAATATAGCGCTTTACGCTACGGGCGGTCTTGCAAAGGTTTATCCTACCATACCGTTTTTATCAAATACGGTAAAGATATTCGGTGCTACCACAAAATGGGTTACGGTAATTACCCCCGTGCTTACGCTCGCATTGGTTCTGGGGCTTGTTGCGATAATCAAATTCACAAAAATCGGTATCGCAATGCGTGCCGTTTCAAAGGATTTTGAAACCAGTCAGCTTATGGGCGTGAAAATCAACAGGGTTATAAGTATGACCTTCGTAATAGGTTCGTTTTTGGCGGCGGTCGGTTCGATACTTTATTTTTCAAACTATCCGTCGGTAGTTCCCACATCAGGCTCAATGCCGGGACTTAAATCCTTTGTTGCGGCGGTTTTCGGCGGAATAGGTTCGATACCGGGCGCTGTTGTAGGAGCGTTTATAATAGGCATCTGCGAAAACCTTATCCGTTCGGTAAGCGTAGGCGGCGTGAGCCTTACGCCGTTTTCGGATGCGTTTACATTTGCATTGCTTATTGTTATACTTTGTGTTAAACCGTCGGGTCTTTTCGGTGAAAAGGTCACCGATAAGGTTTAAGGAGGGGAGTGTTTATGAAGATATTAAGTCCTGCGGACAAAAAGAAAAATACCGTCTGCAATCTTATACTTTTTGCGGCGCTTATAGCCGTGCTTATTTACATAGACGCAACCTCGCTTTCGGTTGATATGATAGTAAAGGTACTTCAAAAGGGCTGCGTATACGCCATAGTCGTTGTATCTATGAACCTGCTAAACGGATTTACCGGACTCTTTTCTTTGGGTCAGGCAGGCTTTATGCTGATAGGCGCCTATATGTATTCGGTTTTCTCGGTTGATAACGCAAGCCGTGAAATGGTATACAGCTTTTCGGGAAAGCCTGTTATAAATTTTCAGCTTCCCATAATTGTCGCAATAATTTTGGCAGGTCTTGCGGCGGCGCTCTTTTCCTTCCTTATAGGGCTTCCTGTGTTAAAGCTTAAAAGCGACTATCTTGCCATTGCCACACTGGGCTTTGCGGAAATACTCCGCACTATAATACAGTGGGATAAATTCGGCAGGGTTACAAACGGCTCATTCCCGATAAGTCAGCTTAATACCTTTAAGGCACGGCTTGCCGATACACCTTTTGCGAAAATGTCCTTTGTAATACCGTTCTTTATAGCGGCGTTTGTCTGCATAGGCATTATAGCGCTTTTAATTCATTCTACATACGGCCGTGCGTTTAAGGCTATAAGAGATGATGAAGTAGCGGCAGAGGCTATGGGTATAAATCTTGCGAAGCACAAAATGATAAGCTTTGTCACAAGCTCATTTTTTGCGGGCATCGGCGGCGCTCTTTACGCTGTTTTCGTTGGCTCGACGAATGCGGCGCCGTTCACATCGGCACTTACATATGAAATACTCCTTATAGTTGTTATAGGCGGTATCGGCTCGATTACAGGCTCGATACTTGCAAGTTTCCTCTATATCGCCTCGCAGGAATGGTGGCTAAGAGGACTTGACAGCGGAACCTTTATGGGAATCAGTTCGCCTATATTCAGAAACGGCTTCCGTCTTGTTGTGTTCTCCGTAATTATTATGATTTTTGTGCTTTTCTTCCGCAACGGTATTATGGGCGACAGAGAATTCAGCTCCGTCGGTATGTATAGGGCAATTAAAAATCTTCCGGGGAAAATAGCCGGCAAATTAAAAAAATCTAAAGCGGAGGTACAGGAATAATGGAAAGTGTACTTCGCTTGTGCGATATTACAATGCAGTTCGGCGGCGTTATCGCCGTAAATAACCTTTCTATGGAGGTAAACAAGGGCGAAATAGTGGCTCTTATCGGACCTAACGGTGCAGGAAAAACAACGGCGTTTAATGCCATTACCGGTGTATATGAGCCGACAAACGGCGCAATTTACTATAAGGATAAGCTTGTTATTTCCAACAAACCGAGAGGTAAGATGAAAAAGCTGTATGCAGGAGAGAATAACGGCAAATACCACACCGTTATGAGCAAAACTCCCGATAAGCTTACTAAGCTCGGAATGGCAAGAACCTTTCAGAACATCAGGCTTTTTAAATCTATGACGGTTTTTGAGAATGTTCTTACGGCAAAGCATTTAAGAAGAAAATCCAATTTATTTACCGCCACTTTCCATCTCAACTACAAGGAAGAGGCAAGTATGCGTGCGGAAACGCTCGAACTGCTTAAGCTTGTCGGGCTTGAGGATGTTAAGGATGAGCTTGCCACAAGTCTTCCTTACGGAAAACAGCGCAAGCTTGAAATTGCCCGTGCGCTTGCCACAAAACCGGAGCTTTTACTGCTCGACGAGCCTGCGGCAGGTATGAATCCGCAGGAAACTGAGGAGCTTACGGAATTTATACGCACTATAAGAGAAAATTTTGATATAACAATTTTGCTTATAGAGCATCATATGAATTTGGTTATGGATATTTCGGACCGAATATATGTTATAGATTTCGGTAAGAAAATCGCCGAGGGTACTCCCGCGGAAATTCAATCTAACCTAAAGGTTATAGACGCATATCTGGGGGTGACCGAGGAAGATGAGTAATATACTTGAAATTAAGGACCTTTCGGTAAATTTCGGGGGTATTAAAGCTGTTGACGGCATATCAATGCAGGTGCCCGAGTGTAAAATAATTACTCTTATCGGTGCGAACGGCGCAGGAAAATCAACAATTTTGCGTTCCGTTTCGGGAATTGTAAAGCCTCAGCACGGCGATATTGTTTTTGACGGCGAAAGCATTTTCGGCAAAACACCCGATGCAATAGTAAGCAAGGGAATCACCCTTGTTCCGGAGGGGAGAAGAGTTTTTCCGAATCTTACGGTTCTTGAAAACCTTAAAATCGGCGCGTATCTTCGTAAGGATAAGCTTGATGACGATATTGAGTATATCTATTCGCTTTTCCCCCGTCTTAAGGAAAGAAACTGGCAGCTTGCGGGCACTCTTTCCGGCGGCGAACAGCAAATGCTGGCGGTCGGTCGCGCGCTTATGAGCAGACCACGTCTTATAATGATGGACGAACCCTCTCTTGGTTTGGCTCCGCTTGTTGTTAAGGATATATTTGAAATAATTAAGACCATAAATGAAAGCGGCATAACGGTTCTTCTCAACGAGCAAAATGCAAATATGGCGCTTAAAATAGCCGATTTGGGTTATGTAATAGAAACAGGAAGAATTACCCTTACGGGAACGGGCGAGGAGCTTCTCTCGAACGAATCCGTTAAGGAAGCATATCTCGGAAAAAGTAAATAATTGTATAAGCCCTCCTTTTCGGCAAATAATAGCTGAAAAGAGGGCTTAATTTTTTTACACGGGAGATATGAAAATGAAAAGAGTAGGGAAAAGAACTATAATTTTTGATAATAAACCGCATATTATAGGATACGGTTCGGTGGTAGGCAAAAAGGAACACGAGGGTCCGCTTTCCGAGGAATTTGATTCATATACAATAGACAGTTTTTTCGGTGAAAAAAGCTTTGAAAAGGCGGAAAGCAAACTTCAAAAAACCGCCGTACAGACGGCGCTTAACAGAGCGGGGCTTAATTATTCCGATGTTGACAATATATTTGCCGGCGACCTTTTAAATCAGTGTATAGGAAGCTCGTTCGGACTGCGTGAGTTCGGTATACCGTTTATCGGTCTTTACGGCGCCTGCTCCACAATGGCACTTTCGGCAGGACTGGCTTCAATATTTGTGGATTCGGGAGCAGCAAAAAGGGCGGTAGCGGTCACCTCATCGCATTTTTGCTCTGCCGAAAGGCAATACCGCTTTCCGCTCAATTACGGCTCACAGCGCACTCCAACCGCACAGTGGACTGTAACAGGCTCGGGTGCGCTGGTACTACAAAATGCCGAAAAGGGTATTTATATAAACTCCGTGACATTCGGTGAAATTGAGGATTATAGAATTAAAGATGTGAATAATATGGGTGCTGCAATGGCGCCTGCGGCGGCAAGCACATTAATGCATTACTTTAATGATACAGGCACTTCGGCAGAGGATTACGATATAATTTATACAGGCGATCTCGGCTATGTCGGAACAAATCTTTTGTATGAACTGCTTGACAGAGAGGGTATAGACATCAGGTGCCGCCATAACGATTGCGGACTTTTAATTTTTGACCGTGAAAAGCAGGATGTACACGCAGGCGGCTCGGGCTGCGGATGCAGCGCCAGTGTTTTATGCTCGTTTATTATGCACCGTTTTGAAGCGGGCGACTTTAACAATATTTTGTTTATGTCAACGGGCGCGCTTATGTCGCCGACTTCCTCGTTTCAGGGAGAAAGCATACCGGGAATAGCTCATCTTCTCAACATCAAAAAAAATTAGAGTTATTGTATTACAAAAGAGCAATGCTCGGCGTAAAGCTCGGCATTGCTCTGATATTTTTTCCCTGATTTAAAAAATCAGTCGTTTTTCGGAATTTATACTTGACAATAAATACATAATAGCTTATAATATCAAGGTCGGTCAATTAAATATTTGCTGCTATGGCTCAGATGGTAGAGCACATCCTTGGTAAGGATGAGGTCACCGGTTCGATTCCGGTTAGCAGCTCCAGAATTGATAAGCCTATTCCGAGTGTTAAGCGGAGTAGGTTTGTTTGTTTTTACAGTAATGCCCCAAAGAATATGTAAGAAGTATTTTTCTCAGCTTGCCTAAAGCCGATATAACAAAAACCGAGGTAAAAAGATGAACAAAGATACTGCTAAATCCTATACGGCGCTTACATCCTCTATGCTGATTTTCGGCACATTGGGGATATTCCGCAGATACATACCGCTTTCCTCCGCAATGCTTGCTCTTTTCAGAGGACTTCTCGGAAGCGCTTTTTTGCTGATTTTGGTTTTTGTAAAGGGAGGCAAACTGCAAAAGCTGAAGTCTCGGACTGTATTTTTGTTGGCGGTAACAGGCGCGCTTATGGGCTTTAACTGGATGCTGCTCTTTGAGGCTTACAACTACACCTCGGTTGCGGTGGCGACTATGTGTTACTATATGCAGCCGACCATCGTGATTTTGCTTTCTCCTTTTGTTTTCCGTGAAAAGCTTACATTTAAAAAGCTTCTCTGTGCTGTTGCCGCAATTATCGGTATGGTTTTTGTATCAGGGATTTTAAACGGAAACGGGATTAAAACACGGGACATCAAGGGTATTCTCTTTGGACTTGGCGCCGCGGCGCTCTATTCCGCCGTTGTAATTCTTAATAAAAAGGTGGTTGTGAAGGATGTTTATGAAAAGTCCATCATCCAGCTTGCCGCCGCCGCAATTATTTTAATTCCGTATTTATTGCTGACGGAGGATATTACAAAAACAACGCTTAACGGAACCGCTGTCTGTATGGTGCTTCTTGTAGGTATCATACATACGGGAATAGCGTATGCTTTGTACTTTGGCAGTATGAAAAATCTGAAAGCGCAGTCTATCGCCGTGATGAGCTATATTGATCCGGTTTTTGCGTTGCTTCTTTCCGCTGTTATTCTGCACGAGGGTCTGACAGTATACGGAGCAATCGGTGCAATACTGATTATCGGCTCTGCGTTCGTCAGCGAAATAGCAAGAAATTAAGCTTTGGCAGTGAACCGCTTTAATATAATTTAATCGATTTAAAAGCTTCCTTTTAGCATATTAATATTTACAAATAAAAAAAATACTTGTATAATGCTATTGTAAAGAGGAGGTATTTTATGAACGAAGAAAATAAAAACTGTGTTGATGATACCGATTCATTAAAGGAAATTATAGAATTTCAAAACAATATGTTCAATCCGGGATACTATGTCGGTACGGGTAAGGTTCCGCCGACGGTTAAGGCAACGGGAAATGCACTGCCGCTTGCCGTTATGTATTTTATAGGGGCGATAATGTGGCTGTCGCTGGCTCTATCCCAAATTTTGTGTAAACGCAGAAATGCGGTAAAAACAGAAATAAAT
>UQQR01000008.1 GCA_900543215.1 uncultured Oscillospiraceae bacterium | reverse complement strand
GAAGGTCACATTCCACGCCGCCGAAAACCGCCGTAAGAGCGGTATACGAAAACTTTTCGCCCGTAAATTTAAGCTCACTTCCCGAAAATACCGCCGTACCGCTTTGGTTCAGGTGATTTTGGGACTTGATTCGTTTAACCGCTTCGCCGTCATCCCGGTATATTAAATTGGAGACAATTATTTTTATACCTGCAATAACGATTACAATAGGAATAAAAAGCTTCCATATGTAAGAAAATTTGAAAATTCCCTGACAGCAAAGCAAGAAGATTATTCCGAGGCATAGCCCCGCAAGATTTCCGAATTTGTCCCTGTCCGTAATAAGACCGATAGCGCACGGAACTATCATGAACAAAGTCCACCAGCCGTCAAAAAACAAATTAATGTCAATTACCTTCGTGCTGTTAAGCACCCAAATCACCCCGAGAGCAATCAAAGCCGCTCCCCATAAAATACTGTTAAGCTTTTTCATATTTTTCCCCCTTGAGTTTTATTTTATAACATAACAGCTTCCGTGTCAAATTTCACTTCTTCATTCGCATAAGAAACACAAGCACGGCGGCAGCCAATGCGGCAAAAGCATACCCTGCCACCCACCATATATGCAGAGTAATACTTCCGTAATCACCGTTTAAAACTGCCCTTTCAAGCTCTACCGCATGAACAAACGGCAGCATATAAGCAATTTTTTTAAACGCGCCCCCCACAAGGTCCAAATCGAACCATACGCCCGAAAGCCAAGCCGTTAAATTTGTGACCAAAGCGCCGCATATGCCGCCTGCCTGCTTTACGGTTAGTATACTGCCGAACAGAAGACCGAGCGCAATAAAGAAAACCGCAACGGGAATTATAAAGACTACTGCCCAAATGACTGTAACTGTTAATTTAAGCCCCAAAAATGCGGCGGCTATGTAGCATATAACGCACTGCATTATGGAAATCGGCAATATCGGTAAAGCGTAACCGAAAATAAAATCCGCAGCCGTAAGCGGTGTTGTAAAAAGCCGTTCTGTAAGTGCGCTTTCCCTGTCCTTTGCGATAAGCGTAGCCGAAAACAGCGTGATAAACGAAAGCCCGAAAACCGTTATTCCGGGTGTCAGAGACTTTATTTCAAACAGGTCTACGGGTATATTCGCCTGTATTGCCGAAAGCAAAAACAGCAGAATAAGCGGAAAACCCAGCCCGAATGAAAGCGTAACGGGGTCACGCAGTATTTCTTTTGATACTCTGCCTGAAAAAGCCGCAAACTTCACCTGTTATTCCCCCTTTACAATGCTTATAAAAGCGTCTTCGAATTTATCCGTGCCTGCGGATTTTTTAATCTCCTCAGGCGTTCCGAGACTGAGCAGTTTTCCGTTTTTCATTATACCCACACGGTCGGACAGCGATTCCGCTTCTTCCATATAATGAGTAGTCAGAATTATTGTTATTTTACCCTTAAGCGAACGGATAATATCCCAAAGCTCGCTCCTTGCTATAACATCAAGACCGAGTGTCGGTTCGTCCAAGAATAAAATCTGCGGCTCGCTTATAAGCGCCATTGCGATACTGAGCCGCCTTTGCCAGCCGCCCGAAAGCTTACCTGCTTTTTTTGCCGTTATCTCTTCAAACCCGAACAGCTTTATCAGCTCGTCGGTCTTATTGCGGCTCTTTTCTCTTGAAAAGCCGTGAACGCCGCACATAAGCATTAAATTTTCCCTTACATTAAGGTTAGGCGCAACCGCCGTTTCCTGCGGCGAAATTCCTATAATGCTTTTTACCGCGGCAGAATCGGAAACAATGCTTTTCCCGAGCAGCTCCGCGTCCCCGTCCGTTGGCTTTACAAGGCAGGTAAGCATTTTAACAGTGGTTGTTTTGCCTGCCCCGTTTACGCCTAAGAGTGAAAAAAGCTCGCCCTTATGTATGCAAAGATTAAGCTTATTCACCGCCGTAATATCCTTATATTTTTTTGTAAGGTTTTTAATATTTACCGCTTCCATACAGTCCCCCCCTTTTTTATGAACCGAAACGGATTTTTAATCCGTTATACAAATCTGTAAGAGCGTTGCTTATAAACTCATCGTCCAAATTAAGATATGAGGTTGCCTCCATTGTTGCGATGCCGTGAACAAACAGCCACATTTCAAGATGAAAACGATACGCCCTTTCCCTTGACATACCGGTGTTTTTAACTATTATATCAATAATCGGCGCTAATTCTTCCTTGTTATCTGTAATTTCTTCCTCGGAGCGGTCACGCATAAATAGGAGCTTAAAAAGTTCTCTGTTTTCCTTTGCGAAAAAGATATATCCCATTCCTGTTGCCTTATACGGAGGATATTTACCGCTTTTAATGTATCCGTTTAAAAACTCCTGATATTCACGGTTTGCCGCCTCAATTACCGCAAAGTGAAGCTCGCTCATATTTTCAAATATACTGAACAGCGGCTTTGAGGATGACCCGAGCCTTTCCGCAAGCGACCTTGCGGTCACGGCGGATATTCCCTTTTCCCTTGTAATCTCAAGGGCGGCGGCAACTATTTCCTCTTTTGTAAACATAAATTTTCTCGGCATAGCATACCTCCGTTTTTTAAGAAACATATGTTGCGCTACATCTGTTGCTTATTATACACCGAAAAAATTAATTTGTCAAGACAGCAAAAAGCCGATAAACGCCCAATCGGTTTATCGGTTTTAATTATATTTTATGCTCCAAGTCCGTTGCCTTTAAAGGAAATCAGGTTTTTTATTACCTCGCCCGCAATAATCATTCCCACAACCGGCGGTACAAATGATGTACTGCCCGGTATCTGGCGGCGTTTTGAACAGCTTCTTTTTGTACCGGGAGGACAAACGCAGTTTCCTTTGCAGGTGTTCTCGGGTCCCTCAAGCGGAGTTAATGGTATTTCCCTTGAATACACAACGGTTAAATGCTTTATTTTTCTTTTTTTAAGCTCGTTCCGCATTACCTTTGCAAGCGGACAAACCGAGGTCTTTGAAATATCCGCAACCTCAAAGGCGGTGGGGTCGGTTTTGTTGCCGGCGCCCATAGCGCTTATTATCGGCACTCCCGCCGCTTTTGCGTTTTCAATAAGCGTAAGCTTTCCCGTAACGGTATCTATCGCGTCTACAATGTAATCGTAAACCGACAGGTCTATCTGCTCCGCGGTATCGGGCATATAAAACATATTATGCTTATTTACCGTAATATCGGGATTTATCTGCTTTATCCGTTCCTCCGCCGCGTCCGTTTTGTATTCCCCCACCGTTTCGGCAGTAGCGTACAGCTGTCTGTTTATATTGGTAATACACACACGGTCATCGTCTATTATATCAATACTTCCTATGCCGCTTCTTACAAGCGCCTCGGCAGTGTAGGAGCCCACCCCGCCTATTCCGAAAACCGCAACACGGGAAGCCTTTAGAATATCCATTTTTTCCTTGCCGAACAGTAATTCCGTTCTTGAAAATCTATTAAGCATACCATCTACTCCACTATTTTTTGCGCTATTATAATACACTTAATTCGTTTTAAAGTCAATATACACCCTATTGCGAGTAAAAAATGTCAAATTCTGTAATTTTATAAGATTATAACACTTTTTTTGTTATAACACTTGCATTTAACATATTTTAGTGGTAATATATGTAAAACAAATAACTTGGAGGTTGCAGGAAAAATGGGAAAAAAACTAAAAATTGTCATTGCGGATGATTCTACGGAATTAGGACAAAATTGCGCCAAAGCACTAAAGGGCTACGGTATGGATGTTTTGCTTTGCTCAAAGGACGGACAAAGAGTGCTTGACACGGTAAAAAAAGAAAAACCGGATGTGATTTTGGCGGATGTTTTTATGCCTAATCTTGATATTTTGGGAGTACTTAACGGACTGAATGATATAAATTCAAAGGAACGGCCTATGGTAATGGCTATGTCAAGCTTTGACAACCAAAGGCTTGAAAAAGAAACGCTTGACGCAGGTGCAAGCTACTATTTTTTAAAGCCTTTTGATATTAATACAATGGCTGAAAGGATTATCCAGCTTTCGGGATGGAAAAACGAAATATCACCCGTTGTGGTAAAAGACAATGTGGTTACCGACCCCGAACTTGAGCTTATGGTAACGGAAATTATACACCAGATAGGTGTTCCGGCACATATTAAGGGTTATCATTATTTAAGGGAAGCGATAATACTATCTGTTAAAAACAGCGACATACTGGGTTCTGTTACAAAGCTCCTGTATCCTACCGTGGCAAAAAACCACGGAACAACCTCCTCCCGTGTTGAACGAGCCATCCGACACGCAATAGAAGTTGCGTGGGACAGAGGCGATATAGATGTTTTAAATTCATATTTCGGCTATACAATTCAAAACGACCGCGGAAAGCCGACAAACAGCGAATTTATAGCAATGATAAGCGATAAGCTGAGATTACGGCTTAAAATAAGCTGATACATAAAAAGCTCCGAAGAGGTTTTTCCTCTTCGGAGCTTTCCTTTTTTACTCAGCCGAATTAATACATTCCGCCTGCCTGTGCGGCGGCAGCAGCCGCGGCGTTTGCGGCGGCGGCGTCTTCCTTCTTATCGGCAACAAGGCTCTCTGTTGTAAGAACCATTGAAGCTACGGAAGCCGCATTTTCAAGAGCCGAACGGGTAACCTTTGTCGGGTCAACAATACCGGCGTCTATCATATCGGTGTAGGTCTCATTGTAAGCGTCAAAGCCGTAATTTACCTTACCGCTGTTAACGATTTTATCAATAATTACAGAACCCTCCAGTCCTGCGTTAAAGGCAATCTGCTTAATCGGAGCTTCAAGCGCTTTAAGAACTATATTAACGCCTGTCTTTTCATCGCCCGATACGCTGTCAAGCAAGGTCTTAACTGCCGGAATAGCGTTTATAAGCGCTACGCCGCCGCCTGCAACGATGCCCTCTTCAACAGCCGCCTTTGTAGCTGAAAGAGCGTCCTCAATGCGGAGCTTTTTATCCTTCATTTCGATTTCGGTAGCGGCGCCCACCTTAATAACGGCAACACCGCCCGCAAGCTTTGCAAGTCTCTCCTGAAGCTTCTCTTTATCGAAGTCAGAGGTTGTAACGGCAAGCTCGTTTCTTATCTGAGCTACTCTGTCCTTAATAGCGTCGGAATCGCCCGCACCGTCAACAATAATGGTGTTTTCTTTTGTAACCTTTACCTGACGGGCCTTACCGAGCTGCTCCATAGTGGTGTCCTTGAGTTCCAGACCGAGTTCCTCGGAAATAACCTCGCCGCCTGTAAGGATAGCAATGTCTCTGAGCATTTCCTTGCGTCTGTCGCCGAAGCCCGGAGCCTTAACGGCAACGCATGTAAATGTACCGCGGAGCTTGTTTACGATAAGGGTTGAGAGAGCCTCGCCTTCGATGTCCTCGGCAATTATAAGAAGCTTTTTACCTGCCTGAACTATCTGCTCAAGAAGCGGAAGTATCTCTTGAATGTTGGAAATCTTCTTATCGGTTATAAGGATAAGTGCGTCGTCGATAACAGCCTCCATTTTATCGGAATCGGTTACCATATAGGGGGTGATGTATCCCCTGTCGAACTGCATACCCTCAACTACCTCAGAGTAAGTCTCGGCTGTCTTTGACTCCTCAACGGTGATAACGCCGTCAGCGGTTACCTTGCTCATAGCCTCGGCAATAAGCTTGCCTATAACCTCGTCGCCCGAGGAAACGGTTGCTACACGGGCAATGTCATCGCTTCCGCTTACCTTCTTGGAATTTTTGATAACGGTATCAATAGCGGTATCAACGGCGTTTTTAATACCTTTCTTAACTACCATCGGGTTAGCGCCTGCGGCAACATTCTTCATACCCTCTTTAATAAGAGCCTGCGCAAGAACGGTTGCGGTTGTAGTACCGTCGCCGGCGGCGTCGTTCGTCTTAACGGAAACTTCCTTTACAAGCTGTGCGCCCATATTCTCAAACGGGTCCTCAAGCTCGATTTCCTTTGCTATTGTAACGCCGTCGTTGGTGATAAGGGGTGAGCCGTATTTCTTATCAAGAACTACATTTCTGCCCTTGGGTCCCAGCGTTACCTTAACAGCGTCGGCAAGCTTATCAACGCCTGCCTGAAGAGATTTTCTGGCGTCTTCGCCGAAAATAATATTTTTAGCCATAATAACTCTACCTCCGATTATTCAACTATTGCGAGAATATCCGACTGGTGAAGAATGGTGTATTCTTCTCCGTCAATCTTGATGTCTGTTCCGGAATACTTGGCGGCAACTACACGGTCGCCCTCTTTTACGGACATCTTAACTTCTTTTCCGTCTATAATTCCGCCGGGACCTACTGCCACTACAACGGCGATTTGCGGTTTTTCTTTTGCGGCGGAAGTTAAAACTATGCCGCTTTTTGTGGTTTCTTCAGCTTCTGTTGCTTTGATAACAACATTATCTGCCAAAGGCTTAAGTTTCATAACAAAATTCCTCCAAACTTGATTTTAAAAAGACATATAAAATATATCTTTTTAATCTGCAATATACATTATAAACGAAAATCAGGGAAAGTCAATAGTGCATTTTAAAAATTAAACTATTGTTAATATTTTGCAAGATTTTTGCTTATTTTTTCAAGTACGCTTTCAAATATAAACAGCTCCTCGGGCGTTACGGATTGCAGTGCGGACGAGAAAAACTTTTCCTCCGACATTGCGGCGGACTTCGCCGTTATTCCTCCCCTGCCGGTAAGGAGAATTTCTCCGCCCGAAATCTCGGCAAGCTTATTTTCGGTAAGCTTTGCCGTTACATCCCCGCAGCAGACAGAATTCACCTTATCAAGCTTCGCCTTATGCTCGGGCATTTCGAAAATATACACAAGCGCTCTGACCTCGTCCTTTGTTATTCCCGAACGCCTTGCCGCCGCTTCGGCGCAGCTGTCGCACGCCCCGAAAAAATCCTTTTGGAGCTTTAAAAATTTTGATGCGTTAATACTGTTATTCATAATTATAAAAAGACACCCTCCGTATTTTGTACCTATCTATTCTAATACGGAAGGTGTCATTTGTAAATGCCTTATTTTAATGTATCGGCAATTTTATATATAAGCTTTTCGGATTTTTCCCAACCAAGGCATGGGTCGGTGATTGATTTACCGTAGATATGCTCGCCGATCTTCTGCGAACCATCCTCTATGTAGCTTTCAATCATAAGCCCCTTTACCATTGAGCGGATATCCTTGTTGTGGTTGCAACTGTAAACAACATCCTTTGCGATTCTTATCTGTTCAAGATACTGCTTTCCCGAATTTGCGTGGTTTGTATCAACTATAACCGCAGGATTGACAAGCTTAGTGGAGGCGTAAAGCTCATAAAGCTTTACAAGGTCCTCATAATGATAATTTGACACATTTTTCCCCGCAAAATCTATATAGCCTCTGAGTATAGCGTGAGCATAGGGGTTGCCGTCGCTTACGACCTCCCATCCTCTGTATATGAATGTGTGCTTATGCTGTGCCGCGGTTATGGAGTTCATCATAATGGTAAGGTCGCCGCCTGTCGGATTTTTCATACCCACGGGTATGTCAAGTCCGCTTGCGGTAAGCCTGTGCTGTTGGTTTTCAACCGAACGGGCGCCTATTGCTACATAAGAAAGCAAATCGGAAAGGTAACGGTGGTTATCCGGGTAAAGCATTTCGTCCGCGCAGGAAAAGCCGTAATCGTGCAGAGCCGCCATATGCAGTTCTCTTATTGCCACTATACCCTTGAGCATATCGGGCGTACCGTCGGGATTCGGCTGATGAAGCATGCCCTTGTATCCATCTCCGGTTGTTCTGGGCTTATTTGTGTAAATTCTCGGTACTATCAGGATTTTATCCTTTACCTCTTCCTGTACCTTTTTAAGCCTTGATATATAATCAAGCACAGGCTCTCGGCTGTCGGCAGAGCAGGGCCCTATTACAAGGATGAACTTATCCGATTCTCCCGAAAATATCCTTTTAAGCTCAGCGTCTCTCTCCGCTTTTATCGCCGCGTCCCTATCTGTTACGGGATAACGAGTCTTTATCTGCTGCGGAATGGGCAGCTTTCTTAAAAATTTCATATTCATAATACATACCTCTTATAAATGCTTGTTAAAGCGCTTTCTGCGCTCGGTCGAAAGTCTCATCATAGCCCTGATGCCTTCCCTGTCGCCCGACTCGATTTTTTCCATAAGCTCGTCAAATGTGGTTTTAAAGCTTCTCATTTCATTAAGCAGAGCGTCACGGTTGTCAAGAAAAAGCTCGCTCCACATTTCGTCGTTTATTCTCGCTATCCTTGTAAGGTCACGGAACGAGTCGCCCGTATAGTATTCAAGGTCGGGGGTATTGTTACAGCACATAAGCGTGACCGCAATACAGTGGGTCAGCTGTGACAGGAAAGCTATCATTTCATCATGCATTTCAACAGAAAGCTCTGCCACCTGATGAAAGCCGAGCTTTTCGCCCAAGTCACGGCAAAGCTCAACCGCTCCCGCAGTGTTTTTTTCGGTGGGAACCACTATGTAGTTAGCGCCCTTAAATATTTCCGCACTGCTGTTTTCAACGCCGCATACCTCTCTTCCCGCCATCGGATGAGCGGCGATAAACTCCACATCGGGTCTTAATACCGACTGTATCTTATCAACTATACAACCCTTTACGCCGGTAACATCGGTTATTACAGCGCCGGGTTTTAAATACTGCTGGTATTTATCTATCCATTCGGTAAATATGTGCGGATACAGCGCAAATATCACAAGCTCCGCACTGCCTATAAGCTCCTTATCCACCTTTGTTGTACCGTATGCGATTATGCCCTTTTTAAGCGCAAAATCAACCGAGGACTGTTCTTTTGTTATGGCGTTTACCTTAAAACCCGCCCTTGTAAGCGCTTCGGCATAGCTGCCGCCCAAAAGTCCGAGACCCACAATAAGTATGTTCATTTCTTTTGTTAATTTCATTGTTTTACTACCTTTATGCCGAGAGTCGAAAGTCTTTCAAAAAAATCGGGAAAGCTTTTAGCCACCGCTTCCGCCCCGTATATGCTTCCGCCCGTAATACTGCAAAGAAGCGAGAGAGCCATTACTATTCTGTGATCGTTGTGACCTTCAAGCATTATTTCGGGTCTGTTAAGCGTACACGGATGAACGGTGATTTCGTTTTCCGCAAGCTCTGTGTGACACCCGAATTTTTTAAGCTCCGCCGCCATTGCGGCTCCCCTGTCGCTTTCCTTTATTTTAAGCCTGTGCGTGCCCGTAAGCTTAACGCCGTTGTTCGCCGCGGCCGCCGCCATAAGAACGGGAGCTAAATCGGGACAGTCCGAAACATCTATTTCCGCAAACCCTCTTACCAGCTTGCCGAAAAGCTTTTTGTACACCGAATCGCCCTGGCAAGTATACTTATTAAGTCCCGTAACCGCAACATTTCCGCCCATTGAGTTGAGCGCCTCGAAAAAGGCGGCGTTTGAGCAATCACCCTCAACGCTCAGCTCTCTTGATTTATACGCTTGATTTCCTTTAATAAAAAATGTATGCTCGTCCGTTCGGCTTATACGGACGCCGAAGTCCGCAAGCGCCTTTACGGTCATATTTAAATATGAGCCGCTTTCAAGCGTACCGATTATATCAATCGTACTGTCGCCATTTAAAAGCGGCAGTGAAAACATAAGTCCCGAAATAAACTGGCTTGAAATATCCCCTCTTACGGAATATTTACCGTGTGACAGCCTGCCGCATACGGTAACGCTGTCCTCGTTCTGACTGAATTTTATTCCCTGTGACTCGCACAGCTCCTTATAGACCGCAAGCGAGCGGCTTAGAAGCCTTTTTGTTCCGTAAAGCGTTATTTCCCTTCCGAACAGCAGACAAATCGGTATCATAAACCTTAAGGTACTGCCAGATTCGTTGCAAAAAAGCCTGTTGCTTTTAATGCCGCCGTCCGGTGAGATTCCGCCTATCCTAACGCTGTCTCCGCATATTTCCGTTACAGCTCCGAGATTTTCAAGACAGCCGAGAGTTGCCTTTATATCCTCCGAAAAGGTAATGTTGTTTATAACGCTTTGCCCCGACAGCGCGCCGCACAAAAGATACCTGTGCGAAACGCTTTTTGAGGGCGGCGCGGCAACCCTGCCGAACGCCTTACCCTTTTCTATTGTTACCGTCATTATTTCTCTCCGTATTCCTTTGCCAAAAAGTCCATTGCCTCGGTATATCCCGCTATGCCGTGACCGCATATTGTTTTAACGCAGGCACTTCTGATATAGCTTATCTGCCTGAAATCCTCACGCCGTGATACATCGGAAATATGTACCTCAACCGTCGGTATAGACACTGCCTTTACCGCGTCAAGCAAAGCTATGCTTGTGTGGGTATACGCTCCCGGATTTATTACAATACCGTCAAAATTTCCGTAAGCCGCCTGAATTTCATCTACAAGATTGCCCTCGTGGTTGGATTGAAACAGCTTAACCGTATGTCCGTTTTCTGCGGCGTGCCGCTCTACCGTATCACACAAGGTCTTAAAGCTTTCTTTTCCGTAAATTCCGGGTTCTCTTATCCCGAGCATATTGATATTGGGTCCGTTAATTACAAGTAATTTCATTCAAAAAAACCTCTTTGATTGCTTTTACATTAAGCTCTAATTCATCGACCGCATTTATCTTTTTATCCGCCGAGGAGCAATACAAGCCATATCTCTCATCATATCTTTTCTTTAACATTTCACGGTCAGAGGAAAGCGGTCTGTCAGATGAGGTTACAAGCTTTTCTATCGGTCTGTCGATAAAAACGACAGTTCCGTTTTCCTTTAAAAGACGGATATTTTCACGGTTCAAAACCGCGCCGCCGCCGGTCGCCGTAACAGCGGACTGCTCTGCCGATATTCGCTTTATAACCTCCGATTCAAGCCGTCTGAAGCTTTCTTCGCCGAACCTTGCGAAATAATCGGATATGGGCATATTTATTTCCTTTATTATTTCACTGTCGGTATCGATAAATTTTTTACCAAGCTCTGCCGCCAGCCGTTTGCCTATTGTTGTTTTGCCGCAACCCGGCATACCTATAAGCACGATATTCTTTTTTTGAATTAAAATACCGCGGTAAATTTCTTCCGTCTTTTCTTCGGGAACGGAAATATCTATAAATTTTTCCGCCGCAAACGCCGCCTGTGCCACAAGCATATAAAGACCGCCGACCGCATTTATTCCCTTTTCACGAGCGCTTACAACAAGTGCGCTTGAAAGCGGATTGTACACGGCGTCAGTAACGCTTGAAAGGTCAGGGAAACGCTCGGTATCCACTGCCGACGCACCGATAGCCGGGTACATTCCGCATGGCGTCGTGTTGATGATTGCCTGTGTGTCTGAATGTCTTTTGTAAGCCTCTTCATATGTGATCGCTCCGTCGTTGCCGCTTCGGGAGACCCTGTAAACCTCGGCGGCTCCCAAATTTTCTGCAACGGCATACGCCGTTTTTGATGTGCCGCCGGAGCCTAATATAAGCACCTTTTTACCCTTTAACGAAACGCCCTGACGGAGTATCAGCGCACGCATGCCCGAAAAATCCGTATTATAGCCGTAAAGTCTGCCGTTTTTATTTACAACGGTGTTGACAGCGCCTATTCTTTTCGCCGTATCGCTTATGCTGTGAAGAAACGGAATTACCGCCTGTTTGTACGGAATGGTAACATTGATCGCCTTAAAATCCGCCCTTGTCATAAAATCCGCAAGCTCATTTTCGGGTATTTCGCAAAGCTCGTATTCATAGTCTGCCAGCTTATTATGTATTATTTTAGAAAAGCTGTGAGTAAGCTTTTTACCTATACAACCGTATTCCATTATTCACCCAACCAATCGGTTCCGAATCGTCCGCAAAGCATATCGCAAAGCGCTATTGCGGTAATGCTGTCTATTACGACCCTTGCCCTGTGCACAATGCACGGATCGTGCCTGCCGCCTGCCGTAAGCGTTACATTTTCATTCTTTATAAAATCCACCGTCTTCTGCGGCTTGTGAATAGTGGGGGTGGGCTTGACGGCACAGCGGAAGATCACGGGCATACCGTTTGTAATGCCGCCGTTTATTCCTCCGTTGTTGTTTGTCACGGTAGCCGTAATGCCGTTTTCGGTGTAAAACGGGTCGTTAGCCTCGCTCCCTGTTAAATCGGAAAGTGCAAAGCCGCCGCCGAATTCCACGCCTTTTACCGCAGGAACGGCAAATAAAGCACGGGAAAGTATGTTTTCCACACCGTCAAACCACGGCTCACCTACGCCTGACGGGAGTCCCGTAACCGCCGTTTCAAGCACGCCCCCCACGCTGTCTCCGACATCCTTTGCCGCAAGTATTCTGTCCTTCATTTTTTCGCCTGCCGCACTGTCAAGAACGGCAAACTCCGTTTTTGAAAGCAGGCTTATATCCAAAGCGTAATCGCCGAAATCACGGTCGCTTACACCCGCGAGCCTTTTTATGTGTGTTCCGATGTATATATTTTTTTTCTTAAGCGCCGAAATCGCAATAGCTCCCGCCGCAACTATTCCCGCAGTTATTCTTCCGCTGAAGTGACCGCCGCCTCTGTAATCCTCAAAGCCGTGGTATTTGCAGTAAGCGGTATAGTCGGCGTGACCGGGGCGTGCCTTTGAGCGAATAGCCCCGTAATCGGCGGAGCGTGTATTTTCGTTCGGTATTACAATACAGACAGGCGTACCTGTGGTTTTTCCGTTAAATACACCGCTTTCGATAACAAAATTGTCCTGTTCCTTTCTCGGCGTTGATATAGCGCCTACGGGACGGCGGAGCGAAAGCTGCGAGCGTATAAATTCCTCGTCAACCTCAATTCCAGGCGCCAACCCGTCAAGAACGGCGCCGATACCGTTTCCGTGGCTTTCGCCGAAAATAGTAAGTATAACGGAGCTTCCCATACTGTTTTTCATTAAAGCGCACTCCTTATCTGCTTTTCGAATTCGGAAAACAGCATTTCCCTCATTTCATAGCTGCCTACCTCGGGTACGAAAATTACCGTAATTTTATCGCCCGACATTTTTTTGTCATGCTTCATTGCGTTTATGATAGTTTCGGCGTCGGTTTCTGTTTTTGTGGGTAAATTAAGCTTTTTAAGCACCGAAATAAGCCTTGGTCTTACGGCATCCGAGCACATCGGTATCATACCGAGCGCAACGCACTCGCCGTGATAAAGCTTTTCCATCGCATTTTCGCTTTCTATCGCGTGGGCAAGGGTATGACCGAAATTAAGTATTTTACGCAGTCCGCCCTCTTTTTCGTCCTTTTCCACCACATAACGCTTGATTTTAAGCGAACCCTCGATAATTTTATCGATATTTGCCGTTATATCGCCGTTTTCGAATAACTCGAACAGTTCTTTATCCGATGTAAGCGACATTTTGACCGACTCGGCAAGACCGTTTGAAATCTGCCTGTCGGGCAGGGTTTTCAACATATCCGGGTCTATTATTACCGTTTTCGGAGGATAAAAAGCTCCTACAATGTTTTTATATCCATAGAAATCGACCGCAACCTTTCCGCCTATTGAGGAGTCAACCTGCGACAGCACGGTTGTCGGTATATTATAAAAATCAACGCCCCTCATATAGCTTGCCGCAACAAAACCCGCAAGGTCGCCCACCACGCCGCCGCCTACCGCAACAACGCAGTCGCTCCTTGTAAAATCGTTTTTCACCATTTCCGAAAGAAGGAGTTTATAGCTGTCAAGGCTTTTGGTTTTTTCACCCTGCGGCAATGTTACAATAAATGAAGCCTTACACATTTCCGCAACGGTTTTTGCATATTCGGGCGGAACGCCGTCATCCGTAACCACAAGCGCCTTGCGGTCAAGCTTTAAATATCTGTCCGCACGCTTATGCGCTCCCCGTTCGAGGATTATATCATAGCCGCCTGCCGCGGTTTTAACGGGAATAATCATTCTTCCTCACCCTTTAATACTATTTCCTTTTCGAAGCTTCCCGCAACCCGTACCGTGCTGCATTTGTTTTTCAGCTCCTTAAGCATTTCCCTGCCGTTGTCGCTGTTTATATTACCCTCGCCCTCGGCATAGAAATAATAGCTCCATATAAGCTCCTTTGTAGGTCTTGATTTAAGAGCGCGCAGGTTAAAGCCGTATTTTCCGATTACCTCAATTGCCTGACCCAAAAGACCTGCCTCGTTAGGCACGGTAAAAAGGAGAATAAACTGATTGTCGGTTTTGGACGGAGCTTTTGCCGCCTTTGAAAATACCGCAAACCTTGTGGTGTTGTTTCCGCTTGAATTTATGTGCGCCTCAAGCTTTTTAAGACCGAATTTTTTTGCCGCCTCGTCACTGCCGATTGCCGCAATATCGTGTCTGCCCGACTCCGCCACCTGCTTTGCCGCAACTGCGGTGTTCACTGCCTCTGTCGGCTTAAAGCCGTGCCGTCTTATATATTCTGCGCACTGACCGAGAGCCTGCGGATGGCTTATTACCTCTTTTACCTCATCCATAGTAGTACCCTTTACCGCAAGCAAATTCTGCACGACCTCAATATCGTATATTCCGTTTATATAAAGCGAGCCGAAAAATGTCAGATCCATAACCTGACCGACATCGCCGTTATAGCTGTTTTCTATCGGGAGAATAACGCAGTCGCATTCTCCGTTTTCAACCGATTTGTAAGCCGTTTTGAAATCCTTGTACGCAACGGCGGCGGCGTCCGGAAAAACACGGTTTGCCGCAATGTTCGCAAACGCGCCCTCAACACCGCTGTACGCTACTCTCATTCCCTCAAGAAGTCTGTGCTGATAAGCCTTTGAGACCTCCATATTATTCTGCAAAAAGCTTATGAAATACGGTTTTAAAGCCTCATCCTTAACAAGCGCGGAATTGCGCTTTATCACCTCTGCCTCTCTCGCGGAGTCGGTAACACGCACTCCGTTCAGCCTTTTGTACTCTGCCACCAGCCTTACGGCAGACATTCTTTTTTCAAAAAGCTGTGCCATTTGCTTGTCAATATCGTTAATTTCAAGTCTTGCTTTTTCAAGGTCTGTCATTTATTTATACTCCTCTATCAGCGCCTTAAACGCCGGCAGTGATTTTTCTATTTGCTCTGTGGAAACGCAGTAGGATATTCTTACATAGCCCGTACAGCCGAAATCATCCGACGGCACCAACAGCAATTCATATTTTTTTGCTCTTTCGCAAAATGCCGCCGCGTCAGGCTCAGGCGATTTTACAAATAGGTAAAACGCTCCGTCGGGCGGTACTGCCGCGTAACCGTAATCGGTAAGGGCGCCGTACAGCAGGTCTCGGTTCTTTTTGTAGACCGTAAGGTCGGGTGCGGCATCTACACATTCGCCGACGGTATACTGCAAAAGGCTCGGAGCGCAGACAAATCCGAGCGCCCTGCCCGCTCCGCAGACAGCGGCATATATATCTCCGCTGTTATTTGCCGTGCTCGGGATAAATATGTATCCTATTCTCTCACCCGGCAGTGACAGCGATTTACTGTAAGAATAGCAAACGACCGTGTTGTCGTAAAACTTCGGTATATACGGAACCTCCGCACCGTAGGTAAGCTCACGGTACGGTTCATCGGAAATTATGTAAATATCCTTTTTGTATTCCGCCTGCTTTTTGTTAAGCAGCCGCGCCAACTCTTTTATACCGTCAGCCGAAAATACCGCTCCCGTAGGATTATTGGGCGAATTAATTATTACAGCTCTTGTTTTATCGGTAATTGCTTTTGCTATTTTGTCAATATCAAGCTGAAAATCAGGCTCGCTTAAAGGCACGCTTACAAGCCTTGCGCCTGCATTTTCCGTAAAGACCTTATATTCGGGGAAAAACGGAGACGGAACTATTACCTCATCGCCTGCGACAGTAAGGGCGTTAAGCGTTACGGTAAGCGACGCCGCGGCGCCGCAGGTCATATAAATAAGCTCTGGGTTGGCTTTTACCCCAAATCTTTTTTCAATACTGTCAGCAATGCTTTTTCGCACCTTAAGGTCTCCCTGAGCGGATGTATAGCCGTGCAGGGCAACAGGCTCAGTTTCCCTTATCAGGCGTTCCATAGCGTCGGTTACCGCTTTCGGAGTCGGCACACTCGGATTGCCTATACTGAAATCAAAAACATTCTCCGCACCTATCAGAGCTTTTCTTTTCTTGCCGTACTCGAACAGCTCCCTGATAACAGAACGCTTTTTACCGAGCTCTATCATTTTTTCGTTCATAAAAAGTCACCGTATCTTTCAAAAACAAAGCCCGCAATGCGTTCATAAAATAAGCATGAACGATTGCGGGCTGTCCGTACGATTATTAAAAGCTTTTTAAGCTTTACAGGCGTACAGGCAGTCCGTTATAAAATAATAAAATCGATAAGTTGAATAACCAAACATTCTGTCCACCCTCATTTTTTGCTGATTTTCTTTATTTTACATTATTTTCTCCGCTTTGTCAAGGGAATAAATAAAATTTCTTTAATAATTTAAAGCTTTAAACAGTTAAAATCCTATTCCACCGCAAGTTCCTTGATAGAACGCATCTGATAATCCACATTTTTAAGCAGTTCGGGATTTTTAAGCGCAACGGCGGCGCCCTTTACCACGCTGTGTGACGGGTCTTCAAGCTGATGAACCTCGATACCGAGATAGTCCTTCAGCTTTTCGGCAAAACCCGAAAGCTGTGAGCCGCCGCCCGTAAGGTTTAAACCGTCTTCTATTATATCCGCCACAAGGTCGGGATCGGTACGGTTTAAAACCTGTCTTATTGCATTACAGATAACATCAACCGTGTCAATTATTGCGTCGTAAACCTCGCCCGAAGAGATTTCGAAGCTTTCGGGCAGTCCCGAAAAGACATTTCTTCCCTTTGCCACAATGGCAACCTCTATATCTCTCTTAACTGCGGCGCCTACCTTAATTTTAATCATTTCGGCGGTAAGCGGTCCTATCTCCACATTATACTCCTTACGGATATACCGTATTATCTGGTTATCAAGGTCGTTTGAAGCGGTTTTGAATGATTCGCAAACGGCAATTCCGCCCATTGAAATGACGGCAATATCGGTAGTACCTGCTCCTATATCGACAATAAGACTGCCCCTCGGCTTCGAAAAGTCAAGACCCAGTCCGAACGCCACCGCAAGCGGCCCCTCAATTACCGAAACATTGCGGCCGCCGGCAGACTCCATAACATTCGAAAGCGAATGATGCTGGAGCTCGGTAAGACCCGCAGGCAGAGTCGCCATTATTCTCGGCCTTAATATCTTATTGCCGAATGCCTGCTGCATATAGTTTTTAAGCATTATCTCGGCAATATCGTAGTCAGAAATAACGCCGTGCTCTATCGGGAAAACACATTCAAGACTGTCGGGCGTTCTTCCTATTGTTTGCTTTGCCTTTTCGCCGAAATAGACAGGCTCCCATGTCTCGCTGTCCACCGTTACGACATTCGGCAGCTCGAGAACCACCTTAGAGCTTGAAAATATTACGGTTTTTGAAGATCCTAAATCTATACCTATATCAGTTGCCATGATTTTCCTCGCTTTTTTTCTTTTTATCTTTCATTTCGGTTCGTAAAGCCGTGGCACAGTATATTCTGTCCGCTCCCGCGCGCAGAAGTATTCCGGCGCATTCGTCAAGCGTAGCTCCGCTTGTCATAATATCGTCAATAATCAAAACCGTGCGGCTTTTGACGGGTTTTATCGCTTTATATTTTCCTTTTACATTCTGAAAGCGTTTTTTAATATCCTTTATTTTATGCTGTGAGTGATTTCTGCCGGAGCACACAAGTAAATCGCAATACGGAACACCGATGATACCCGAAATTTTCTGCGCTAAAACCTTACTTTGGTTAAAGCCTCTTTTACGCAGCTGTGCTTTATGCATAGGCACGCAGGTGATGCAGTCGAACCTTACATTTCTGTATTCGTTTTTAATGCAAAGCGCCATTTGCCCCGCCAAAAAGTCGGCGGCGGTGAACTTTCTGTGAAATTTAAAGGCATATGTAATATCCTGCGCTATACCGTCGTTCACAAAGGGAGCTATGCATCCGTCAAAGATGTAAATTCTGTATTTACAGACGCATTTATCCTTTGTAAGTCCGCACCTTTTACATCTTTTAAGCGGATCTATCGGCTTTAGCATTTCGGAGCAATAATCACATAAGAATTCGCCGTCATCCGTTATTTCGCCGCACGAAACACATCTTGTCGGCTGAAATGCGTCTATAACGGTTTTAATAAGCTGTTTCATTAAAGCCGTCTTCCTTCAAAAATTGCTTAAGCATAGTATAACGGAGCGTTTTTTTATTGTTTGCCGCCATTTGAAGCCATATTTCCTCATTTCCCACCGCAACAAGCAGTTTTTTAGCGCGGGTAACGGCAGTATAAAGCAGATTTCTGTATTTAAGCTTTGCAGGCACATCAAAAAGCGGCAAGACAACACAGTCGTATTCACTGCCCTGACTTTTATGCACCGTTACAGCGTAAGCCAGTTCCAGTTGTCCTATTTCTTCGTTATAATATGTAACGACCCTGTCGTCATACCTGACCTTAAGTATTCCGCCCCTTACATCTATATCGCAAATAAAGCCGACATCTCCGTTAAATACACCCGTACCGTATTCGCCGTTATCACGCTTATACTGTATATCATAGTTATTCTTTATCTGCATAACCTTATCGCCCACACGGAAATAAATGCCCTTATAGCTTAATTGCGGCATATTATGAGTTTTGGGATTTACAGAGTTTTGAAGCAGATTGTTAAGATTTACAGTTCCCGCAGCGAGCATTCTTGACGGACACAAAACCTGAATATCCCCGATGGGGTCAAAGCCGTATGCGGCAGGAAGCCTGTCCTTTACAAGCTCAAGCACGGTATTGCAGACAGAGGCGCTGTCATATCTTTTAAGGAAGAAACAATCCGAATCCTTTTTGGAAAAATCAGGGTTTTCACCGTTAATAATAGCGTGAGCATTTGTTATTATCTTACTTTGGCTTGCCTGTCTGAACACCTTTTTAAGTCTTATGGACGGAAAAAGCTCCGAGGAAAGTATATCGTTAAGCACATTGCCCGCGCCTATCGACGGGAGCTGATCCGAATCCCCTACCAGAATAATACGGCAGGAAAGCCTTAACGCCTTTAAGAGATTATCAAACAGCACTGCGTCTATCATAGATGCCTCGTCGATTATAATTACCTCACAGGAAAGAGGATTTTTTTCGTTGCGCGCAAATTGCGGCTTGTCCTCGTTTGTCCACTCAACCTCTAAAAGACGGTGTATAGTCTTTGCCTCTTTGCCCGTAAGCTCGGTCATTCGCTTTGCCGCTCTGCCCGTGGGCGCCGCAAGCTCTATGTCAAGCTCTCTGTTTTCAAAAAGCTTTATTATTGCGTTAAGTGTGGTGGTTTTGCCCGTGCCGGGTCCGCCCGTAAGAATGAGTATACCGCTTTCAAACGCTTCGAATATAGCCTGACGCTGTAAATCCTCAAACACTATTCCGAGCTTTCGCTCCACATTCTCTATTTCAAGCTTATCGACGGTAACCTTTCTGTCGATATATTTCTTTACCGCCGTAAGCCTTGCGGCTATATGTTCCTCCGCCGAATAATATGTAGGTATAAACAGATACTCAGTACCGTTTACGCTTTTTACATTTAGCCTGAAAGAGGAAATAAGCCTTTCTACACAGCTTTCAACCGTACCTCCGTCACATTCAAGCAGTTTTACCGCAACCTCGGAAAGCTTTTCCTTAGGAAGGCAGGTATGCCCGTTAGCAAGGTTTTTACGCAGTATGTATTCAATTCCGGCGCAAATGCGTAAGTCGCTCTTTTTATCAAATGCTAAATCCTCGGCTATCTCCTCGGCAGTCTCAAAATGAAAATCGAGACCTTCCTCGCAAAGCATATATGGATTTGTTTTTATAAGCTCCGCCGACCTTGTTCCGAAGCGCTTGAAAATACCGAGACATCGTTCGGGCGAGATATGATACTTTGAAAGCATCATAACAATATCCCTTACGCCGTACTGCTTGTTGTATTCCTCGGATACCGCAAGCGCCTTTGAGAGCGAAATACCTCTTATTGTCGCTAATTCCTCGGGCTTATTTTGAATTATATCCAGCGACTCGGCTCCGAATTTTTCAACTATTCTCTGTGCTGTACTCGGTCCTACTCCCTTTATGGCTCCCGAGGAAAGATACCTTAACACAGCCGCCGCGTTTTGCGGTGTTTTTCTTTCAAAGCTTTCGGCCTTAAGCTGTCTGCCGTAGGACGGATGCATAATATACGAGCCGTAAAATACCGCAGCGTCACCCTCGCTCAGATAAGGCAGTGTTCCGACAACGGTCACCGTTTCCTTACCCGACCTCACTTCCGCTACGGTATAACAGTTTGTATCGTTACGATAAGTAATTTTCTCAACCGTACCGGTGAGCTCGGTCATACTGTTGTCTGCTGTTTCCCCCACCGCACGGTACACCTCCGAAATTTCAGTTATTCCCTATATAGTCATTCAAAACATCGCCCAGTCTGTCGGCGGTGCAATAATCAATACAATATTTATCGGCAGTTTCCCGACACAGCCTATCGTCCGAAGCGGAAAGTCCCGAATTTACGGCGATTATATGGTCGGCATAAGCCTTTCCGAGCCATGTCCGCTGTTCGCCGGCATAGGCTATCTGTCTGTCGGGGTCGTTATCCGACAAAAGCAAGACCGAATATGTCGCCGCCTTTTTGCCCGAAACAAAACGAAGCTTAATTAAATGCAAAAGCTCGGACAGTCCGAATAAAGCCAATATTATACAAATTGCGGAAAGTATATACCATATCATTTTCTTCACCCATTACATACTATGCCGAAGTGAAGAAAATGACAGATTTCAGATTTTAGGTATTTACTTTATTTTCACGGTCGTGCTGTACGAGCCTACCTGCCAGATATTATTGTATCTGTCCGATTTTACGGTCACAAGCACCGTATGCTCTCCTGCGGCCTTGCCCGAAAGGTCAACCTCTGCATAAAGCGCGTCGGCGGTTAGCTTTGCAAGTGCCGATTTCGGTCCGCAAATTTTCACATTCCGTATCACGGCGTCGCTTGACGCGCTGAGTCCCGAAGAAAGACCCGTATACTTAATGCCGGACACAGCAAAGGTCCTTTCGGCATAAGAGGATGTGTTTACCGTAACCGTGAAATGCTCTATCGAATCGAGTATTCTTACGCCGTCCGGCAGTTTAGCCGAAACATCAAAGCTGTTTTTTGACGAAACAGATACCGAGGTAATGTCTATTGCCGAAAGCGTAACGCTGTTAATTTTATCAATGGCCTCAGGCGTTCCGATTATATTTACGGAATCGTGGTCTATTGTATAGGCAATGCTTTCCTTTGAGAAGCCTGACGGAAGATTTGAAAAATCTGCCATTACAGGCACGGTTTTGCGTTTTGAAATAGGCACGGTTACCTTAACGGCGGTTTCACTGAGCGTAAGGTTTGACGCGTCTATCGCTTCGCCGTTTTCATCGTAAAGCTGTATCTCGGCGTCGTAAGTTGTGCTTTCGCCGAGCGTTGCGTTAACATCGGCGTAAGCCACAACCGAATCTATTTTGTTTATAACGGTTCTCGGGCCCTTTATACTGATGGTATCGCTTTCGGTTCCGCTTACCACCGCAGTTTCCGCCACAAGCCCCTCGGCGGCGGAAGCACCGTTTGCTTTCGCTTTAATAGTAAATTCCTTTGTGTCCACATAGTCGAAATTTACCGTTACGGTAGACGGAGATATGCTTATAAACTCATAGTCGGAAACAGCCGTGTTTCTGGCGCCCGATACCTCAAGCTGATACTCGCCGGGCGCGTCTATCGCGGCGGCGGAGGCGTAAACATATATGTCGTTTGACTTTAATGCAGAAACCACATAGTTAGGTCCCTTGACCGTAACCGTGAATTTTTGCGAAGAAATATCTCCGATTATTTCCATCTTGTTAGTTGCGGCAAATGTGTTTTCAAGATTTATGGTGACCGGAACATCCGTAAAGGTGCGGTCAACATCAGGGTTTTGATTTATCATTATAACAAGCCACAGGCAAAACGCAGTGATGACCGAAAAAGGTATTGTAAACCGTTTGTTATAAAGAAGATTTCTAAAGGAAAGCTTACCGGGAATTTTTATTTTGAGCTTCATTTTCCGCAGCGTCCTTTCCTTTGGTTTTTCCGAACGGGTTTATACGGTGAATAACAGCCGTAAGCTTATTGTCATTAGTGCCGTTTTCACCGTCAAGCAGTAATTTACGCAGCTCCGCGCGGGCGGAAATGGCATTGTAACCCCGTGTTATCTGTCCGTTCACAACTATCGAAATCGTACCTGTTTCCTCCGACACAACAAGAACCACGGCATCCGAGTTTTCGGTCATACCGATTGCCGCCCTGTGGCGTGTTCCGAGCTGTGTTGAAAGATCCTCCCTTTGGGTAAGCGGCAGTATACAGCCTGCGGCATAAAGCCTGCCGTCCCTTATAATAAGCGCACCGTCATGAAGAGGTGATTTCGGGAAGAAGATATTATTTACCATCTGAACCGACGGCGTGGCGTTGATTACCGTACCGGTATCGATTATTTCGCCGAGCTGCGTGGAGCGCTCAAAAACCACCAGCGCACCCGTTTTGCTTTCCTGCATAAGTCCCGCGGCACGGCTTACCTTGTCGATACAGTCCTCTATAGGCTCGCTGTCATAAGCGGAGCTTTGGGTGTTCATAAGCTTGGTATGACCCACACGCTCAAGTATACGCCTGAGTTCCGGCTGGAAGATAATAGCTATTGCTATAATGATATAATCAACGAAACGGGAAAGCACCCATTTAAGCGTGGCAAGCTTCCACCAGTTTGCGATAAAATACAAAAGAACAAGCAGTGCAAGACCCTTTGCAAGCTGACCGGCTCTCGTATCTCTCATAAAGCTTATGGCTTTGTAGATTATATATGCCATTATGAGAATATCTATAATATCAAACGGTATCCTCATGCTTGCGACAGCATATAATATTTGATTCCAAAATGCATAAATTGCGGTAAATATGCTGTTCACGGTTCAACATTCCTTTGCAAATATTTAGATACACTATATTTTATCATAAATACTTTTTTCGTTCAATAGAAAATGTCATATAATTTAAATAAAATTTACATTTTTTATCACGGACGCCGCAGTCGCAATATCGTAGGCGGTGTTAAACGCCGCGGTAGATACCCTTACAGTGCCTGTATCTATGGTTCCTATCTGTCTGTGGGCGGTTGGAGCGCAGTGAAGTCCCGCACGCACGGCTATTCCGCTTTTATTAAGAATTTCCGCTGTTTCGGCGCTTGTTTTTCCCGTTACATTAAACGAAAGCACGGGTAAATATCCTCCTGCGTACGGCTTCGGTGTATAAAGCCTTACAAACGGCATTTCGGAAAGTGCCGACCAAAGCTTTTGAGTAAGCTCAAGCTCGTGGGCATAGACCCTTTGCATACCGAGGCGCTTAACATAATCTATGCCTGCGGATATTCCGATTATACCGGGAACATTCACCGTTCCGCTCTCAAGTCTTTCGGGCAAAAAATCCGGCTGGACAAGTTCTGCCGAATTGGTTCCCGTTCCGCCCTCCATTATTGTGTTTTCTATATATCGATTGCATATTAAAATTCCCGTTCCCATAGGCGCATAAAGCCCTTTATGCGAAGCAATACACAGATAATCTATATTCATTTCACGCATATTTATGGGTATCACGCCAGCCGTCTGCGCCGCATCCACCGCAAACGGTACTCCCCTTTCCTTACAGCAGGCGCCTATTTTCGCAATCGGCAGCGCTTTGCCCAAAACATTTGAAGCACCCGTACAGATTACAAGCTTTGTTTCCGGTCTTATTTTTCTTTCAAACTCGCTTAAGGTCAAGTTATCGTCCGTAAGCGACACCTTGGCTATATCAACCTCCGCCCCAACCTTAAAAAGCGGACGCATTACGGCGTTATGCTCAAGGGATGAAGTAACAACACGGTCGCCCTTTTTAAGCAGACCTTTAATTACCGCATTTATACTGTGAGTACAGTTAAGCGTAAAAACCACACTTTCGGGACCGTTCGCCCCGAAAAAATCCGCTACCTTTTCCCTTACCGAATATACTGCCGAAGCAGCGTTCATTGAAGGCGTGTGTCCGCCCCTGCCGGGATTCGCCGAATAGCGTTCAAGAGCGTCCCTAACCGCCCGTACAACAGACTGCGGCTTTCTTCCGGTTGTAGCCGCATTATCAAGATATATCATTTCCCCACCTCATTCAAATTTAAAGAACCGAACAAAGACCTGATAAAAAGGTGATACTTCAAAACTGCGCCTTTAGGCGCAATAATCCGATAAAAACACCGGATATGCGGCAGCATTATCCGGTGTTTTTGCTTGTATCCGAAATCTTGTTTTGAAGCGTTACTTATCAGCCCTCAGCCAACGAACAGCCCCGTTTACTGATTTCTTTCGTTAATTTCAAGAATTTTAACTCCGGCGTCACGCAGAATAGCGACGGCTTCGTCTAAATTTCCGCCGATTATTATGCTGTATCCGCAGCCGGCGCTGCCTTTACCCGAAGTTATTCTTTCTATTGTTGCGTTTATTCCTTTTCTTCTCAGCGTGTCACGCCCTTTTATGGCGTATGTGACCGTACCGGTAGTTATAATATACTTCTTCATTTCCTTTCACTCCGTTTAGGACAGACATATTTATACTACATCCTATGCTAAGCGCAGTGTTTTGTTATAGCTTTATTTTTCCTTGTCCATTTGCTGTTTATAGTATTCAACCGTCACTATAAGCACCGTGGGGAAAATCAGCACTCCGAGAAATCCGAGAGTTTTAAGACCCACAAACATCGCAATAAGCGTAAACAGCGGATTAATACCTATCTGATTTCCTATTATTTTCGGCTCCGCAAAGCTTCTTACAAGCGTTATAACGGCATACAGCACAAACAGTCCGACAGCCTTCGCTCCGTTTCCCAAAACAATCTCAATAATTCCCCACGGTATTACAACGGTTCCCGTACCAAGCACCGGCAGAACATCCACAACTGAAATTATAAGCGCAATGATCGGCGCGTATTTCACCCTTAAAAGAGAAAGCCCCGCAACAATCTCTAAAAGAGTTATAAGCATTAAAATAAGATATCCCTTTACAAGCTTTAAAACGCTATTTATAAATATGTCCTTGATTTTAAGAGCGTTATTCCAAATCTTTTTGCCGAAAACTCCGTGCAAGAATCCCATAAGTCCCACATAATCGGCGGCTATATAACAGCCCGATACCGCGGAAATTACAACACTAAGCAAAATTTTAGGAGCTCCGCTCACTATTTTTCCGGCGGTGTTCGAGACAAAAGAGGTAATCAGCGAAGCAAATTTACCCAGCGCATTGTCATAAAAGCTGTCCGCCGCTCCCGTAAGCTCTGCCGGAAGATTGCTTAAAAAGCCGTCAAAGCCCCTTTTCATCCGTCCCAAATACTCCGCCGCCGTTCCCGCTTTTTCCGTAATGTCATCCGAAAAGCCTGCCGCGGCTGAAGCCGTACCTACACCGCATAGGAACAGGAGCGCTGCCAAAACCGCAAAAAGCAAAACGGTAAGTACGGCGGCGCAAACCGAACGCTTTATTTTTAACCTTTTGGAAATAAACAACGCCGGCTTTTGCATAACAAAAGCGGCTATCCCCCCTATTATAAACGGGAGCAGGTATGAAAGCAGAAATTTACATACAAGTAAGGTCAATGCCGCAATAACGAAATAGTAAAGCGTATCGATTAAAAAGTTTTTTCTTGCCTCTCGTTCCAATGTAACAGCCTCCTGTATGATAACTTTTATACAGTTTCAACATTTATGTATAATATGGGCTTTTTTTGTTGATTTAATGCAAAATGTGTACTATAATAGAGTACAACAGTTCGTGTGTGGAGGACAATATGGAAACTGAAAGATACCTTCTTATAAATTCAAAGGTTCTGCCCCCCGTATTTGAAAGCGTAATCTACGCAAAGGAGCTTTTAAGCCTCGGAAAAGCCACAAGCGCCGCAAAGGCGGCAAAAATGGCCGGGATTTCAAGAAGCGCCTTTTATAAGTATAAGGATTTTGTTTTCAAATATTCGGCAGGCAATGTAAGCTCACTGAATTTAAGCGCAGTTCTGTCAGACAGGGCGGGTGTTTTTTCGGCTCTTACCGCGGCTCTTTATAAGTGCGGCGCGAATATAATTACGCTTAATCAGGGTCTTCCGGAAAACGGCACTGCCGCGGTTGCGATAACCGTGAGCCTTGCGGCGGCGGATATTACTCCCGAAGAACTGCTTGATAGACTTACGAAGGTAGACGGAGTAATTTCCGTTAAACGAATAGACGGAGGTAAACAATGATTGATGTAGCAATAATGGGTCACGGCGTTGTAGGTTCGGGCGTTGCCGAGATACTTATGTATCATTCGGACCGCATAACAAAGGGCTCTCACACCCCTGTAAATGTAAAATATATTCTCGATTTGCGTGAATTTGAGGGACTTTCGTATTCCGACAGATTTACAAAAAATTTCAGCGATATTCTTAACGATAAGGATGTCCGTGTTGTGGTTGAGGTTATGGGCGGCATAAATCCGGCTTACGATTTTGTAAAGAGCTGTCTTTCCGCCGGCAAAAGCGTCGTCACCTCAAATAAAGAGCTTGTTGCCGCAAAGGGCGCCGAGCTTTTAAAGATTGCGGAAGAAAATAATGTTAATTTTCTGTTCGAGGCAAGCGTAGGCGGCGGAATACCCGTTCTGCGTCCTATGGCTCAATGCCTTGCCGCAAACGAAATAACCGAAATTTCCGGCATATTAAACGGAACAACTAACTACATTTTAAATAAAATGATAGTAGACAATATGGACTTTGACACCGCGCTTTCGTTGGCGCAGAAAAAAGGCTTTGCCGAAAAAAATCCCGCCGCCGATATTGAGGGTCACGACGCCTGCCGCAAAATATGCATACTTGCCGCGCTGGGCTTCGGAAAGCACGTTTATCCCGAACAGGTAGCGACAGAGGGTATAACCGATATTACACTTGACGATGTTGAGTCGGCAGAAAGCTTCAACTGTGTTGTAAAGCTTATCGGTCACGCAAAAAGGCTTGACGGCGGCAAGATAACCGCAACCGTAAGACCTACGCTTGTAAGCCGTGACTGTATACTTTCCGATGTAAATGGCGTATTCAACGCAATTATGATTACGGGCGACCAAACGGGCGATGTTATGTTCTACGGCAAGGGCGCGGGTAAAAACGCCACAGCAAGCGCTGTCGCAGCGGATGTTATCGACTGTGTAAAGCATCTTGAAAACCGCAAATACCTGTTTTGGGAAGACGGCGAAAAGGACTATGTGGATAACTCGGCGGACGAGCCGACCGTGCTTTATGCGCGCATATCGTCCGACAGCTTCAGCGAGCTTGAAAAACAGTTTGAAGCCGCTTTTCCGGGCGTTTCCTGCGTTAAAAACAAGTATCGCGGCGATATAGCATTCCTTACCGAAAATCAGCCCGAAAGCGTTACAAGAGAAAAGCTTAAGGGCATAAGCTCGGCAAAGTCAGTCAAGGTTCTTCATACATTAGGACTCAGGGGGTAAATCAAATGTCATTAATCGTAAAAAAATTCGGCGGTTCCTCCGTCGCAAATGCCGAAAGGGTCTTCAATGTCGCCAATATAATTATAGACGATTATAAAAAGGGTAACAGCGTTGTCGTAGTTGTGTCAGCGCAGGGCGACACAACCGACGATTTGATAGAAAAGGCAAACGAAATTAATCCGGACGGCGCCTCCAAGCGCGAGCTTGATATGCTTTTGTCCGCAGGCGAGCAAATATCCATAGCCCTGCTTGCGATGGCTATTGAAAAGCTCGGATTTCCCGTTATTTCCCTGCTCGGTTGGCAGGCAGGCTTTGCAACCGATTCAAACCACGGCATTGCAAGAATAAAAAAGGTTAATGCCGAGCGCATACGCAACGAAATAGCAAAACGCAATATTGTAATTGTCGCAGGCTTCCAGGGAATAAATAAATATGACGATATTACAACATTAGGTCGGGGCGGCTCCGATACAAGCGCGGTTGCGATAGCCGCTTCGATGAATGCGGATAAGTGTCAGATCTATACCGATGTGGACGGCGTTTACACCGCCGACCCGCGCAAGTTAAGCAACGCAAAGAAAATGGACGCCATAACCTATGACGAAATGCTTGAGCTTGCAACCTTGGGAGCGCAGGTACTGAACAACCGCTCGGTTGAAATGGCAAAGAAATACAATGTTGAGCTTGAGGTTCTTTCAAGCCTTGAAAACAAACCGGGAACTATCGTAAAGGAGACTGTAAAAATGGAAAAGACATTAATAAGAGGAGTAGCAAAGGACTGCAATGTAGCCACCGTATCGGTTGTGGGACTTAAGGATACTCCCGGAATTGCATTTAAAATCTTTAACAAGTTAGCACAGCAAAAAATAAATGTGGACATAATTCTCCAGTCCGTCGGCAGAGACAGCACAAAGGATATAACATTTTCCGTTCCAAAAAGCGACGCCAAAACCGCTATGGACTCATTGGCGGCTCTCAAGGACAGTCTTAATTACAAGGAGCTTACCAAGGACGAAACCATTGCTAAGATTTCGGTTGTGGGCGCAGGTATGGAAAGCCACCCCGGAGTTGCTTCAAAGATGTTCGAGGCGCTTTACGACGCCGGAATCAATATCCGTATGATATCGACAAGCGAAATTAAAATTTCCGTGCTTATAGACGCCGAATACGCCGACAAGGCCGTTAAGGTTGTACACGACGCATTTATCAACTGATTTTATAGGTTAAGCAAGCATAAAAAGCCGTCCTTACGGGCGGCTTTCTTTATTTAAAGCGATAAAAAATAAAATTTAGGGCTATATAAGAGTTTTTTATTGACTTTTGTAAATCGGTATGATAAAATATATAGGTCTTGTGAAAACGGAGAGGTATCGAAGCGGTCATAACGAGGCGGTCTTGAAAACCGTTTGCCCAAAAGGCACATGGGTTCGAATCCCATCCTCTCCGCCATATAATATTCACATCATCCGGAGTAGTACTCAAGTTGGTGACGAGGCACCCCTGCTAAGGGTGTAGGTCGGGTAACCGGCGCGAGAGTTCGAGTCTCTCCTACTCCGCCAAAAGAAAAGTCGCTTATATAGCGACTTTTCTTTTATTTATGCGGCTTTCAAGCGTTTTCGAAAATATTTTTATATTGCTAAAACAATACCAATATTGCACACAAAAAACAAAAATTTCACACGAAATTTCACACGAAAAAATAAATCGCCTACCGTAAGGTTTCAAACCCTGCGATAGGCGATACTTTTTTGCTTAATTTATTATGTTTTTCTAATCTTCTTTTACTTCCGGCAAACCTCCGACCGAGGTAAGAACCGAAAGCAAACCGGAAAGAAGTGCGGCAGAAACCACAAGCTTCCAATCGACTTGGCTTATCATAGCCGAGGTTCCGATTGTCGCGGCGGCTGTCTGTGCTACCGTTTTAATCGCACGGACGCCGGCGGCTTTTGCCCACTTCAAAAACTTTGCCTTTGGCATTTTATTCACCTCTTTTTCATCAAATCGTTTACTCTGCTCTGTACAGCTTTTGCGTCGTAGCCCGCAGCGGTAAGCCTCTTAACTCTTTCTGAACCGTTGCCCCATTTACCGCGGACAACCTCTCGGGCAATTTCGTCAAGAGATTTGAGATTGCTTTTCCCCAGTCTTTCATTAACAATCGCCTGTACCGCTTCATAGTTATATCCTGCAGCGGTAAGACGGTTTTTGCGGTCGGCGCCGTTCCCCCACTTGCCGTTTATGACTTCATCGGCAAGCTGCTCGTTTGATTTGACCGACGGTGCCTGTTCGAATGAAAATACATTATTGTACATCACATTCATATCAACATTGCCGTTTATGCCGTCTATCGCACCCTTTGAGGTGTGCTGCCAAATATCGTATGTACGGTTGAAATCGTTTACCTTGTCTCCGTATTCGGCTACCCACTTGCTTACATTGTCATACCACGGATCCGACATTTTCTCGTTCCAAAACGCCGAACGGGATGAATAAATACCCATTTTATAGCTGAGCGCATTAAGCTGAGTATTAAACTCCTGCATAATGCTGAGCATATCTGCGTTTGAAATTGTACGCCAGTCAAGACCTCTTGTATTTTCAACATCTATATAGACGGGTGCGTTTATTGTTTTGCCTTCGAGCAATCTTTTAATATGCGCTATCTCCGACTGTACCTTTGCTTTATTGACGGCATATGAGAAAAAGTATACCGCAAACGGAATACTGAGCCTTACACACTCGGCATAATTGCGTTCGAATTTTGCGTCATCCTGTGACGGTATATCGTCTCCAAGACCTATACGCAGTATCGCAAAATCTATATACGGTTTTACTCTGCTCCAATCTATATCTCCCTGATATACCGATACATCAATTCCTTTAAACATTTTTGTTTCCTCCGTTATATTTTGTTTTTAATATCGCGTATATCATGCTCCGCCTCGGTCATTCTGCCCTCAAGCTTATATGTGCGCTCCATTACGCTGTTGTGCTTTTCAACCTTTTTTTCAAGCTGTGAAAGGCGATATGTAGTAAGGCGGTTTGCCGCCATTATGCCTCCGAACGTGCCTATAAGCGTTCCGGTGAGAGATACAAGCGAAACTATTACCGTACTGTTCATTATTTCACCTCGCTTTCATCCGGCGTCATTTCGTCTTCTGCCGGATGTTGCGCTTCAATGGCGGTCTGTATCTCGGCAAGGTCATCCTCAGTAAGTACGCCCTTTTCGTTCCACCCTGCGGCGTTAAGGATTATTTGATAATCCGACATTTTCCCGACCGCTCTTAAAAAGCCTGTTTTAACAAATTCTTTTAAACTAAACATTGTATCGTTCCTCCAAGATTTTTATCATACGTTGCCACCCAAACTTATTATTGCTTGCTGCAATTCGGCAAAGGCTTTGTTTATATCTTTGCTGTATTCTGCTTCGATAATTGCTCCCTCGGTATCGGTCATAAGTGTTGTGGTTGGGTAAAGACTTTTTACGCCCGACACTGTACCATCGGTGGCAGGTGTGTAACTTTGACCTTGATATGGTTCATAAGGAATAGCGGTTATGCCGAGTTCTATCTGAGGTTTAAATACAAGGTTTTCTACTGTAATGCCCGACTTAACAAATATTGCAAATCTATAGTAACTACTTTTTGTAACTGTCATAACACCGTTACCGTATGTGCCTACTGCTACCCATTGTATCGCATAAGTATCTTTTGATGAACCCTCAGGAGAACCGTTTATATAAACTTTTTTACCTATTAAAGAATTAAAAGGATTAGGATTATTAGGATAAGCGACAGTATCCTGTAATCTAAACTGCGTATCTGCTGTTGCAGTACCATTTACTGTAATAGTACCGTCTTTGTTATCTGTAAATGTTAATCCGTTTCTTGTTAAAGTTGTTTCAACATACGGATATTCTAATATGTTCTTTCCACATCTTGTTGCATTAACTGTTGATAAATCTGAAATGTAAGGGGTGTATGCGGTAGCGGTTGAGCCGAGTTCAAGCTGGGGTTTAAAAACTAAATTATCTACTGTCTGTCCTTTAAAAATTCTTGCGGATATAGTAACATTACCTTTGGGTATAAAGATTACCCCTTGGCCGTAATCAAATTGGCTTGTGACAGTATCGTAGTAGTATATGCCGTATTTGTTCGTTCCACCGTCTTTGGGACACCCACTTAAAGTTACTTTTTGACCTGTTACCGGTATGGCATTATTTATATTGACGATTACAAAATTAGAATTTTCCGTTGCTGTACCATTAGCAATCAAAGTTCCATCGGACGAATGAGTCCAAGTGATACCGTTAATTGTAGTACCACTCTGAGTGGCATAAGGATAAGGTATTAAATTCTTACTTCTCACCTTGACACCGAGTGTATGCTCGTTCGGGGAGATATCGGAAAGTCTTACGGACGAACCCGAAGCGGCACCACGGAGGGCGTTGGCGCAGGCGGTATTCATTTGCAGGGTGTTTACATCCCCCGTGTCGCCCTTATCTCCTTTCTCGCCTTTATCCCCTTTAGCACCCTTAAGCGCCGCGAGCTGTTCGGCAGTGAAATCCTCGTAGGTGAAAGCGTCGCCTTTATCGCCCTTGTCCCCCTTGGCTCCTGTCGCACCTTTTGCGCCGGTGGCTCCGGTTTCGCCTTTGGCGCCTGTGTCGCCTTTTTCACCTTTAAAGTCACCGTTGTCAGCATCATCACGAACCGATTGAGCGATTTTCTTTGTTTCTTCCGAAATTTTTAAAAGCTGCTCGTATTCGGTAGGCGTAGGGTCAAGCGGCGCGTCTCCGTTTTCACCGCAGCCTTTTATTATTCTTATTGCCGCCCACGAAGAAGTTGCTTTGCTGTCCTCAAAAATGCCGAATACGGCAAAGCTGAGCATAGGCGTTTTAATAACCTCGTGCGGTATGTAGCATTCATCTTCGTCAATGCATAGCTCGCTCTTTTCATCGAGTATTACAGAGCATTTTGTATCGCCGTTTTTAAACACAACCGTTTTGGTAAACCCGTCCCAAGTCTTAGGAAACGAAAAATGTATTTTAACAAATTTTACGCTGTCGCTCACTGCCGAGCCGTTGACACTTAAAATATTATTCTCCGAGACAACGGCAGAAAAAATATTGTTTTCCATTCTCTTCTCCTTTTTTAGTTTTCGCTTTTGATCTCGTCTCCCTGCATTTCAAACGAATATGTATCGTTTTCTTTGTCGAGGGTAATTTCGCCGTTTTCAAATTTCTCTCTTATGCCGGTAATTGCTTTTTCCTTTGTGTCGGACTCTGCTATTACATGTTTGCTTGCCGATTCTCTAATGAAAATTCTGTATTTAGGCATCTTCTCACCTCCCTTACGCCACTCTGCGCCATGTACACGCACCGTAATAAGGCGGCATATTGTTGTGTGGTTGATTTCCGCCAGTACTCCCTGTATGTACTTCATTATATTCTTTCGTCCACGCTCCGTAAGGATACCTGTCGGTATTTGTATCGTGGGTGGTGGAGTGCACATCTGTGGCGAATCCATAGTGATTATGGCTTGGCATTTCATCAGTAGTTAGCATGTGCGTTTTTTCGCCGCTGGTGCAGCCTGCCTGTTCGCCGTCCTCTATGCCCCATATAAATCTGCCTTTTATCCGTTCCCATTTGCCGCCGTAAAGCTTGTTCGGGTCTACGGGTGTGTCGAAGGATATTATAATTCCGACCGGCAAGTGTTTTAACGGTAAATCCTTTTCAAGATATTGCATATTGCTGTTATAAGCGGCTATGCGTTCTGCTTCGGTCATACTGATTGTTATTTTTATAAGTCCCACGGTATATCTCTCCTTAATCTATACTTTTCAGTATTCCGTTTGTAAATTTCAGTAAAGCAAGACCGCCGCCGTTTTCGGTGAGATATATACTTCCGCTGAATCCTTGGCTGTCTTCTTCGCGGTTTTCTATAACAACCTTTCCGCCGGTTTTAGATTTGATGCGTAAATTGCCTTTACAATCTATAACCGTGTCTCCCGAAGCTGTCGGCCATACACTGAAATGCTCTTCCGGTTCGTTGCCTTTGTCCCTCCACATTAAGAACAAACCGGGGTTTCCGTTGTTGTTCATACCGATTGTTGCGTAATAATAATCTTTGGAATTCTGCGTAGTAAGCCGTGAAGTTACTATTCCCCAAAGTTCGGCGCTTGTAACCGTAACCCACTGCCCGTTTTTCTTAGCCTGAACCACAAAGCAGTCATTTGCATTCACCATAACGCGAAGAGTATCACTTATATTTGTACACTTAAACCCGTCTTTATGCGTAATTGAGACATTGCTGTATTTCTCGCCTTGCTGTACCGAAGTGTCCGCTTTGCTTTTTGCTTCGCCGGCTACGGTGCTTGCGGCATTGGCGATACGGTCAGTCTCTACGCTAAGTGAGGCATTATCACGAATGAATACACCTACAGTTATGCTGTTCTGTGTGGGGTCGTCACATTCTTTGTAAGTAATTATGCGTTGTTTAATTTCAAGCTTTGCAAATTTATCGATTACGGTAATATTATCGCCGAGACCGTAGCTCTCGCCGGTATAGCCCTTTGCTTTTTGAAGGTCAGCAATATTTATGTCGTAAGTCCAACCATTATCGCGTTGCCATGTACGCCTAACGCCGGTGAGGTTTTTGCCATATTCAAATACTATGCCTGAATCAGTGCCGACCTGATAAAGCACATTTACGGTGAAATTGTCAAACTGAACCTCTACGCCCAATTCTTTCATTGCAATAAGCGCTTCGCGAGCTGTTACATTTGTTTGACCCGAAAGCGAAAAATTAAGTACATCGGTACTTACTACAGTTCCCAAAGTAAACTCGGAAGATGCAGGTGTGCCGTCTACTGTTTTGGCTTCCCTCAAAATATCCTCGGCTAATTGACGAGCTGTTCCCACGAAACTGTATCCGTTTACCAGCGTATAATTTGATAAACGGTAAGAAATATGTTCGGCAGTAACCTGTGTTATGTTGTTTGTGCCTGAATCGCCGTCAATACCTGATATATCAAATTTTTGACCCGAATATTCAAATATAGAATTTTCATTAATGTAATCGAAAATCCCGTCTGTGTTAGCAACGGAAAAGCTTAATGTGTATTCACGCATCAATTCCTCTGTTTTTGCAATATTAAAGGCTTCGGAGGTGCTCCCCAAAGCCTTGAAATCTTTATCATATACTTTTATTTTACCTGCCATCTTATCACCCTAACATTTTAGCGTTAAATTCTATTATGACGGTTACAGAATCAGGGTAGGCACCGAGAGATCCGCCCGAAACATTTATCATACATTTACCGGGAGAAAGTTCGAAAAAGGTGCTTGCCGAATCAAGACTCGAATACAGGCTGCTACCGTCTGACATCCGTGTCGCGGTCTCCTTTGTGCAATCGATTTTCACACCCTCAAAGCCTGTATCTGCGTTTATTTTAAGCTTGGCTGTTCCATAAGATAATGTGAATCCTGACTTGACGCGACCTATGATTTTTATTACAGGCTTAACCTTTTGAGTACCTTTATTAAAAAACTTTATAGCACCGCTCCCTGAAAATTCTTTAATAAATTGACCGTCTTTAGCGGTACAATTTATGTATGTAATTTCATCAGGCGTTAAAAGTGTGCTGTCCAAAAGATATTGCCACGGCGGATTGCACTCAAACTGAATATCGCCTATATGTCTATCTGAGGTGTTGTTAAATTCAAGTGCCGCATAAATTTTAGCCATATAATATCTGTCGGGTTCGTTGCCGAAAATAAGCTTTTTGGGTGTCCCGTCATTGCAAAGCCAAGCTATTATTTCCTCTCTCTTTTTTCTTAAATCGGAATACGCGCCTGTGTAATATATCGGTTTTGTTATTACCCGTGTACTGTAACCCGAAATTCCGAAATCCACCACGCCGTCAAGTCCCGGTACCTCTTGCACATATTTGCGTTTCTCGGGCAGTATCGAATGTGTTTCCGTTCCGCACACAATATTAAATGCGCCAGATTCTATATTGCCGTATTTGAACTCATCGTTATCCACCTGAGCGCCTCCTTCTGTAAATGCTGTCTGACATCTTCACCGATACGCAAGGCTCTATAACCTCGGCAACGGTTTTTTCACCAACCTTCAAAACGGTAACCTGCTGTTGTGCACCGTATTGGTTGTAGGTGTTTTGCGAGCCCGTTTTTGCGCGGGCAAGTTCTCTCATATACTCCACCGATAAATCGTGAGGAATTATCTGTGCGTGCTGCGGAAGATTTATCAATTCCCCGCCCCGCTCATGTACATAGGTAAGACCTCCGCGCCAATCGTTCGTGCCGGAAGCATTGTGACCGGCTTTGCTCGACCACGATTTTGGAATGTCTTTATCATACCACGAAACGCCGCGGGCCTTTATCTTTGCAACATATTTTTCTTCTTTTGTTTTTTCATCTTCCTTTTGTTGGGTTTTAATGGCTTCTTCTGCGGCTTTTTTGAGTTTCTCTTGCGCATCTATGCGTTTTTGCAATTCGGCAAGATAAGTGTCGGTTTCACTTTGCATAAGCGAAACCGCATTATCTCTCAAAGCTTCAAGACGTGCGGTTTCATCTTCAACATAAGTATCAAGAGCCGAAAGCCTGTTTTCAAAGCCTTCTTTGGCAATTTCATATTTGCTGTTTTCAAGTTCGACCGCCGAATCGTATTCGGATTTAACTTGTTCTTGGCGGGCGGAAGCCTCGTTCTTTATTTGCTCCATTTTGTTTTGAAGCTGTTTAATTTGGTTTTCTCGAGCCGCTTTTGTTTTTTCTTGCTCCTGCCTTTTGACTTCGGCGGTGTACGCGTTTTCCGCGTCTACTTTTTCGGCGTATGTTTTTGCAAATGTAATAGACTTCTTAAGCTCTGCAAGCTTTTCGGCGTTTTCCTGTTCTTTTGTTGCCGCTTCATCCGCTTCGTTTAAAGCATTTAAGGCGTCTATTTGCTGTTGCAGTTCGGCGGTTTGAGCTTCTTGACTTGCGGATATAGAGTCAAGCTTTGCCTGCTTTTCCTTTTCAAGCTGTGAAAGCCGCTCTTTATGAGCTTTTTCGTAAAGCTTTTGCTCTTCGGATATGGCGTTTTTTTGAGCTTTTAGGTCGTTTTTTAAATTGGCTATTTTATCACTGTAGAATTTCTCTTCCTTAGATTTCTTTTTGTTCATTTTATCTTCGTAAGAGTTATATTCATCAGTAAGATTTTGTATTTCCGAATCGTAAGCCTTGTTACTTTCGTCGATCATATTTTTGTATTTTTTATCAATAAGCTCATATTCTTTTTTGATGCGTTTTTGAACGATTGTACCGCCTATACCTATTGTTGCGGCAGCAAGAGCCAAATATAAACTTGAATTCCCTGCCATTAATTTTAATTTTGAAGACGCAGAATTTTTTTGGGCGGTTTTAAATGTTCCTGAATTTAAAGAAGCATCTGCACCGTATGCGGTTGTCGAAAGTGTTGAGCCGTTTGCGTTTCTTTGAGCGAGCGCCATCTTATTAAGGTTTGCGGTTGCGCGGTTTGCGGCGGCGGCCGTAGTATCAAGTGAGCTTGCATAGGCAGTCTGCGCTTGTGTGTCGGCTGCGGTTGCAGACTTTTTTGAAAGATGCGCCGCCTTTAATGTTTCAATCACCTTTTGGGTTTTGCTTACGGCTTGTATTATTTTCCCGCCCACGGTCAAAACAGGTCCGGCAGCGGCAGTTATCAGTGCGGCTCGCGTAATAATGTTTTTTGTACCATCGTCAAGCTTTCCGAACCATACAACTGCTTCGTTAAGCCGTTGTATCATAGGGGTTATTGTAGGCTCGACATTTTCTTTAAACGAAGTTGCGAGCTCTTTTGATGCTTCGGGCAGTTTTTTCATTTGGGACGCCGCTTCTCCGCAGTTGCGCTCATAATCACCAATGGCGTCCTTACTGGCATTCATAACAAAGTTATATCTTAGCTGCACCTTTTCGGCTTGTGTCATTTCGCTGTAATTTGTTTTTATCCCCTGTGACAGAGCGTATGCCTTGAGATTTGCTTCGGTCATTACTATACCGTAATTTTTAAGCGTTTCCGTCTCGCCTGTGAATATACTTTTCAAAGCGGTTGAGGCTTGATCTAAGGATGTGTTATGAAAGCTTGCAAGGTCTACGGAAAGCTCGGTGAGTGACTTCGACATATCCGTCGCGCTTTTACGAGTGAGTCCCATAGCCGTAGCCATACCGCCGTATAGAGATGCTGCATCAAGCGCCGTAGAACGCGCCATTCCCATTTTATCAAGTGAAGTTTGAGACCAATCAAGAACATCCGAAGACATATTTTTAAATACTTCTTTTGTTTTGTTCTCAGCTTCGGTGAGGTCACTTGAATACTTATAAATTGCCGCTCCCGCAGCTATAACGGGTGTTGTAATACCTATTGTAAGAGCTTTGCCGACACTGCTCGTTGTGCTGCCGACTTTTTCAAGCGAAATATTAACGGTTTTGGCTTGTTTTTCAAGCGATTTTAAAGATTGCTCTGTCCTAACGATTTCGCGCTGTAAGGATTGGTATTCACTTTCGCTGATATTTTTCTTTTCAAATTCAGCTTTTGCGGCTTTTTCGGCTTCTTTCAGCTCTTTCAACCGTTCGGATGTGGTTTTAATGGATTTCGAAAGCAGCTCTTGCTTTTGACTGAGTAAAACAGTATTTGTCGGATCGAGTTTTAAAAGCTTTTGAACATCTCTAAGATCGCTTTTAGTATTATAAAGCTGACTGTCTATATCTTTAAGCGCCTTGCTCAAACCGCTTGTATCTCCGCCGATTTTTACAATTATACCCTTTAATTTTTTTGTCACAGTCTCTCCTTTCCTTGCAGTTGACTGCAAAAATGATTTTTATATCTGAAAAAACACCCGCATAAGCGAACGCTGAATTAAAATTAATCGTTCATTATAATTTGAATTTTTCGAGAGCCTTTAAATGTAATCGCTCGGTATGCCTAAAACAGTAATTTATATACTCGCTTATTTCCCAAAGAGATTTTCCACATACATATTTCCAATATAAAATCTCTGTAAGTGTACCGCCGTCTACTTCTTGAATTTTCTTTTCTATTGTGTCTCTCAATTCGTTTGCCGCATTTATCTGTGCAAGAAATTCCTTTTGCCGTTCGGGTTGTGAAATTATCATTTCCTTAAGGCGGTCAATTCTTGATTTTTGAAGCATATACGAGGATAGATATCTTTTTTATCCTCATACATTATTTTTCCCCCCCTATGGAGCTTCGGCCATATATAGGCTATGTATTCGCCGCAACTGTAATTTGTGCCGTGTTCTTTGTTATAGGCATCTAATTCCTGTTTCATCTGTTGATGAGGAGAAACGGACGGCTTCTTGTCTTTCTTCGTGTTTTTAATTTGCTGTTTCATAAAAAAACTCCTAAAATGCATCGTAGTCCTCTTGTGTCATTTGCAAAGGGTAATCGTAACTATCATTTCCTTTTTCGATTGCCATATCGTACACCATTCCTACGGTAAGCAAATCAAGTTCGGACAGAGACAAACCAAGTTCCAAACAACGCAAGAGGAATACTGCTGTATTATACTCTCGGACGGTTAATTTACTTTTTTTTTAGATTCTGAACTTGTTTTTAAATTTCCGGTCCAAAGCTCAAAAATGTCGCCTACGGCATCGGCAATCGATGGGACGCCGTCGAAACTGTCTAACCATTTAACTATATCGTCGGGTATATTTTCATCGGCTTGTTTTGCCATAATAAAGGCTATATTTTCAAAAATGCTCCACCGCTCGGAACCGGAAGTATTTTCTATATCGAGAAGTTTTTCGTAATCGGCGAATATATCTTTGCCGAGTATATCACGGTAAAGCCTCGGCGTTGCCGCCGAAGCTTTCATCTTTACTTTTTTACTTCCTATATTTATTGTTTTTAACATATTAACTACCTGATGAAGTTTGATCCGGGACTGCGGTATACCACGCATTGTAAACCGTGTCCGTTATACTGTCGCCGGTTTTAGTCTTTATTTTACCGTCGGTGGGGCGAGGGCGAGCGTAAATTGTAGTCTTTTCATTTTTCGGCTCTTTGTTGTCCGGATTATCTCCCTCTACATTCGGACGGTTTGCATAGCACCAATATAAACAATGCCTGACATTCTTTTTGTCTCCTAAGAATTCAAAAAGAAGCGCAAAAGGCTTTGCATCGTCTTTCTCAAATTCATCCACCGTGCCATCGGCGTTTACCGTGCTGCTTAAACAATCCTTTTCAAAGCTTTCAGGCAAACGAAGAAGCTCGGCTTCTCCGTCGTATCCTTGATTATCCGAACCGATTACATCCTCCATGCCGTCGCTTCTTACGACAATAAGGTCGCCTTTTTTAGAAAGTGAAAGAGCGACTGCATCAAACATCCTTACAGGCTTGCCGTAGGTAATTGATTTGGTTCCTGCGGTCTCTGTAATCGTTGCCGGTGCATAATACATTGCTTTAAGCTTTGAATGAAACCTGTTTTTGACCGCCGGTGTGGCGGCTGCGGTATTTCCTGCCATTTATATTCCTCCTATATTTGTATTTCATATGTGGTTACATATGCGTTTTCTTCGTATTCGTACGAAGTTCCGCTTTTCTGAAAAAACACATCGGCGGCAGATAACGCCGCTTCAAGTTTTCTCTCTGCTGATAAATCTTTTATTTTAGTCCATAAAGAAACGGTTATATTGAGCAACGAAAACGCGACGCCGCCGTCCGTGCAAACGGGCTCTTCCTCTTCCGTTCGGTAAACTCCGTACGGAAATTCGGAGATTTGCGAGCCGGCCCAATGGTCGTAACTAAACGGTATTCCGCTCCCGTCAAGAATTTCTTTAAATTCCTTTATACTCATTTGTAACCTCCTTTATCGATATTTTTCTATCGCATTTACGACAGCTTGTTCAAATTCCTTTGCAATTTGGTCGCGGATAGGGTTTATATGCGGAATTGCTCTAACTGATTTTTTTGATTTTCCGCCGGGTCCGTGACCGTCCTCTAACAGATGAGTGAGCTGATATTTTTTCCTGTTATAAACATTCCGCTCATACATATGTTGCACCGACTTAGGCTTGTAGCTCCGCCACTCAGAAGCATAAGCCCCTGATTTTTTAGGTGATTTTTCCTTAAGCAGAGCTACAGCCCTTTTTGCCGATGCATCTGTAGCTTTTTTTACTTCTTCTTCGACATCCGCAGAGAATTCCTGCAATCTTTTAACTATTTCCTCTCCCAAACCTGAAAGACTCACGGTTTCGCTCATTGCTTACCAACACGCCTTTCTAAATATAGTTCAATCATTTCTTTGTCGACATATGTACGGTAAACGGTAAAATAATCGTCTCCTATCCTTATGAGCTGCTGATTTTCGTATTCATATTTCCACAGCTTTATTCGACATTGGGGTTTTATGCCTGATTGAGAGGCTTTTAAAACCTCTTGACCGCCTACGCTTGATATTTCACAAAAAACAAGTTTTTCGGTTTGAGAGACGATATCGTTTCCGATATCGTCTTTTTTGTATTCTTCCGTAATAAAATACGCTATATCATTCATTAGGACCACGGCTTTACATTTTCGTCTTTTTCGAGGTCATAAACGCCCCCTGTGCTCATTGAATTTCGGAGCCGCTCATATGCCTTCCGATATTCTTCGCCTTTTCCCATAAAGTCATACATCCATTTGCAATAAAGTATAACAGCCTGCCGACCGAGTGCGCTTCCGGTAGCGGTAGCTTCTATTCCTGCCGCTCGCAAATCTTCCAAAGCTGCGTCCGTCATATCGACTATTTCTTCATCAAAGTTGTTATGTGTGATTCTAAGGGACTTTTTTGCGGTTTCGATTATATCCATAATTACGATGTAGCTTTTGCGAGCTTAACGAAAGCGTCGGAATCAGCCACCTTAGAGTCGAACATAGCGACACCCAAATACTTATAACTGTTTGTATTAATATCGAAATCGCTTTTGATGGTAATATTCTGTGAGAGATTTCCTACAATCTTCTTAAAGTCACCTAAAAAGGCTTCGTGAACAGTCACATTATCATCAAGAAGTACGGGGTATCCTGCTATATAGTAATTTTTGCCTTCTATGGCGACAATATTGTTTTTGCTGCTGTCTTGTAACGGCATAAAATCGGTAAAGAGGGTTCTTTTGCTCATAAGAAACTTAGCGTTTTTATCGTAAACGCCGTTAAGTAAACCTATAAGGCTCAAAACATTTCCCGTTGTAAGTGAAGCCGCCTTTCCAACAGTAATGCTGTTTCCTTCTCCCCATGTTGCAGCAACGCTTACTCCGGCAGGCTGGTCCGAACCGGTGCCGCTTATTAGGTATGCGCCGATTTTTTCCGCAACCTTTTCTGCAATCATATCCGCAAGCCACGCCTCAAAAGCGTCAATAGACATTGTCTTTACTGTTTCGGAAATCTGTACCAGCTTCACTATCTCGTAACCGCCGAGGGTTATTGTGGTGAAAGTATCCGTTCCAGCGGTTATAGCGGCATTTTCCGTGTGTATAGCCGCGTCCGCTTTTGCGTTTTCAATGGCAAATTTAACATTGCCTGCAACATTAAGAAGTGTAATCTCGCCGAGCAACGGGGCGTGCTGCTTTAATTTCTTAATTATTTCGTTGGCGGTCGCTGTCGGAATGACGGCGCCGGCAGAGCTTGACGAGCTTGAAAAAGCTCTCTTTTCAATATCGCTGAGTTCGAGATTCCTTATCTGTTTGAGAAACGCCGAACGGTATTCAGGGCTTGAAAAATCAAATGTTCTCTTTTCTTCCTGCGGAATCACGGGCTGACCTTCGCCGAACTCTCCTTGCCCTATCTTTCCAAGGATGTTTTTTCTTGTTTCTATGGCTCCGAGCAATTCACTGCGTTCAGCTACGAGGCTGTCTACCTCATCATTAAGAGCGTTTAAATCCGCTCCCGCAATGTTCATTTCTGTTTTTATCGCAGATAGTCTCTGCTCAATTTCCTTTAATCTTGGCATTTTTTAATTTACTCCTTCTATTTTTAATTTTAACTCCAACTTCTTGCGCCTGATACTTTCCGCATCTCGTTTTTCTCTTTCCGCATCAAACGAACGGCGAGCCGAAATTGAAGTAGTATCGTAAGCGGGAATATCCACCGCTGATACATCGTAAAGTTTTTCTACCTTCGTTACCGTTCTTGCGGTAATATCAGGCTGATTGTCTGTGCGTTCTATGTATTCATAGGTGCACTCTTTGATAGTGAAAGCAAAAGACATACGATCAAGAAGACCGCTCTTTATATCCCTGTATAACTGTTCGTGGCCCTCGTCACCTGCCATAAGCTCCGCTCTCATATGCAAGCCGTCGGAACTATCCTCGAGCTTTAAAGAACCGTTACGTGTGCGGGCATACACTCGTCCGTGATGATTGCAATTAAAAATAACATCGGTCATATCTGCGCCATCAAAAGCGCCTGCAGCTATTTTTTCACGGTATTCGTGATATTTACTCTTATAAAGCACGGTTTCTGTATCGTAAACGCATGGAACACCCTCAACAATAAGCTGTTTTGTGCCATCCTCTGCGGTCCTGCTTTCTAAATTGGTTATTTTAAAACTTCTGAATTCCATCCCTTTATCGTTCATCAGTTTTTCTATATTTTCCTTTTCTTTATCCATTGTTTTCCTCCTTTAAAAGTTCTTTCGTATCAGCTCCGTCGAGATTGTTCGTTTCGATATATTCTTTTCGAATATATCTTTTATCTCCGTTTTCGACAGGAGACATATTGAATATTTCAAGACCTTGATTATGCGTCAAAAAGCCTCGGTCAAACAGCTGTGTAACGGTCGACAGCTTCTCTGCATTAGAAAGATATTGCAGGCGGTTTGCGGTAAACATTATTTGTTTTCCGGCGGCTATCTCCTGCGGTGAATATGCCATATTGGTGTGGACTAAGCTCGCTTCGATTGCAAAAGGCTCAATTTTGCCCTCGTAATAGGCATTCCATTCATCCGAGGTGAAATTATTCTGTAATATTTTTTCGTTTGTACCGAAGTAATTAAAAACATTTTCTTTTATTTGAGACATCTGCACCGGATTTACAATAAACGGCTTAGAATCTATTTGTTTTACATCTTCGTACTTTGCATCATAAAACAGAACTCCGCCGTTGTTAGCTGCGGATAGATTTTCTTCTTTAAAGCGCTCGCGTTCTTCCTGTATAGTCGAGCTTTTGTAAGTATTAGCCAGCTTCGCCAAAAACCGAACCGAGGCGCTTGTTTTAATTCCCTCTATAATTCCTTGATTTTGTGTATGCATAAGGTTCATTGTCGGTCGTAAACAAGAGTTACTCTCTCCGAAGAGTTCGTCCTTGTATTGAAATTGATTCATTATTCCTGTATTTTCAAGCTCAACGCAACCGTACTGACCGTTACCGAAATCATAGCGGAGATATCTCTTATTGTTAAAATCCGTAATTCTGCATTTGCTCGTTAAAAGAGGGTAAAACCCGACGATTTCAAAATAATCGTCATATAACGGTGCTATAAAAGCGGTGTTATCGGTCATATACACAGTCGCAAGTCTATAAAGATATTTTTTTGCATCCATAATCCGGTTAGGTCTGAATTGTAAGATTTGTTCAAGTTCATCTTCACCCTTGCTCCTTATTTCGGGTTTTAATTTAGAGCAGTGCGTTGCAAATGAGTGTATAGCTGCTCTCGTAAGCTCCATTTCATACACGCCGCCCTCAAATGTAGAGAATGTAGGCACATAACCGCTCATCAATTTAAAATAGTTATTGATTTTTTGCTCCATTTTTTCTTTTTGCCGTATTTTATCAAATAAACCCATTTATACTCCTTCATTCATTTCTATGTATTTATCCTTTTTATCTTGAAGAACTGTATAAGCACAAAGCAGCGCTACCGTGCCGTCTATCCTCTGACGCGAGTCAAGCCCCTTTACAGGCTGAATGTTTCCGTTAATATCGACCTTGATGTTTGTGTTTATAAGGCACCATTTATCGATTGGATTATTGTTATAAACAACATTGTGTGCCGAAAACTCAGCCGCAAGATCTTTCATCGGCTGTGACAAAGTAAACGGGCCCTGTCTTATCGGTATCATAGAATTTTTGCCAAACTCCGCCCGAAATTCCCGCAGTAGCGAATCGTCTATATGCCACGGGTCATAGCCTATGTACAACACATACAAATCTTCCGTATCTCTAAGCTCTTTGAACCATTCAAGAAAAATGCGCTTATCGCATTTATTACCGGGGCAGGTTCTTAAATAACCTTGTGAAATCCACAGTTCGTATGGTGCGTTGTCTCTGCCTTGCCTCTTGCCGTCATTAGAATATTTATCAATAACCGCCTGTGGGAGCCAGTACATTTGTTTGACATAGATTTTGTTGTCGCCAGGGCGCATACATATCGCCTTAGCGGCGTTAAGGTCTACGCTGTCTGCGGCGTCGCAGCCGCCTATGCAATAATCGAACTTAATATCAAATTTTTCTTCATTGTTTAAATCCTCAAAATTCAGCCAAGCCGCCTCATTGGTTTGAGGTATATTAAAATCTTTAACCAACACCGTGGGCTTAAAGCTTGGGTCTGCATTTGCTTTTTCTACCATTTGACGCATATAATCAAGCGATTTTATAGTGCTAAGCCCGGGATTTGCCTTTATCCACATATCTTCATTTTGGTATTCGGAAACATCGTCAAGCTCGTAAATAAAAGGCAGAAATCTCTTGTTTTTCTCTTCGCCGTATATTATTTTGCGTGAATACTCATATTGGCTGTCAAATATTCCGTTTCTAACAAATCCGTTTGTGGTGATACAAAAAAGCAACGGTTGACATCTTGCCCCCATTGCTTGCTTGATAAGGTCGTATATATCTCTGTTTTTTATCGCAGCGAGTTCGTCAATAACCGCACAATGCACGTCGAGACCGTCTAAACTGTTTGAGTTGCTCGCCAAAGCTTTTATAAAGCCCATATTATAATCAAAATAAAGGTCTGCTGAGCGCTTTTTTATATGCTTTCGAAGAATCGACGACTGTTTAATCATTTTGTGTGCGGCATTGAAACCTAATTTTGCTTGATCGAGCATAGTCGCAATGTTATATATTTGCGGTGCTCCTTCGCCGTCGTTAACGAGCATGTCTGTTTCTATTGCCGCTGTTTCGGTGGTTTTGCCGTTTTTGCGTCCTTCGACTATCAGAACCTCATTGTATTGTCTCATACCGTTATCGTCTACAAACCCAAATATCGTCTGAAATCTCGCTTTTTGGAATAATTCAAGTTTTAAAGGTGTGCCAAGTTTTCCGGTAGGAAGCTTACAAAAGTTTTCGATGAATTCGATATGTCGATTGGCAATCGCAGCGTCAAAGTGAAACTCTCCCGGACAGGCGAATTGCCTTAATATTATATCGCTTTGTCGTTTCATTTTTTCACAGGCAGGTATTTCCCCGTCTATGATTGTTGTAAAATACTTTTCAAGCTCCGTCATTTTTTACCCTTAAGAAAAGATAACAGTTCGTCGTCAGGGTCGGCATTTTCAGGGACCATATCTATAATTGTTTTGATGAGTGCGTTATATTTCCCTATCATTGTGTTGTATGATTTTTGCGCCGGATGCTCCATTGTGGTGTCGAATCCGTTACCGTTTTTGCATTTTATCACAGCACCCTCTTCGCGCACTCTTTTCTCGAGTTTTTTTAAGGTTTTTTCCATAAAAAGCGCACGATTTACAAGTTTTTGCGCTAAATCTCGTTTGTTACAGTCGATTAAATCAACGATTTCTTTAATCGTCGGTATATAAGGTGTGGTTTTTTTATTTTTCACAGTTTTTTGTCCTCCGTTTTTTACCCCTTTCGTGCGAATTTGTCACCCGTAAGATTTCTTGTAGGGCAATCGGTCTTCCGTACCTAACCCCGCTTGCCCTCGATGGGGGGAGTCGGTTCAACCACGGGTTGCCCGTCTGCATCAAACGAGCAGCGCAACAAGCCTCGCTTTACAAACGCATGCGCTTCTTCTCTGTCGTGACAATCTTTACAATCAAATTTCAAGTTATCTTGATTGAGAGCAACCAAAGGATTTTTGATATTTTCGGGTGTGAGAGGTATTTTGTGGTGTACTATGTACCCGGGATTTTCTTTGCAGGTTTCGCACATACCGCCGTCTATCATAGTTCGTTTGCTTATATATGCTTTCCGACAGCTTAACCAAGCTTTGCTATTGTAAAATGCTTTTGCAAATTCTTTTGCCATTTAAAATACCTCTTAATATTTGCGGGTATTGTGTATGATTTTTTATGATACCAGTATAACAGGATAAAAGTGTCTTTGGTGTCAAATTTAATTCTTCCGGATATACCTGTATGCCGCATCCTTAACCGACCATTCGGTAGCAGGATACCCTATGTGTGCCGCAACCTGATTCCACGGCAGCCCGTTTACAAAACGGTAAGTGAGTATCTGACGAGTAAGGCTGTCCGGGCAAGCGGATATATAATCGTTAAGGCGTATGAGCTCTATGCGGCACCGCGCAAGACGATTTATAAGCTTTGATTTATAATAACAAAGTTCCTCAACCGCACGCCCTATTTTATCACCTGTACCAGATCCGCGCGGCATACCTGTGATTTTAACCGAGGTATCGGTCGCTTTTGCTTCGAGTTCAGCTATTTTGTTTGTTAAATCTTCTATCTCGCGGTTTAAATAATAAAGCTGGGAAAGCTCTTTAAGCGTCATATCGTTATCCTCCTGTTACGGCTTTAAAAATTCTTTTCGGGATATGTACCCACTGTCTACGAGCATAACCGCCTGTCCGTATGTGTATCGGGTATGCATCCGAGCGTTATATCGTTCGAGGGCACAGCAAAATTCCGGTGTGGATATTCCGTAAGTCGGGCGCGGTATTCTTGTTTTCTTTTTAGGTGGCGCCGTCTTCCCTTTCTTTTCACAGGCCGAGCATACGGTTGCGCCTTTGTTTTCCGTTCTGAATATTAGCTTACAAGACGCGCACTTCTTTGTGTAAAATCTTTTTTTCATTTCAGTCTCCTTTGCTTGATTTTTAATTACAGGTCAAGTCGATTCAGCCATCCAATCATCACCTTCGATTTTCCAATCCGGCAATATGCTATCCTTATCGGCTTTATACATTACCGCAGTCACATACCAGTGACCGTTATATTTATTAAATCGGGCAAAACACCGCAAGAAGCGATAGCCCTTGTATCGGCGTTCCCAATATTCTCTGTCGTCAATTCTTTGTTTTGCCATAAGCTCCACGGTACGAGGCGTAACACTGCCGACTTTCTTCTTTGTCGTCGGCTTTGTTAGGTTCTTTGAGTGCCTGAACCGCTTTCTTCCCTGCGGGTCTTTCGAAATATAACGAGCGGCAGATTCGGGGCCGAAATTTTCGGGCTGAAACCGCAAAGCGTTTACACGCATACCCTTATGCCATATTTCTTCTGCGGTATCGCGGTCTATGCTTCCGGTCATAAAGAGATGCATATGATAATTCTTCTGTCCGCACTTATTGCCGGTTTTGTAAGTAACCTCTTCTATGGTGCAATACCATTTGAACGGTCTTTTTAATCTTTTGAGCTGTTTTTTTAATTCTTTATTGTTTGGCTCGGCCTTTAATTGCTTTTCTATCCGCTTTATTTCGGATGCTATTCTCGTCCTTACGCGCCTTGTATAATTGCTCAAATCTCGCGCGGCTCCGTCGAAATCCCGCGGAGCGAAGTTCTGATTGTAGGTAAGCACCATAAGAAAATCTCCGCCTATGAAATTTGCGTTTATCATACGGACCGCGTTCTTTATCGCAATATTGTTATTATATTTCTTTTGGGCTTCACTTGACGGCTTTGTACCGCGGGGTCTTGTGGGCATTTTGTTTCCGTTTTCCCATACCGGGTAAAAATCCGCTTCCAGTAAATTGCCGGAAATTGTCTTTTTTTCACATTGCATTATACGAAGCCGTCCTTTCTTACCTGATTTTCCCAATAGCTCTCACATTCAAACGCGGAATTGTAAAGGGCTGTGCGGAAATATGACTTGCGGTATTTGATTTCGTAGTCAATGCTGCGGAATTTTTCTATTACCAGCTCGATATTTTCTTCTGTGAGCCTTTGATATACCGCACTTACCATCTCGGCCGGCAACTGCGCGCCGCCTATGCGTACCTTAAAATTCTCGGGCAAAGTATATATTTCAGCAATTATCATTCCAAGTTCGTAAGCTAACGGTTGAACCTCGGGGGCAAAGCTTGTGTATTCAATCTGGGAAAATACAGAATATAAATTTTCTGCAAAACCTGCCCGATACTGACCCTGACTTTGACAATGACTTTTTTTGCACACTTCGGAATGATTATTGTTCATTTTCGAAAACTCCTTTGTTATCCGCTCTCGCGGAACTTATATCGTTGACTTTTTACTATGGCATACAAGGACGATATAGGGCTTGTCCGCCCTCTGAATTTATCCTTGCTTTTCCGCTCCCGAAGTGGTATTATATATATGTAAGGTTTGGGGCGGAAAAATCGCTCTGCCGTCCCTCTCGGTTGCCGCCGGGAGGGACTTTCTTTTTTTGCGTATTATATATATATATGTATATATTGCAGTTGACTGCAAAAACGGTTTTACACTTTCGGGAGCTCGGTTTTGTCGCCCCCGATTTCTTTTAATCTGATGTTTTTAATATCTGCGACAGTACTGCTGTTTCCGAATCTGTCTTTGAGTATTGCGACCGGCGCCTCTATTCCGTATTCCGGTAGCTTGCTGTGTATGCTCTCTATGTATTCGTATTCAATGTCGCCGAGCGTCGGCCAGTTTAAAATCACCGGACGCTTTAATTTTTGCGCGACCAAAGCTTGTTTTATATCCATTATTCAATTTCCCGCTTTTGTTTAAGCGCAACACTGCGTTGAATTGAAATCTTGCCGGAAGAGGTTGCTTTTATATCCACAACACCCCCCGACAGAACGCCGAGGGAAATTTTATATATTTTCTGTTCACTCATAAGATCTATTGCTTTTTCAAGGACAGGAATAATGTCGTTGTCACAAGCTGCTATGTTATGATTTTCATCCGGCGCACAGCATACCGCTTTAAGCTCTATTTTTGCCTTTTCCGCTTGAGCTTTCCTCTTCTGATACTGTTGCGCCTCATAGCAATTACAATCCATAGTTCCGCATTCTATCAGTTCCGCTTCACTTGCGGTATCCGGATACTCGTTTGCGGACAGTTGCCCGCAGAATTTACAAAATGCATTTTTCATTTCCCATTACCTCCGTATATTTCAAATTTAACGCCCTGAGAATGTTCTTCTGTCACACCTAAAAGCTTTATCCCCATAACCACATAATTCTTTTGCAAAAAGCGCTCATCGCGCAACACGCAGGTGACTTTTGTCAATAAAGCGCGACCTGTATATTCCGTTCGGGTATCGTCGAGTTCGTTAAGAGCTAAAACATCACCGACAGAATAATGCCGATCATCTTCCCTTACTTCAAATTGCTTATCACCGTTCCTGATTTCTTCATAAAAATTCGGTTCTATTTTAAGCGCGTGTATCATTTGATTTTCCTTCCGATTTCAAGATATTTTATTAAGACCTTTTGTGCCTCTTCAAAACCATAACAAACGGCGACGGCATAGCCCTGTTTAGCCAGTGCGTCAAGCCATTTCTCTTGTTGGTCAGAGGTTTTGTTTTTACCGTACTTCATTTCAATATATAAGCCGTGGTGCATTCCGCGGGCAACCGGTAAGCATAAATCCGGCACGCCGGCTTTAACTCCCTGCCGTTTAAGGCTTGCGGCTTCAAGCTCGTTTCTGCTGCCGCCGTTTGGAATGTGGTAGAGCAAATCAAGCTCGGGATATGTACATCGGACAAGCCGCGCCCATCGAAAAAGTATTTCTTGCTCGTTTGCTTCGTGTGAGACGGGCTTTCGCCGCACCCTTTTCGGGGACGGATACGGGTATGCTTCCTTGTATAGCATCATTTTTCACCAACCATTTCTTTTAAAACTCTGTCAACGATTTTAACTACTAATACTTCTGAAAAACAAATGTCTTCTGAAGGAGATATTAGATGACCTACATCAATATGTCGTTTCAACTTCTCCGCAAACTCTTTGTAGGCTTCAGCTTTAACTTCATTTGTTCTTTCTTGCAAATCTTGGAATTGAATAGAAACTAAATTAACTTCTTTCTGTAATCTCTCAATTTCCGACTTTTGACGGTTGATAAGGTCAAGGGCATAAAGCTTAAGTGCTTCTGTACACGAAGGTGAAGTGTTATTATACAAAGGGCAATCCACACATCGAAAAGGTTCTTCGTCAAGTTCTTTATTAAAATGACACATCAACGCCTTTATAATTTCCTCACCAGGAAATTTCTTATCGGTCATTCTTCTACCTCTTCATATTTATCGGCGTTCCGACCGTTCCCACCGAACCGGAGCTGTCGGTTGCCTTGAAATATTCGCCGGGATACGGATAGGTGTATCGAAACATTAAATAATTCGCCGCGTCAAGCAAGTGTTCGGTGTTTTTATCTTTCTTAAAAGCTTCTATGCAGCGTTCGGCTGTTGCCAATGCGTCTACCCGCCCGCCGCCGAAATTATCTCTTGCAGATCCGTACTTGTAAAAAGATACCTCTACTCGGTTTCGGCGGAGACGGTCAAATTCTTCGTTGTAGTCATTTTGCGTATTCATTTTGCTCTCCTTTCAAAATACTCTTTTGCCCTTTCGGGGTTGTAATTACATTCGTTATTATTAAACGATGTTATAGCCCCACACTTTTCGCATTTGAAAAACCAAAACGGCACACCAGTCTTTCCGTGTATAATGTTTACTTCCCCACCACAGAACGGGCAAGGACTTGTTTTAATTCTTGCTGTTACTTTCATTTCTTTCCCTCCGCTGCTTTCTCTGCTTCTTCACGGGTAAGGAATATGCTGCCGCCGATTGCTCTCTCATCAAATGATATATTTTCTGTGAAATATACTGTATTTGCAGAACTTATTTTAATTGCTCTGATAGTGCTTTTATATATTCTGATTCCGTCTGTTAGGTATATTCTATCTCCTACCTTACGCGGCAAATGCACCCATTCGGAACGGTCGGTGAAATCTTCACATACTGAAAGTGTTTCAACATTAAATATTCCTAACTTCTTACATCTTTCATAATGCAGACAATTTTTACAAGTCATTTTTTCTCACCGACCCCTTCCGTTCGCTCCTAAAATTGCCCATACGCCGTAGCCGAATATTGCGCCAAGTATAAGTCCGATAGTAAAATTTAACATAAATATTATCCCCCTGTTATATCCATAGCCTTGCGGTTTAATTACAATCCGATTTTATCAAGATTGTTTTTCATAATATCAAGCGCACTGTAACAAGCTTTTTTAAACTTTGCGGCAGTTTCAGGATTTTCTTCTGCCTGCCTTTTGAGGCTTTCGGTTATTTTATTGAAGTCAGTGTTTAAAGCTTCAAAATAAAAACTGAATTTCACCGTTTCGGCAGATGAGGAAACCGCAAGCTGTTTTTCAAGCTGTTCTGCACGCTTTACGGCTTCGGCTTTCTCACTGTCTATATCCGAAAGCTTTTGTTTGTATTCGGCTAACGCCTTTTCGGTTTCGGCTTTTGCTTTTTCGCCGGCATCGGCAAGCTCCTTTTTATGTTTCTCTTCGAGTTCTTTTTTTGCGGCTTTTAATTCTTTGTCAGCCGTCTTTTTTGCCTTTACTATAGCTTCATCCTTTATCTTCTCTATCTCGGCTGGGTCGGGCTCGCTCACAGCTACGGGCACCGGCTTGTTTTTCTCCGCTTCAAGTTCCTTTTCAAGCTCGGCTATTCGTTTTTCGGCTTTTTCGGCATCCTGCAATGCTTCATCGCGTTCCTCTTTGGCGGCGTCGCGCTCGTCAGCAAGCATATCCAACTGTTCGCCTTTGGCGTCGTTATCCTTAACAAGCTGTCTTACCTGCTCGACAGTCATACCGGCGAGATTGTTGTTCTCGACAAATTCGTTGCGGTCGACGGACGGCAGTTGAGCTATAAGAGCAAGCTTTGTTATGCCGAGGTTTGCATTTGACTGCAAAAACCGCTCGCCTAATTCCTCATAAGGCTTTATATATGTATATGCCTGCCTTTCGTGGATGCCAAGCTCGGCTACGGTATAATCTTCAAAATTTTTGTAGCCCATTTCGATATACAGCTTTGTGTCTCTCATTTCCTTTAAAAGCTTTGCCGATTCCATAAGGCTCGCATACGCCGCATTGGCGCAGGCTAATATCCTGCTGTTAAGCTCGTAGGCTTTGTCTTTATTTGTTTTTGTTATTTCGTTCATAATGCGTTCTCCTTTAAGCTAATTTTTCTGCTTCCATAAGGTCTTTTTCCAAAGCCTCTACAAGCAATGTACCTTGCAATTCACCGTAATTGATTTTTTTCTTTGTCCGGCGCAATTCTTCAAAACCTTCGATGCGCAATACTTTGGATTTTTGAGCTTTAATGCGGTCGGATTTGTTTAACCTGCCTGCAACGACACGCTGCCATTCAAGTAAAAACGGCATTGCCTCGTCGAGATCGTCAAACTGATTATCTCCGGTTGTACGCTTTTGCCTTATAGTTCCGCCCGGTTCTATTTCAAGCGTGTACCACGGCATTTCTGTGTCGGAGGTCTTGCGAAGAAAAACTATATATGATTCGTTTGTGCTTATGCGGTCGTAATATCTATCCGTCCGATAGGTACAGTGGCCGAGCAGCATACCGTCGAGCACTATATCCGTAACCCCGTTAGGCACTATAATTGTGTATTTGTCGTTTGAGTACGAATACTTATTTTTAATGTCTTTATAGATTTTTTCTACTTTCGGGAATTTTTTGATTATCGGCGCAGCGACCGCAACAGCTTCGCGCTTTAACTTCTCTAAATTCTTTTTTTCTTTCGCATAATTTGCGGCTATTAAAAAACTGTCATGTGCGGCTTTAAGATTTGACGGAAATACCGAAACCGTTTTAATACTTCCTGCCAATTTAGCCATATCAAGATAATCGAGCCACATTTCAAATGCTTCCCGTGTATAGTCTCGAAAATAACGGGTATTTTTCTTTTTGGCAAGGCGTTCACCGCTCTTTATGCAATATTTAATTGCGTCTTTTACATTGAAATTCAATTTGCGTGACAGTGATATCAGTTTCTTTGCTTCTTTTAATTTCTGCCTGGTATGTTTTAATACATCAGCTGATAATATAAAATCTTTTGCCGAGGTACCGCGGAGCGCCTTGAAAATCTTTAATACATCGATCTTACCGTAATACTCACTTCGCCAAATATCGTAAAGCTGCTTCGGCAGTCCGAAAAGATCCCACGGTTTATCGGCTTGCCAATTTAAAATTGATTTATCATCTGTGTTTTTGTATATCATTTCATTTAACGCATCGAACAGCCTAAGCTTTGAAAGCATTTCTATTTGCGGATGTATGGCATACCAGCACAAATATTTAATTGCCGGCAAATTTGCGGCATAAACTCCTTCGTAATATTTAAACGAGTGATATTTCAAAAAAGTATCTTCAAGCGTAAAATTGTCACCGTAAACTTCATAATCATGGCTTTCGTGGTTACACCCAAAGTTCCAAGTAAAAGCTTCTCTGAAATTTCCTTTGTTCCATCCGCCGTTATACAACTCCCAAAATTCCGCTTTGCCGGGGCGCAAACGGTATCTCATCCATTCCCGAAAACCGTAAGTATACTTTGTGCCTTCGTAAGTTCTGGAACGGATAAAGCACCTTATCCACACATCGTCACGGCCGTTTTTAAGAAAAATACCGGTGCATTTTTCCTCTTCAAGATTTCGAGTGTTCAATATTCGGGAATTTATTGCTGTAGCTTCGACACCGCAGTACGGGCATTTATATGGTTCCTTGTGTTTGGCGGACCATAATGCACGCATTTCAGGTGTCACAATTCTTTCTTTCACGGTGTTTCCGCTTTTAAAGGTTTTGCCGCAGGCCGTACAGGTAAATCTTTTTGTCTTGCCGACGCCTTCAACCGATTCATATATAAGATAAGGACGGAAGCCTTTCTCCATATATTCGCGTGCTTCATCCGAAAGCGGCGGCATATCTTTAAATTCGTTTTGTTCATTCATTTTTACACACTTCTTCCCCATATGCGTTATATAAAACCCCATCTTTGTATTTTCGTCCGTCAATTCGGAATATGCTTAATCGGATATCGTTTTTGTACTTAACTGCAAAAGCGAGAAATTGACCTTTATTGCCGCTGAGTTCGGGACTGGTGCCATATGCCGCTTTAAACCATTTACACGAAAACTCTTTTCGATGTGTGCGCTGCGGGTGTTTTTTTATATACAGTAATGCGGCGGCGGCAATCTCTTCGGGCTTAAGCCTTCTGACGGGCGTAAGCTCCGTGCAAGCAATCTTACTGTCGTTGCCGTCTTCGTGCATGTCCCCGCCAAGCTTTACAATCCAGTATTCCGAGGTTTCTGTATTCGGATAGTATGTAAACATATCTAACGGATCTTCGGCAGCGTGAAAACCGTTTCTTACACAGTTAGCCTCTTCGGTTGTTGATGTTATTCCTGCCTTAAATTTATATCCTCTGCAAATGAGCCCTTTACCGAAAGCTTTATATGCCAACATTCCGCTCACCCCAGTAAATCAAGCAATGAAATACTTTCCGTTCCGTCAGTATTTTCGGATTTTATGTTCATCTTGAACTCTATAATTGCGGACGGGAAGTAAAATTTTACAGCGCGGTCGTATGCATCAAAATCCGATATATACCGAGCTGATTTTGTATCTTTGAGTATTTCTTTACAGCAATCATAAAACTTTTTATCCGAAGATATTATCTGCTCTGCAAGGTTTTTGCTTTGTTTGCAAAAACAAATAAGCGCTTCGCAAACCTTTTTTTGTATCATTGTTGCGGGATCGTTTGGGGCTTCGGACTTAAATTCTTTTTTCAGTTTTTCTTCCACATTGTGTATAAGTAAATCATTCATTGCGTTTTCTCCTTGAATATTACAGTGTTTTCTCGTGTCTTGCCGGGTCGGCTGTGTTCTGTTTCATACGGCGCTCAAATTCGGCGCGGTATTCTGCGTGCTGTTGTTCACCGGAAGACTTACTGTGTGCTATGTATTGACGCAGGGCCTTATTCTCACGGTCAATCCCTCTGAATTCAAATCCGATACCGTAACATAATCCAATTACTCCAAACAATACCAATATCAATGCAATTATTAAAGCAATAAGCAGTCTTGCTGCTGTTTCGTCTAAAAACATATTTATTTTTCCTCTTCGTTCAATCTAATTTCTTTAAAACATCGCGCGTCAAGGCAAGCAAGCTGTCCGCTGTTACGCAAACGGTTGTTTGTCCGCCTGTTGTAGCATAAAGAATATGTACATATTCCTCGCCGTTGTCGCACAGTTCATATTCTGCCTTTTCGATATTTCGGTCGACGGCTTTTAAAAGCGCCGTCAATTCTCTTTTGCAAAATTCGCTTTTGTGCATGCGTTCCATACTCACCATAATGTTATATCTTTCCTTTCAATCCTTGACTTTTGTTGAAATTTGTGTTAAAATAATTGTGCAAGATAAGTTGATTATTTTGTTGCGTTCTTAATTGAATTGAAGCTACCCTCGGAAGTCAGCATTCCGGGGGTAGTTCTTTTTATGTCATTCATCATTAACTACCCCTAAAACAATTCCTGCCGCAACGCAACATTTTATAAGGTTCTCGCATTCAAGCGTGAACGGGTGCTTTTTAAATTTAGTTACAGTATTAATTCCTACCTGTGCCTTTTCTTTAAATTCGAGATCCTTAAATTTGTTTTCCTGCCACTTTTCCTGAATAACGGCTCGCAACTGACGCTCTTGCTTTCTGAACTCCTTTTCCATTTCCGCTCTCCGTTTTTCTTCAAGCGTTAGGTATGCTTTAGGCATATATTCACCCTCCTTTCGTATGTAAAAGTAATTTTCAGATAAATTTGCTCGCATACGGGAACTCGTCCTCCGAAAGCGTTTGCTGAACCTCGCCGACGATTTTTTCACATATCAACCTGCCGTCTGTTGTGAAATACCTCGTTATCGTTTGTCTCGGTATCTGCCGTTCCTCTTCCGTTCTTATTACTACTTCTAATTCCGCCTTAAGCATATTCTCACCTCTTTTAATTCCGAATTACGCATTACTTTTTGTTTCCCGCTCTCGGATTATATCGGCTAAACAAGGTCGTCCATAGGTACACTTAAATAATCCGATATTCGTTTAAGCAATGCTACAGACGGCTGTTTATGGCCTTTAATTATGTAGCTCATAAAAGCCTCCGACACCCCAACCTCATTGGCGAGGTCTTTTTGCTGTATTCCCCTTTGTTCAAGCACGGTTTTTAACTTATCACCCATTGATTTATACCTCCTTTTGTGGTATAGTCACCTTGAAGGGGGTGACTATAGTGAATGTTAAAGAAATGGCAACCGAAATCGTAAAATCTGCGATTGAAAATAAGGTTATTCGATTCAACCACTTTACCTATGACGAGGATAAAAATATTGAAGAACAAAACAAATTCAACGCAAAACAGATTTCCGATTACTACAAAACAATCGTAGAAACTATATCTTCTGCATTAACCTAATTGTTTTTTCGGTTATAATCATTGCTTCGGTGATTGCTTTCAAGTCTTCACCGGAGCATTGATTTTTTGCGGCTCTTGCCAAAACCATTAAATGGTTTTCAAAGATTTCCGTTATTTCTTTTTTATCCACATTCTCACCCCCATATCTTTATTCGTTTCTTTTAGTCGCCGTTGATTTTCGACGGCTTTTGTGTTATAGTTAAGTTAGTATCTTAACTTGGTTTAAGTATAATACAGATATTTCTGTATGTCAATATAAAAATACAGATTATTCTGTATTTCGGGGTTGTGCACAAAATTAAGGAGGCTATATTATGCAAAATTTAATATTATCTTCCCGAATTAAAAAACAATGTAAAAATTGTGGCATTACGGTTAAAGTCTTGTTGGAAAATTGCGAAATGAACAGAAATACCATTTACGATTTAGAGAAAAAAGGCGCTTTCCCGTCTTCTGATAAGATTTCTCGAATTGCCGATTATCTTAATTGCTCGGTAGATTATTTGCTCGGCAGAACGGACAATCCCGAAATAAACAAGAACAACGAAAAAACACATATAATAAAAATCGCCGCTCGCAACGGTTCTTATAAAGAGCTCGCTTTGAACGACGAAGAATTAGAGGAGCTTCAGCGTAAGATTAACTCATTACCCGAAGCAACAGATTTGTAAAAAACAAAAATTAAATTTTGGAGGTTCTTATGGCTAACAGAGGCGGATATTCTTGGAAAAGAGCAACAGGGGTTTCAAAAGCAAAGAGTAATCTTTCACGGGTGACCGGAGTTCCCACTACCAAGTCGGGTAGGCAACGCAAAGCTGGAGCGGCTATGTCGACCGGATGCTTAATTCCGATTTTAGCAGTGTTGGCAATTATCGTACTTACACTTACCTCAATATCAATGTAATTATTTATCAGAGGATAATTAAAATAATTTTAAGGAGTTTGCAAAAATGGATTTTATCGATGAATTAAAACAATTTTCAAAGCGTGTTGAGACTATTAAAGACGGCATACAGACAGAAGAAGCCACCAAGACTTCTATAATTATGCCGTTTTTTGCTATGCTCGGATATGATGTTTTTAACCCGACTGAATTTTGCCCAGAGTTTACGGCCGATGTGGGAATTAAAAAAGGTGAGAAGGTTGACTACGCAATTTTAAAAGACGGCGCACCGATTATTTTAATTGAAGCTAAATGGATAGGCGAAAAACTCCAAAAGCACGATTCTCAGTTGTTCAGATATTTCGGGACCAGCAAGGCTAAATTTGCAATACTTACGAATGGTCAGATATACAACTTTTATACCGACCTCGAAGAGCCTAATAAAATGGACGAAAAACCGTTTTTGACTATCGACATATTAGATGTTAAAGAACCACAGGTTGCCGAATTAAAGAAATTCTGCAAATCATCGTTTGATATAGATGCAATATTTGATATTGCTTCCGAGCTTAAATACGTTAATGCATTTAAAAATCTATTTTTAGAACAATTGCAAAATCCGTCTGATGATTTTACAAAGTTGTTTCTTAACGACATATATTCAGGCGTAAAAACGCAGAATGTTATCGATAAATTCCGTCCCATACTCAAAAAATCGCTCAATCAGTGTATAACTGAAACGATGAACGATAAAATCAAGACTGTCTTAGATAAAAATGACGGCGCAGAGGAAAACGAAGAAACCGCTCTCGAAGAACAAAAGCGCGAGAAAAACATCATTACCACCGACGAGGAACTTGAAGGTTATTTTATCGTAAAGAATATTTTAAAAGATATTGCGCCTATGAGCGATATATTCTACCGCGATACCGAATCATATATGAGCGTTCTTTACAAGGACAACAGAAACAAGTGGATATGCCGTTTTGTGTTTACTGATACTTTGAAATATATTCTTATACCCGATAAGGATAAAAAGACGGTGCGCCACGATATACAAAACGTATATGACATAAAAAAATATAAGGACGAACTTACAGAAGCTTTAAAGCGTTATATGTAATTTTTGATATGCCATAATGAAGAATAAGCTGACTTTTGTTGTGCCGCTCCCGAAGCTAATTTAAGATAAATAAAAACGCCGGCAAAGATCGTTCGTATGAAGAGCGCTCCTTAACCGGCAAATAACCAAATTACAGTTTGTGCGTTTCTATGTACTGCTTGAAATTATTGTATACTTTACATTCAAGCGGCGAGGTTAAAAAAGCGTTGCGCTTATAAAGAATATCCATACGCTCCGCACGGTATTCGGCGGCTCGCCTGCTTATTTTGCAGTTGACTGCAATTTCGTCCGCTGTGCGCATATTGCAGCCCCAAAGCACGCACGCCGGAGCAAGCAGACGGGACGCAAAAACATTTGCCGCCTGTTCTATCGGGTTATCCCATGCCGTCGGCTCCCGATTAACCAATTTGTATTTGCCGACATGACCGAGTAATATATGTCCCAATTCGTGGGCGGCGGTAAATCGCTGTCGTTCGGGCGTATCGGTGCTGTTAACAAATATTACGGGTTGTCCGTTTAAAATCAAGCTTTTACCCAAATTGCCGTCCGTACTTTCGTACAGCCTTATCGGTATACCCATATTACGGCAAAGCTCGCTTACCGATACCGGCAGCTTGTCAACCCGCTCCCGTATCAGTATTTCCCATACAAGGTCCCGTGTGTTTTTGTAGTCTTTATAATTCATGTAAAATCACCCTATTTAATTGTAGGGCGCAGAGCGTTAAAATTCAGCAGGTAAGTTTTGGAAATTAAAAAGTCCCGCTCGACCAAAACGAGCGGGAATAATTAAAGGTGGGTGATATTATGGCTAAAGCTAAAAAACTCCCTAGCGGCAACTGGAGAGTACAGGCAAGCGTTACGGTTGACGGAAAAACAATTCGTAAATCATTTACGGCCACCGATAAAAAGCAAGCTGAAATTTCTGCCTTAGAGTGGCAAAAAAAGATATTTAAGTATAGTAATGAGCCTAATCAGTTAACGCTCGGCGAAGCTATAGAAAAATATATTGACAGTCGGCGGAACATTCTTTCACCCGTGAGCATAGCCACATACGAAAGAATTAAAAAAAATTACTTTGTCACGCTGCAAGAAAAAAAGCTCTCAAACATAAGTCAAAATATGTTGCAGGCTGAAATCAACGAACTGAGTTACAAACTATCTCCGAAAAGTGTACGGAGCGCTTGGGGATTAATTTCGTCAACTATAAAGCACACCACCAACGAAACGATAAATGTCACATTACCTAAAAGACAAAAAATCATTTACGCTACACCGGATTTGCAGACTTCGTTAAAAATATTAGAAGCCTGTAAGGGTACAGAAATAGAGTTACCCGTAACCCTTGCCTTAAGATTGGGTTTAAGAGTTTCCGAAGTATGCGGTCTTAAATGGTCCGCTGTTCACGACGATTATATTGTCATAGATAATGTTATTGTAAGTTACGGAAAAGAAGAATATGAAAAAAGTCCTAAGTCAGTTGCCGGAAACAGAAAAATACCCTTGCCACCGGATATTAAAGATTTAATTAATGCGCAGCCGCATATAAACGATTATGTGGTGCAAAAGAATTCAAAAGCTATCGGTGCAATGTTCAGAAGAATATTACAAAAAAACAATCTGCCGCATTGTCGTTTCCACGATTTGCGTCACGCAACCGCCTCGGCTATGGCATTATTAAATATACCGGACAGATATGCAATGAAAATAGGCGGCTGGGACAGTCCCGACATTCTTCACTCTATCTATCAACAAACATTTACCCAAGAAGAACTTGCATTTTCAAAATTATTGAGCGATTTCTTTACTGAAAATGCACACGAAATTTCACACGAAAAATAATCTTTCTTTTATTCAAGCGGATTATAGACGATTTTTTGGAAAGTTCGAGTCTCTCCTACTCCGCCAAAAGAGACAAACAAGTCTAAAAAGCTTGTTTGTCTCTTTTTTATCCCACAAATAATCAAATATTATGTGTTTTGGAGCGATTTTAATAGAAAATCGCTCCATTTTTATGTTTAAATCAAAGATCAACTGAACTAACTCACTAATATGTAGGTTTTGCTTTTTTGCAATCCCACTAATATTTGTGTTTTATATTGAAACCTTACTTCAAACATATTATAATTAGAAAGGAAACAAAATCTATGAAATTATCATTAATCGAATCCCGACTTTTCGGAAGAATCTGTTATGGCTTTAAGAGAGACAAATATGGATTTGTTGAAATCGTGCCCGAACAGGCTGAAGTTGTAAAAACTATTTTTAGAATGTACAGAGAAGAAAATAGTTTAGAGGATATCCAAAAATACCTATTAAGCCGTTCCATTTCCTCTCCGTCCGGAAAGGTAAAATGGAGCAGAGATGTTCTCAACAAACTTCTCAATAATGGAAAATACACAAGAGGTATCATTGATTTTGAAGAATACTGTGAAGTGTATTTTTTAAAAGAAGGAAATTGTCGGAATCCTAACAAAGCGAGAGTGAAGAAAACATATGCCGAGAGCAACGAAAGAAGAACTGGAATGGGCATACGCAGTGACACGGGAGAAATTTTTAGAGCGTGTGAATAAGAAGTTTCCCATCAAGGCTGATGATTGGAACCGTTATTTAGACGGCATCTTTGAACTGATTTCAAATGACGAAGCCCCACTGTATGAGCCAAAAATGAATGCGTATTTAGAAGAAACTGTAACAAAGTATCTGCATCCGTCCGATGATTATGTTTCATTAACGGAAATAGCACGAAAATATGATGTAGCCAATCCGAGTTACTTAATACAAAGCTGGCTGAGAAGCCGTAACACGGTTGAGTTTCTGGCAACATGGGAAAGAAAACATAATTTGAATTTTAATGAAGATGCTTTTCGAAGAATAACAGTCGATGCCAAAACTCCGCAGTTTACCTTGACGCCAAAGAAATGGATTGAATTGACAAATGCTATTGGCATAATATCCAAGCAAGGTAAAAGCGGCGGGACAATGGCACATCCGTTTATTGCTTGCGATTTTGAGATGTGGAATGATGCAGAGTTCAGATTCGAAGTGGTGAGGGCTTTTATCAGCTCAAGAACGGAAATTCAAAATGAAATCGAGTAACCGGAGAATAACGATAGACAATTCAGAATGATTTCTTAAGTTAAGATTAAGGGGGATTAATCGTGGATAGTATGCCACCAGATAATTGATATCTTCTACCCCTTTCGAGTGTTCAAATCAAGACTGCGAAAACGCAAAAACATCTCTATTGTCTTGTCTTCACATAAGTCCACCGTAATTTCAATAGAATTGCGGCGGACTTTTTCTACGCCCCAAAACCGCTTGAAACAAGGCATTCAGGCATATAACAAACCCCGTCATAGAGTACTTCTGCGGAAGAGTGATCCTGCCACACTGAACATGGCGGTAGAATTTTTCATAATTCGGTGGTATAATTAATTCCGATCCGACCAATTGAATAAAACACATACATAGCTGCTTGGTTTTCTTTTGAGAATCAGGCGGCTTTCTTATTTTCGGAGGCGATGAAAAATATAATTGCAAAAGTAAAATTTTGTTGATAAGGGTACTGTTTATGATATTAACTCTGTTTTGTGTTTTTCTTTAGCACCGCTCTTACACGAATCGTCAAGGGTATCATGATAACATAAAACAGTATCAGGTAAAACGGGAAAATAACCATACCGAATGTCTGACCGAGCAATCCGCAAAGTGCGGGAGCGAGCATGATTCCGATATATGCCGATGCCATTTGAATTCCGATGACAGACTGTGAAATATCGCTGCCGAAGTTTTCGGGTGTAAGGTAATTAAAATTCGGGAACAGCGGACCGTTTCCGGATCCTATTAAAAACATTCCGGCGGCGCACAGATATACATTGCTCGGAAGAACCAAAAGCAACAGGGCTGCACCTAATACGATCTGCCCCAGCTTTATTATTTTCCAGCTATGCAATCTTGTTGCCAACACGCCGGACAAAAACCGTCCGAGAGTCAACCCGACATAGTATATCATTATAATTCGAGCTGCCTTTTCTGGGGACAAATGCTTGTATTCCACAAGAAATGTACTGCCCCATCCGCCGCAGGTGCATTCTATTGCACAGGAGGTGATAAACAGTCCGCACATCATTTTTACGCCCGGAATTTTCAATATGCTTCTAAGCGATAAGCTTTTAAATTCGGCTTCATCCGTGCTGTTTTCAGCACCGTGCACTTTATGCCATAAAGGAAGCGATATAAACAACAGCGCAGCTATGGCAAGCTGAATGATAAAAGTAATTCTGTATCCGCCTCGCCAACCGGATTTGCCTGCAATAACAAGTGATAAAATGTAGGGGCTTACGGATACGCCGACGCCGTAAAAGCAATGCAGAAAGCTCATATGTGTTGCGGAATAATGCAGAGCAACATAGTTATTCAGTGCTACATCTATTGAGCCGGCGCCGATGCCGAGTATAACAGATAAAAAGCACATCACCCATAAATTCGGCGCAAAAGAATAGCCAAGTAAGGCAATCGCTGTCAGAAGCGTGCTGTATGCCGAAACCTTATTGGTTCCGAGCTTGGCGATTACTTTAGAGCTGATAATGCTTGATATAACAGTTCCGCATGACACTATGACCGTAACAAAGCTTCCGAATGAAAAAGGCAGACCGAAGTCGGAGTATATGGCAGGCCAAGCCGTACCGAAAAGCGAGTCCGGTATCCCCAAGCCGATAAAAGCGATATATATTATAATCAACAATACTGTCGCCATAGAATGCTCCCCTGCAGCTTGCAAAAAAATTATGTTTTTTGAACTCTGAATATCAAGAATTATACTACAAGTCAATCAATAAATCAATAAAAACGAATAACAATGAAAGGACTGAACGATATGAGTAAAAGGAAAATCAGACTGCTTGCCGATTATGTTGTCCGGCAGATATTCGATTGCGTAGCGGTAGAGTCAAAAGCGAAAATCAAGGTGGTCTTTATCGGAGGCACCGAAATCGAAATGACGCTGTAAAAAAACTTGAAAACAGAAACGGAGTAATGTAAAATGATTGTGCCGAGAGTGTTCAAATCAAGACAGCGAAAACGCAAAAACATCTCTATTGTCCTGTCTTCACA
>UQQR01000007.1 GCA_900543215.1 uncultured Oscillospiraceae bacterium | reverse complement strand
TCCCCTATTTCTGTCCGCACAGAAATAGGGTGCCCGTGCGGCAGGAGCACAAGCAGGCTCAGAATAGTAATAAACTATAAACCTGCGTTAGCAGAGTACAAACCCCTTGCCTGCACGGCACGAGTGCAGCAGACTAAAGCAAAGTACAAAACTACAAACCTGCGTTAGCAGAGAAGTGACAAATTGCCTGTTCATAACAGGTGCAACAAACTAAGCAAAATTAAAAGCCATAAACCGGCGTTAGCCAAGCTAAGGCTTAGAAAAGTACCCTGTGTCGGCAGGGAAATACTGTTGTGATAATAAAAAGTTTTTATGCAAAAAAACAGACCGCAGATGCGGTCTGTTTCCTTATATTTTCTTATTAAGATAAGCCAACGAAAGCGCCATATTTTCATACTGCACTTCTACGCCTTCGGGCACATTCAAGTGGCTCGGCGCAAAGCACCATATGCCTTTAATTCCGCAGCTGACAAGACGGTCGCACACCTCTTGCGCGGCTTCGGCAGGTACTGTTATAATACCTATTTTAACATTGTTTTCCGCGCAAAAGCCCTCAAGTCTGTCGGCAGGTAAAATAGGTTTGCCGTTGTTGCTGTGGCTTACATCGTCTGCCGCTGTGTCGAATGCGGCTGTTATATTAAGTCCGTAATCGCCGAATCCGCCGTAATCAAGCAACGCTCTGCCGAGCTTTCCGGCTCCCACAATGACAACATTGCTTCTGCCGCCCAGAAATTCCTCAAGGACATGCGTAAGCTCTCCTATATTGTAGCCGGTCTTGGGTCTTCCCGCACCGCTGACGGAGCTTAGATCCTTGCGGACCTGAACTTCGCCGAGTCCAAGCGCTCTTGCCAGAGAGGTTGCCGAAATATTCTCGGTGCCGTGGTAATTATTTTTAAGATATCTTAAATAAACAGGTATTCTTCCGATAGTTGCCCTTGACACATAAGAATTTTTCAATACGCAACCTCCTTTTTGTAAAATTAAATCTTTTTATGCGTTTACGGTTTCCTTTTCACGGTCAGCTATTTCATCAAGCTTTTTGTTTCTGAAATAAAGCGCCACATCTATCGAAATTTCAATAAAGTTAAGCACATAGAAGAAGAAGCTTAAATAGAATATAAAGCCTGAGCTGCCGCCTGTTACCTGTATAATCTTTCTCGCGATTCCGCAGGCGTAGCCGATAAGCAAAAATACCTCAAAGAAAAGGCTCTTGCCCTTTGCGGTGCGTGAGATTATGGATTTGCGGATGGAAATAGGCCATGAAAGCCCAAAGCAGAATATAGTCAGCGCTTCAAGTAAATCGGTAATCATTTTTTAACCCCTTATATAATCCGAAGTCCGAAAAGACTTCGGATTTTTCGTTATTTTATTTTTGCCTTCTGTAATCAGGTAAAAGTTTCGGAGATATGGCGTCGGTCTTAATGCCTGCCGCCTCGCGCTCGGCGTCAAATTTGTTAATGTGTTCAAGAGTTAATTTGCCCACCTTAACGTCCTTAGATTTTGCCGCCGCATTTTTGCCCGCGGTTCTGCCGAATACGATTATATCAAGCAGAGAGTTGCCCATAAGACGGTTTCTGCCGTGTATTCCGCCGACAGCCTCGCCCGCGACATACAGGTTTTCAACGCAGGTGCTCATGCCCGTAACGTTAATATCTATACCGCCGTTCTGATAGTGCAGGGTCGGGTATACGAGTATCGGCTCCTTGCGAATATCAATACCGTAGCTTGCGAACATACGCATCATAGCGGGAATTCTTTTTTCAATAGTGCCCTCGCCGCCAATCTTTTCAATCATCGGGGTATCAAGCCAAACCGCCTTGCCGCTGCCGGTGTCCACGCCTTCGTCACGGTCGGAGCATTCTCTTATGATAGAAGCCGCCGCAACATCGCGCGTTTCAAGCGGATGCATAAACACCTTACCGTCGCGGTTAACAAGCTTAGCGCCCAATGAACGCACCTTTTCGGTAACAAGCGCGCCGAATATCTGCTGCGGGAAAGCCGCTCCCGTGGGGTGGTACTGAAGCGTATCAGCATACAAAAGCTTTGAGCCTACACGGTACGCTAACACCAGTCCGTCCGCCGTAGCGCCGTAGTGGTTAGAGGTCGGGAAACCCTGATAGTGCATTCTGCCCGCGCCGCCCGTTGCAATAATAACGGTTTTAGCGCGCGCCACCATAAGCTCCTTGGTTTCCATATTCATAAGCACAGCGCCCGCGGCGTTGCCGTTTTCGTCAAGAATAAGCTCGATAGCCGAGGTGAAGTCCACAACCGGGATACCGCGGTTTAAGACCTCGTCGCGCAAGGTACGCATAATTTCGGCGCCCGAATAATCCTTTGCGGCGTGCATACGCTTTCTCGAAGTACCGCCGCCGTGGGTGGTAACCATGGTGCCGTCGGGCGTTTTATCAAACTCAACGCCTAATTCATTAAGCCACTTAATAGCCTCGGGCGCGTCGCACACAAGCTTTGAAAGCAGCTCGCGCTTTGCCGCGAAATGACCGCCGCCGTAAGCGTCTACAAAGTGGATGGCGGGAGAATCGTTCGGCTTATCAGCCGCTTGGATACCGCCCTCAGCCATCATTGTGTTGGCGTCGCCTATGCGCAGCTTTGTAACTATCATAGTTTTAGAGCCGGCGTTATCCGCCTCAATTGCGGCAGATGCGCCTGCGCCGCCGCCGCCGATTATAAGCACGTCAACATCGTATGTAACATCGTTTAAATCAACATCGTCCGCCTTAATGCGGCTGTGTGCCTCAAGCATTTCGCAAAGCTCGTGCGGCACCTGCTCGCCCTTGTTCGGTCCTATTTTAAGGGTGGAAAATTCGCTCTTTTTATAATCGGGGTGGTAAGCCGCTAAAAGGGCGTCCTTTTCGTCCGCGGTCATACGGCGCGGCTCTAATGCAATGTTATCTTCTCTTGCAGCCTCAACCGCCTTTAAAGACTTTTCAAATTCTTTTGAATACATAATCTGCGCGCCTCCTTATTTCTCAATTTCGCGGTTGTTGTAAAGCTCTTTAAGTTCTTCAACCGGCTTGCCCATAAGCGAATCTATAATCTCGGTAAACGCGCCCTCTTTAATCTCTTCAACGCGTTTTTCTAAGTGTTCGGACTTAGGTTCTATATACTTGCCGTTAAGTCTGCGCGCAAGCATTGCAACCTGCGGATGCGAAATACCGGCAGGACAGCGCGAAGAGCACACGCCGCACATAACGCAGTCGAACGATTCTTCGGCGCACTTATCAAACTCGCCGCGCTGAGCATACGCTATGTACTGCATAACATTAAGCGATTGCGTACAGCTCTTTGTGCAGGCGTTACAGCCTACACAAGCGTAAATTTCGGGGTAAAGCTGCATCATAATCTGCTCGGTGGGTTTTATCTTTTCAATATCGTAAACCTGTTTTACAAGCGGGAAGAAGGGCAGAGTCGCAACATACATATTGTTCTCAACCTTGGTCTGGCAGGCAAGGCAGGTTTTAAGCTCACGGTCGCCCTTTATGCGGTAGATTGTGGCACATGCGCCGCAGAAACCGTTACGGCAGCCGCAGCCGCGTACCAGCTGATAGCCCGCATATTCCATTGCGCGCATTATTGTAAGGTTATCCGGCACGCTGTATTTCTTGCCGAACAGGTAAACATCAACCATAGTATCCATTTGTTTTCCTCCTTATTCCTTATCAGTACTCGTCGGGCAGCTCGTCTATTTCGTCAAAGCGGAAAACGGGTCCGTCCTTGCAGACATATTTCGCGCCTATGTTACATCTGCCGCATTTGCCTATGCCGCACTTCATTCTAAGCTCCATTGTGGTGTAGACTTGGGTTTTATCAAAGCCCAGCTCCTGAAGCCCGGCAAGGGTAAACTTAATCATTATAGGCGGTCCGCAAAGTATGGCGATTTTATCGGTTGTAAAGCCCAGTTCCTTAACATAATTCGGAACAAAGCCCACATGACCGTCCCATTCGGGCTGTTCGCGGTCAATGGTAAGGTGAACATTTACGCCTGTATCCTTTGCCCATTCGTCGATAATTTCCTTGTAGTCGACAAGGTCCTGCATACTGCGAGAGCCGTAAACTATGTCTATCTTGCCGTAGCGGTCGCGGTAGTGGCGGCAGTAGTTAATAACCGAGCGCAAGGGAGCAAGACCTATACCGCCGGCAACGAAAAGCAGGTCGTGACCCGCAAATTCGGTATCAACGGGGAAGGGTCTGCCGTAAGGCCCGCGTATGGTTATTTCCTGTCCTACCTCCATTGAGTGCAGCCACTCTGTAACACAGCCACATTTTTTAATTGAAAACTCCATAAACTCGGTGTTTGTGGGGGAAGAGGTTATTGAGAACATAGCCTCGCCCACACCGGGAATGGAAAGCATAGCGCACTGACCCGGCATATGCTCGAAAGCTTTTTTGCCGTCAGGCGTTACAACACGGAAGGTCTTAACATCGGGAGTGTCTATCCTGATATCGGTAACAACGCCGATCTTCGGAATAAGCGGTTCTTTAATATCAGCCATTTGTGTTACCTCCCAACTTTTTCATTACTTTTACAATGTTCATCTGTATCGGACATTTCGCAAGACATCTGCCGCAGCCCACGCAGGAGAACATACCGTCGTTATTCGTCGGGAAATACACAAGCTTGTGCATAAATCTCTGGCGGAAACGCTCTAATTGAGTCAGTCGCGGCTGACCTGCGGACATTTTGGTAAATTCGGAATACATACAGGAATCCCAGCAGCGGAAACGCTTAACGCCGTGACCCGTGTTGAAGTCCTTAATATCATAGCACTGGCAGGTGGGGCATACAAAGGTGCATGTGCCGCAGCCAAGGCAGCTTTCGGAAAGTTCTTTCCACTCGGGGCGGTCGAAAAATTCCTTTGTTTTGCCGTCGCCAAATGCATCAGCTTTGAGGTTTGCCAGCGGCAGCTTTGCCATACGCTCGCGCGTTACCTTTTGCTGCTTAGCAACCGCGCTGTTATCGGATTCCTCGGTAATGCCGTCAAGCGCCTTTAAAAGTTTTTCGCCCTTTTCGGTCTTAGCGTCCATATAAAGCGCGTCTTCGGTTTTATAGCATACCACATCGCCCGCAGGCTCTGCCGCGTCTATACCGAAGGTGGTACAAAAGCAGGTTTCATTCGGCTTTGTGCAGGCAAGCGACATTATAACCCCGTGCTCGCGGCGGTTTTTATAGTAGCTGTCCTGCGGCTCTGCCAAAAATACTTTATCTAACACGTCAAAGCTCTTAACATCGCACGCGCGCACGCCGAAAACAACAAAATCCTCGGTTTTGCTGCGGGTGTCTATAACCTCTATCTTTTTGCCCTCTACCTTAAAATCCATAAGATTTTCGGTTTGGGGGAAGAAGAAATCCTTTGCGCTCCTTACGGTGTTAAGCGAATCGGACAGCCTTTTGCCGTTTTCCCATTTTTCAAATTTAGCGCCTGTTTTGGTATCAACGGGCATATAAAGCACATTGTTTTCTGCAATGGCGGAGAAAAGCGAATCTAATTTTTCAAGCGATATTTTACGCATTTTCATTCCTCCTTACAGCGTCGCCCGGCTCAATATCCTCGGTGGTGTAGTTTACTATCGGGGCGCGTGAGCCTACCTCGGCGCCCGCCTGATATTCACCGTAAAAGCTGTCAATATCCTTTATAAACTTGCGGTTGAGCAGGTGCAGCGGAATGTGTTGGGGACATACCCTTGAGCACTCGCCGCAATCGGTACATCTGCCCACAACGTGGAAAGCGCGAATAATGTGGAACATTTTTTCTTCAAACTCGTTTGAAGCCGCCTTGTTTTCAACGCCCGAATTGGGGTTATCAAACACACACTTTTCGCAGGTGCAGGCGGGGCAAACGTCGCGGCAGGCGTTGCAGCGTATGCAGCGGGATAATTCGTTCTGCCAGAAAGCGAAACGCTCATCGGGTGTCATTTTTTCAAGTTTTTCAACCTCGTCAAAGCGGTGAGAGTCAAGAACAGTCCCGTCCTCGCCCAAAAGCTCATCGTAAGCCACGTGCTTTTTGGATTTGCAATTTAAGCATCTGTCGGGCAAAAGCTCGTCTCTGTCAAGCGTTATTTCACCGTCAAACAAGGTTTCTATTGTTACCTTATCGCCGTTATCGGTTATCTTGGCAATACCCTCGGCACTGCTTTTTATTTTGCCCGTATCAAGCATACCGTTACACGGCACGCCCACGGCGTAAACCTTTTCGCGGTCAAAGCGATGCTCGGTTAAAAGCTGATTAAAGCTGTATGTATCGCAGGGCTTTAAGAAAACAAGAACCTTGTTTTCGCTCTTTCCCGTTTCCTTTACAAGGTACTTTGAAAAGTTGGCACCGCAAAAATCGCCCCATACAAACTCTTTTTCAATGTCCTCGGCAGCGGTGAAAAGCGCGGGGGTAATATCGTAATCAAACTCGCCCTTTTTCCAGCCGAAAACACGGTCAACCGTGCCGTTTTTAAGCAATTCGGAGGCTTTATTTACTAAAACTTCGCGTTTTATTTCTTGCATCTTAAATCCTCCAATCTCTTGTTTTCGCCAAGCGCCGCAACAGTCTTTGCAAAATCGTTCATTGTGGCGGCGAACTTTGCGCCCTCTGCCGCAGATACCCACTCGACGCGGGTGCGTTCCTTTTCAATGCCTAAAAAGTCAAGCATTGAGAAAAGCAAAGCCATACGGCGGCGGGTGTAATAGTTACCCGAGGTGTAGTGGCAGTCGCCTGGGTGGCATCCGCAGAGAATTACACCATCGGCGCCTCTCTGGAAAGCTCTTAATATGAACATCGGGTTTACTCTGCACGAACAGGGAACACGGATTATTTTAACATCGGCAGGGTAATTAAGTCTGTTATTTCCAGCAAGGTCGGCACCGGCATAAGAGCACCAGTTGCAGCAAAACGCCACTATAAGCGGCTTATATTCATTTACTTGCATATCGCGTCTACCTCCGCCATAATCTGTTTATTCATAAAGCCCTTTAAGTCCATAGCGCCTGACATACATGCAACCGTACAAGCGCCGCAACCCTGGCACACAGCCTCGTTTACAACCGCTACGCGGCGAACCTTTGTGGTTCTGTCGGGCATTCTGAACTCTTTTTCAACATAGGAAATCGCGCCGTAGGGGCAAACCTTTTCGCAGGTTGAGCAGCCGTTGCACATCATCTCGTCCGAGTGCGCGACGCACGGGTTACCCGTAAGCTTATCCTTACACAGAAGTCCTATAACCTTAGAGGCAGCCGCTCCCGCCTGGGAAACGGTTTCGGGTATATCCTTAGGACCTTGGCATGTACCCGAAAGGAACACGCCCGCAGTCGGGCTTTCAACAGGACGAAGCTTGGGGTGAGCCTCGGTAAAGAAGTCGTTTGTGTCCATACTCGCGGTTAACATTGTAGCAAGCGGACGGGCGGATTTATCCGGCTCGATAGCGGCGGCAAGCACCACTAAGTCTGCGTCTATATGCAGCTGTTTGCCGTAAATTAAATCGGAGCCCTGTACTTTGAGCTTGTTGCCCTCGGGAGAAACCTTGCCGACCATACCTTTTATGTAGTGAACGTCGTATTCCTCAACCGCGCGGCGGTAGAACTCATCAAAGTTCTTGCCCGGTGTACGCACGTCTATATAGAACACATAAACCTCGGTATCGGGGTATTTATCCCTTATAAGCATTGCGTGCTTTGCGGTGTACATACAGCATATTTTAGAGCAATATTCCTTGCCCTTTTCGGAGCAAGCCTCGCACCTTGAACCCACGCACTGAACGAAAACTATCGTGTGCGGATGCTCATGGTCTGACGGGCGCAGAAGCGTGCCGCCCGTGGGGCCTGCCGCGTTCATAAGGCGCTCTAATTCAAGCGAGGTTATAACGTCCTTTGACTGAGAGTAAGCAAACTCGTCGAACTTCTCCATAGAAATGGGGTTAAAGCCGGTAGCAACTACTATTGCGCCGTATTTTTCCTTAACATACTCGTCCTTTGCCTCGTAATCGATAGCGCCGGCGGAGCATACCTTAGAGCAAACGCCGCATTTGCCCGTTTTAAGCTTCATACAGTGGTTAGGGTCAATAGTGGCAACCTTCGGCACTGCCTGAGCAAACGGAATGTAAATGGCGCTGCGGTTATCCATACCGAGGTTAAACTCGTTGGGAACCTTTTTCTGCGGACATTTTTCGGTGCAAAGTCCGCAGCCGGTGCAAATATCCTCTTTAACATAACGCGCGCGGCGCTTAATTGTAACCTCAAAGTTACCCACAAATCCGCCTACCTCGGTTACCTCGGAGTAGGAGAAAATGCGGATTTTATCGTTCTGCGCCACATCCACCATTTTAGGCGTTAAAATACAGGCGGCGCAGTCAAGCGTGGGGAAAGTTTTATCAAGCTGAGCCATTTTGCCACCTATTGTCGGCTTGGTTTCAACTATATCAACGGGGAAGCCCGCGTCGGCAATGTCAAGCGCGGTCTGAATGCCCGCAATACCGCCGCCTATAACCAAGGCGCGCTTTGTAACGGGGCTTTCGCCCGGGGTGAGCGGCGCGTTAAGGTTTACCTTTGCAACAGCCGCTTTGGCAAGTATGATTGCCTTTTCGGTGCCTATGGGCATTTCTTTATGTACCCAAGAGCATTGCTCGCGGATATTTGCAATCTCCACCATATAGGGGTTAAGCCCCGCGGCAGCCGCGGTCTTGCGGAATGTGGCTTCGTGCATACGGGGAGAGCATGAACATACCACAATGCCAGTAAGCTTATACTCGGCTATTGCGTTTTTAATGATCTCCTGACCCGCCTGTGAGCACATATACTGATAATCGGTGGAGAAAACAACACCGGGTTCAGTTTTAAGAGCCTCTGCAACAGCCTTTACATCAACGGTGCCCGCAATGTTGGTGCCGCAGTGACATACGAATACTCCGATTCTTTGCATAAGTTATTTTCTCCTTTCTTATTTGGAATATTTACGCATGGCGCTCATAATCGCCTGCTGGGGAATATCGTCATTGATTTTTTCGGGAATATCGTTTGCGGTCATATGATTGTTTCCCTTTTGGCGGATAACCTCAAGGCGCACCGCTTCAATAATCTTTGCCGGCTCCACACCGCGGGGACAGCGCTCCACACAGGCAAAGCAGGAAAGACATTTGTAAACCGATTCCGATTTCATAAGGGTTTCAATATCGCCCGTTTCCACCATATAAACAAACTGGTGGGGATGATATTCCATTTCGTCGTATGAAGGGCAGGTGCCTGAGCATTTGCCGCAGCGCATACATTTAAGCGGATTAACGCCGCTCGCTCTTATAACCTGTTCCTTTAAAAGCTCTTTTTTATCAGGCATTTGTATCCTCCTTTACGCCTAACGCCTCGGCCAATAATTCGGTAAAGTAGACAACGGGTATATTGCTGCCGTTATGCACCAAATTGTACTTGCAAAGCGGACAGGCGGTAACCGCCAGCTCCGCGCCGTGGCTTTCGGCACTGTTTGTAACGGCGTTGCTTTTACGTTTTGCACTCTCGGGGTCTTCAAGCGCAACATAGCCGCCGCAGCACTCGTTTCTGTAAGGGTAAATTACGGGCTCTGCGCCTATCGCCCTTATAAACTCCTCCATAATCGCGGGGTTTTCGGGGTCGTCAAACGCCATTACCTTGCCGGGGCGCAAAAGCAGACAGCCGTAATAAGCGGCGATTTTTCTGCCCGTTAAGGGGTTTACAACCTTTTCTTTGATTTTATCAAAGCCTACAACATCACGCAAAAGCTCAAAGTAGTGCATAACCTTTGTCTCGCCCGAATACGGCTCTCTTTTTTCCTTATCCTGCGCAAGGTACAGGTTAGCGCGGTTTCTGAACGTTTCATCATTCGTTATTTGATAATTTGTCTGTTTGATAACATTATGGCAGGCTGAACATACCGTAACAAGCGGTCTGTCCGCCTCTTTAGCGGCTATAAGCGCACGAACGCTTGACAACTTAGAGGCTATCTCGTCGTTATTGCTTACAAACACGCCGCCGCAGCACTGCCAGTTCTCTATCTCGCATAATTCAACGCCCAAAACCTCGGCGCATCTGCGGGCATAAAGGTCAAGCTGTTTGGCTTTTGTGCGGAGCGTGCAGCCGGGAAAATAACTGACCTTAATCATTATTTTTCCTCCCTGAAAAAATTAAACCATCTGCTCGGGGTGGAATACCTCGTCAAACTTTTCTTCGGTTAAAAAGCCCAATTCCACACATGCCTGTTTTAAGGAGATATTGTCCTTAAACGCCTTTTTGGCGGTCTTTGCCGCGTTTTCATAACCGATATAGGGGTTAAGCGCGGTAACAAGCATAAGCGAATTGTGCAGATTGTGATACATTTTGTCCTTATTTGCGGTAATTCCCACGGCGCACTTGTTGTTGAAGGAAACAATAGCTTCCGCAAGCAAACGGGCTGACTGTAAGAAGTTGTAAGCCGCAACCGGCATAAATACGTTAAGCTCAAAATTGCCCTGCGACGCCGCAATACCGACAGACACATCGTTGCCCATTACCTGAACGGCAACCATTGTTACCGCCTCGCACTGGGTGGGGTTCACCTTGCCCGGCATTATTGAAGAACCGGGCTCGTTTTCGGGAATATGTATCTCCCCGAGACCGTCGCGCGGACCTGATGCTAACCAGCGAACATCGTTTGCTATCTTCATCATATCGCAGGCAGTGGCTTTAATTGCACCGTGCGCGAAAACAAATTCATCCTTTGAAGTAAGGGCGTGGAACTTGTTTGCGGCGGTTACAAACGGCTTGCCCGTAAGCTCTGCTACCTTTTTGGCTACAAGCTCCGAAAAGCCCCCCGGAGCATTAAGCCCCGTGCCTACGGCAGTGCCGCCGAGCGCCAACTCATAAAGCGGCTTTACAGCCATTTTTAAAAGCTCTGCGTCACGTTCAAGGCTTGCCCTCCAGCCCGAAATTTCCTGGCTGAACTTAATGGGAGTAGCGTCCTGCAAATGGGTTCTGCCCGATTTTACAATACCCTCGTTTTCAGCCTCTAATTTTTTAAAGGTGTTTATTAACAGCTCTATTGCGGGTAAAAGCTTATCCTCTATCGCTATAACCGCCGAAATGTGCATAGCGGTCGGGAAGGTGTCATTTGAGGACTGGCTCATATTAATATCGTCGTTCGGGTGGCAAAGCTTTTCGCCCGCAATTTGGTTGGCACGGTTGGCGATAACCTCGTTTGCGTTCATATTGGACTGCGTGCCCGACCCCGTTTGCCAAACAACAAGCGGAAAATGGTCGTTAAGGCTGCCTGATATTACTTCGTCGCAGGCGGCGGAAATTGCCTTTACCTTTTGCGCTGTCATTTTTTCGGGTTTTAATTCCGCGTTGGCAAGCGCCGCCGCTTTTTTAAGTATTCCGAAAGCGTGGGTTATTTCACGCGGCATAGTTTCAATGCCTACGCCTATCTCAAAGTTTTCGTGGCTTCTTTCGGTCTGAGCCGCCCAAAGTCTGTCGACAGGGACCTTCATTTCGCCCATTGAATCGTGTTCTATACGGTATTCCATTAAAGCTTACCCCTCATATTTCAAGATTGCTTATAACATCTTTTAATGTATCGGCGCTCTTGCGTAAAAGCATTACCTCTTCATCGGTCATAGGTACATTTACCTTACCTCTTACTCCCTCGTGACCTACCATATTAAGGGTGCTGAGCGCTACATCCTCTATTCCGTATTCGCCGTGCATCATTGTGGAAACGGTCATTGTGGTATCAATACCGCCGAGCAGGCATTTGCAGATATGACATACGGAAACCGAAACCGCATAGAAGGTCGCGCCTTTTCTTGCTATAACGCGCGCGCCGGATTTTCTTACATACTGCTCGATATCGCCAAAGTCAAGCTCGGGAGTGTTAATGCCGGGTGTGGTTATAAGCTTTTTACATTCTTTTATCGGAACATTCGAAATATTGGCAACAGACCACGGGATAAAGGAAGAATCGCCGTGCTCGCCGAAGACATAAGCGTGAACATTGCTCTGGTTTATGTTGTAATATTCTGAAAGTCTTGAACGCAGACGCGCAGTATCAAGGATAGTACCGGAACCGATTATGCGGTTTTCTGGAAGTCCCGACATTTTGTAGAATGTATAGGTAAGAATATCAACCGGATTGCTTACTATTATGTAGGTGGCGTCCGGAGCGTATTTTGTGATTTCCGGTATTATCTGCTTTGTAATGTTAACGTTGGTCTGTGCAAGCTCCAGTCTTGACTGACCGGGCTTTCTTGCGATACCCGAGGTTAAAATTACGATGTCCGAATTAACGGCGTCGCGGTAGTCGCCGGCATAGATTGAGCAAGCGCCGCAGAAGGGAGTACCCTGTCTTATATCGAGCGCTTCGCCGAGAGCCTTTTCGTTATTGATGTCTATCATAACGATTTCCGAGGCAAGCCCCATTACTGTCAGTGTGTAGGCAATTGTAGAGCCTACGCTGCCGGTTCCGATTATTGAGATTTTGTTCATAGTGCACCTTCCCTAATTTACATAGTTTAGTATATTATAGCATCTTTCGACATTTAATGCAAATACAGTTTTTTAATATCGGTAATGTATTTATCGATATATTGTATCTCTAATAAAACCGACTGCTGTTTGCAGTCGGTTTTTGGTAAGTATGACAGATTTAAGCTTAAAAACAGATAGTATGAGAGACTTTAAAGGTGTCTTTTGCAGCAACCTCGTTAATTCCCTCTTTTTCTGTTATGTCATATGTGCAGTCCACCATAGGCTGAATACCGCTCCAGGGTTCCATACAAATGTAGCCGGCACCCGGCTTTGTCCAAAGAAGAAAATAATCGCAGTCGGGGAACGAAACGGTAACCGACTTACCGGTCTTACGGTTTCTGAGCGTTGCCGAGCGTGATTTGAGATCCTTGAAAACAAGAGCGTCAACCGCAAAATATTTATAATAAAGCGGCAGAGTGTCCGTGTCTTTGATAACGGGGGTTCTGCTGTGGGCGGTAAGATTGCCGTCAAGGTCCTGCGCAAAAAGGGTTTCCTTCTTTTCGAATATTACATCATAGTCTTCTATACCCTCGGGGCAGGCATAGGCTTCGTGCGAGCCGATGGACATATACATAGTATCGTCCGAGGTGTTTTTTACGGAGTATGTAATTTTAACGGCAGAGCCGCAAAGCGCGTATTTTATGCGAAGCTCGAAGCTCCAAGGATATGTTTTAAGGGTTTCCTCATCACTTTTAAGCAGAAATACGGCGGAATTTTCCGAGGCCTTTTCCACCTCAAATTCCTTAAATCTTGCAAAGCCGTGCTTATTAAGGGTATATTCCTTGCCGTTATATGTGAATTTATCGTCCTTAAGTCCGCCGCATATGGGGAAAAGAACGGGAGCCTTTCCCGTCCAAAATGCAGGGTCGCCGCTCCAAAGTCTGTCTTCGCCGTTTACCTTTATGCTGTTAAACTCCGCTCCGAGGGTGTTGATCTCGGCGGTTATAACATCATTTTTAATAGTCACCATAAAAATCTCTCCTTCTCTTTTTTAAAATTATATATCACCTAAGTGCTGTTTGCAACAACTTTTTAACATATTTATTAAAACGGGCATAAAATATTTTGTGGGAGGCGGTAAAATGGATAAATCGCTTATTGAAAAGTACAAAAACGAAATGCTTATGCTTAATAAAAGAGCGGCTGTAAAGACTGCCGCTGTAAATACTCCGCAGCAGGGCTATTATGAAGAGGGTAAGTCGGATATACCCGACAACACCTCGGATGAAAACGGAAGACTTATCGCTATGGTGACCTATACCGACAGAATATATCCCGTTAAAAATGCCGAAGTTACGGTTTTTACGGGGTCGCCCGAAAATATGCAGGTAGTGGGAACCGCCGTTACGGACGAGAGCGGAAAAACCGAGAAATTCGAGTTGGCCGCTCCGCCGCGCAGTCTTTCACAGCAGTCAGGCTCGGCAGCGGTTCCGTACGCGCTTTACAATATGAGAATAAAAGCCGACGGTTTTCTTGAAAATATACACCTTAATATACCTGTTTTCAGGGGCGTTACTTCCGTTCAGCGCTCGGACCTTACGCCTATAAGCGTTGCCGGCGGCAGAACAGCGCCTATAACCTTTAACGAATTTTCATCTTATGAGCTCTAGAAGCCTGTCACTCTAAGGAGGAAAAAGAGTATGCCTGATTTGATACAGCCTGTTATTCCCGAAAACATAAGGGTGCATTTGGGTCCGCCGTCATCTAATGCCGAGACCGTAACCGTACCGTTTGTTGATTACATTAAAAATGTCGCGTCAAGCGAAATATACCCAACTTGGCCCGAAAATGCGCTCAGAGCCAATATTTACGCCATAATAACCTTTGCGCTTAACCGAATATATACCGAGTGGTATCCGTCCCGCGGGTACGATTTTGATATTACCAATTCGACGCAGTACGATCAGGCTTTTGTTCCGGGCCGTGAAATTTTTGAAAATATAAACGATATTGTGAATGATATATTTGACGAATATGTTGTCAGAAACGGCAGTATACAGCCGCTTTTTACCCAATTCTGCAACGGAACGACCTCTACCTGTCAGGGTCTTTCTCAGTGGGGAACCGTATCGCTTGCCGAACAGGGGCTTACGCCTTATGAAATTTTGCAAAGGTTTTACGGCGGGGATATTTCCATACTTACCGATACGCCCGTGGCAAGCGTGGGGGAATCGTACCCCGGCGAGCCGCTGAGACTCGGCGACGACTCAAACAGCGTAAAAATAATACAAACTGAGCTTAACCGAATATCCGATAATTACCCCGCTATACCGAAGATACGCGTTGAAAACGGACTTTTCGGTCTTGATACCGAAAATGCGGTAAGGGCGTTTCAGGAAATATTCGGGCTGCCTCGGAGCGGCACCGTCGATAAAGCCACGTGGTACAGAATAAGACGTTATTATAACGGAGTCAAAAGGCTTGCGGAGCTTTCGGCGGAAGGAGTTACGGAGGAAGAGGCGAGCCTTCCTTATATATTTGAGCTGTCCGCAGGTATGCAGGGACTTTATGTAAGAGCGCTTCAGTATTATCTTGACACGATAGCGTATGCCAATCCGCAGCTTGATATGGTGCAGGTCACTGGCATTTTTGACGAACCCACGGTAAGGGCGGTGGAGCAGTTTCAAGAGTATTACGGACTGCCCGTAACAGGGGTTGCCGACAATACGCTTTGGAATATTTTAAACCGTGAATACCGCTTGGCGGTAGAATCATTCCCCGAGGGGTACGAGGGAGAACGGGCAAAAATATACCCCGGTTATGTGCTGAGCGAGGGAATGAGGAGCGACAGCGTAAGAGATCTGCAAACCTATTTGTCGTTTATCGGCAGTGTTTACCCTGAAATTCCCGAAATTCCGGTTACGGGATATTTCGGAACGCAGACAAGGGACGCGGTCTATACTTTACAGCGTCTCTTCGGTCTGCCGCAAAGCGGACTTGTGGGAGTAAATACCTGGAATACCATAGTCGAGGAATACAATGCGCTTAAAGGATGAATTTTTTAAAAGCTTTTGGAAATAATTAAACCGGGTGATAGTATGTCCGGACTGACTTCAGATTATGAGCTTTTGAAAATATCGGGTAATCTTAAGGATGATATTGCGCTTTTTAAGGAAATATTCAAAAAAGACGCGGTTTTAAGGATGAAACAGTTAAGGGTACGCAGTATGTACGAGTATGACTGCGCCCTTTTTTATATGGACGGAATGGTAAATTCCGAAATGCTTAACGAATCGGTAGTAAGACCGCTTTTGCTTGTAAACAGCGAGCGCACCGATATACCGTTTGCCGATTATATATGCGAGCAGGTGCTTTTCGCAAGCGAGAATAAGACCACCGACAATGTCGCGGATATGCTGAGAGCGGTCATGTACGGAGACACGCTTTTAATAATAGACGGCTGTACGGACGCCGTGACCATAAATACAAAGGGCTGGAAAACCAGAAGCATAAGCGAGCCTGAAAACGAGAGGATACTTGAAGGTCCGAGAGAGGGCTTTAACGAAGCGGCGCTGCCTAACCTTGCGCTTATAAGGCGAAAGCTTCTGACCCCTGATTTTTGCACCGAAATGGTAAGGGTCGGAAAACGCAGTGAGACGATAGTATTTTTCTGCTATCTTGATACGCTTGTAAACAAAAAAATGCTCGGCGAGCTTAAAAAAAGAATAGCCGAAATAGATATAGACGGCGTTCTTGACACGAATTATATCATAGAGCAGATAAGAGACAGCAGAGGGTCGCTTTTTAAAACCTCGGGTACAACGGAAAGACCCGATGTGGTTGCGGCAAGCCTGCTTGAGGGACGGGTGGCCTTAATTGTGGACGGAACGCCCGTTGCCGCAACGGTACCGTACCTTTTTTCGGAAAATTTCCAATCGGATGAGGATTATTACCTTAATTACACGGTTTCCTCCATTGGCAGACTGCTCAGATTTATTTGCTTTTTTCTGTCGGTCAGTATACCGTCTGTGTTTGTTGCGGCTACGGCGTTTCATAAGGAGCTTTTGCCGACCTCGCTTGCGCTTTCGGTAACACAGCTGAGGGGCGGAGTCCCTTTTCCTGCGGTGGCGGAGTGTATTCTTCTTATATTTGTATTCGAAATTCTTAAGGAAACGGGAATAAGAACGGCGCAGAGCCTCGGTCACGCTTTAAGCATAGTCGGCGGACTTGTTGTGGGTCAGGCGGCGGTGGAGGCAAGGATAATAAGCGCACCGATGCTTATAGTTGTGGCGCTTTCGGGTATAGCCGGACTTATGATACCGAGACTTAAAGCGGCGGTATTTTATATGCGGCTAATATTGGTGATTTTAGGCGCGCTTTTCGGTCTTTACGGATATATCGCCGGTATTACGGTAATGCTTATAAGAATATTCGACCTTACCTCCTTTGGGGTAAGCTATACGGTATCGCTGTCCCGTGCGGATTTTCAGAGCCTTAAGGACACGGTTTTGAGAGCGCCGTGGAGTAAAATGATAAAACGCCCTCTTTTCAACCGCAACAGGGTGAGAATGAAAGAGACGGTGCGGAAATGAAAAAAACGGTCTGTTTAATTCTTATTTCTGTTCTTTCGGCGCTTCTTTGCGGCTGTAGCGGAGAAAACGCCAAAAGCGACCGCAGATATATGGTTTCGTCTCTCGGTTTCAGTACAGACGGCGCTCTTATAAATGTTTTTGCCGAAATTATAATCGTAAACTCCGAGGATCCCGAATCCTCACCCGAAACAAAGTTGTTTTCAGCCGCCGCTCAGTCAATATCGGGTGCGCTTGACAAAATAGGCTCGTCGCTTGAAAAGACGATGCTTTTGAATCATTGCGCCGTAATAGCGGTAGGGGAAAAAATGACTCCGTATTGGTTTTCCGAAATATGCGATTATTGCTTTAACGAAAACCGCATAACAATGTCCGCCTATATGATTTCGGTCGAGGACCCGTATGAGCTTTTGTCGGAAAAATCCCCTTCCTCCGCGGCAAAGGGGTACGATATTATGGGAATGATAGAGCAACAGAGCGAACGCACGGGGCTTTCGTATAGCAGCCGTTATTTTGAGGTTGAGGCCGTCCGTGAATCGGGCAAAAAGACCTTTACGCTCCCTCATTTTGTCATTTCCGAATCAGGCACGTCGGTTGACGGACTTTCCGTGTTCAGAGAGGACAGGCTTATAGCCAATTTAAACAATGAGGACTCAGGCTGTTACGCGGTTATTACGGGAGAATTTAAAAAGGGAACGCTGCGCTTCGGGGCGGAGGAATATCATTTGAGATCCCGAAAGGTTGACTATCTTTATTCGGACGGAAATGAAAATAAAATAGTTTTAAGGCTCAGGCTTTCGGGCGACGGCTTTGACGGTACGGCGTGCGAAAGACTCGAAAAAAACCTCGAATCGCTTTATAACCGGCTTAAAAGCGAAACGGGAAAGGACGCCTTCGGATTTTATGATATTTTAAGCGTTAAATACAGTGAGTTTGAGGATAAATATCAGTCGGGATACGAGGAATTTTTCGGTTCTGCCGATTTTGTTGCGGAATGCAAAAGCTGAACGGAGATGATTGCAATGGGAAAAGCCGATTACGGCAGACACTTTTTTTGCCTTGCCGCGCTTTTTGCGCTCGGTGAATCGGTAATAGGACTTCCTTATTCCGATTCGGGTAAATATTCGTTTTTGGGGTTTGCCGCGGCGATTACGGCGTCATTTGTATTTTTGGGAATTTCTTTCTTTTTGTTAAGGGCGCAGTCGGCGCTTTCCTTTAAGCCGTATTCGGCGCTTCTCTTTTCGGCGGCGGCGGTCTATTCGCTTTACGGCGCCGGAGCCTCGTTTAAGGAATTTTTGGTTTTTGTGGATAGGATATTGCTCCCCGATACGCCGAGATTTTTTATCGCCGTAATCTTTGTTGTCGTTACCGCCTACCTGACGCTTAGAAAAAGCAGTGTCCTGTTAAAACTTTCTGTAATCTTTTTCATTTTTTCGGCTGCGGGTATAATTCTGTTTTTCCTTTTGTCCGTAAAGGATTTCAGCGTTCAGTGGTTCCATTTAAACCGTTTTCCGGGTCTTAAAACCGTTTTAAAAGAAACGGCACCTATGCTGATTCGGGTATCTATGCCGTTTTTGCTTGTTCCGTTTGCGGCGGAATATTTTATACGGGATAATGGCAAAAAATATGTTTTTTCGGGTACGGCGGCAGGACTTGCTCTTTTGGCGATGTGCTTTGCGGACTGTATTTTTCATTTCGGACCTCAACTTTCGGCTCGGTGCGAATTTCCGCTTGCGTCTGCCGTAAGCACCGTTACGGTCGGTCCGCTGTTTACAAGAATGGACGGACTTGTTTACTGCCTTTACTTTGCGTCGGCTCTTATAAAAACAGCGTTTTGCCTTAAAATCTGCTTTTTTTCTCTGTCAAAGCTTAAAATTTGTTTTTCCCCCTTGAAAAGTGGCTGAAATATGTTAAAATTAAAGGGTATAAAACAAAAAGGAGTTTTAGTTATGGCAAAAGAAGTTTTGGTTGAAATATCCGCACGCCATGTGCATGTTACGGACGAGGCGCTTGAAACACTTTTCGGTAAGGGTCATAAACTTACCCCGAAAAAAAATCTTTCCCAGCCGGGTCAGTTTGCCTGTGAGGAAAAGGTTACGGTTGTAGGACCCAAATCACAGTTAAAGGCATCCATTTTAGGACCTACCCGTCCCGAAAATCAGGTAGAGCTTTCCCTTACCGACGCACGCGCGATCGGCGTTACCGCTCCTATAAGAGAGTCGGGCGATGTTAAGGGCAGCGGCGTATGTAAGCTTGTGGGACCTGCGGGTGAGATTGAGCTTACCGAGGGCGTTATTGCCGCAAAGCGCCACATACATATGACACCAGAGGATGCGGAAAAATTCGGCATAAAGGATAAACAGATAGTAAGCGTTAAGATTCCGACAGAGGGCAGAGCGCTTGTTTTTGATGATGTTGTCGCAAGAGTAAGCGATAAGTATAAGCTTGCTATGCATATTGACACCGATGAGGCCAACGCCGCCGCGGTACCGGGCAGCTGCATAGGTGAAATACTTGACTGATAAGGAGCCTATCGGTCTTTATCTTCACATACCGTTTTGCAAAAAAAGATGCGCTTATTGCAGCTTTTATTCTTCATTTGACAGTGAAGAACTGAAGGACGAATATACAAAACGGCTGATTACCGTTATAAGAGAACGGGGCGGCAAAATAAGCCGCCCCGTTAATACTGTTTATTTCGGCGGTGGAACGCCGTCGCTTATGTATGAGAGGCTGATACCCGTTATGCAGGCGGTAAGAGAGAGCTTTTCGGTAGACAGAGACGCCGAAATAACCCTCGAAATAAATCCCGACGGAGCTTCGGAAAGAATACTCACGGCGGCGGCGGAAGCCGGAATCAACAGGCTTTCTGTCGGGGCGCAGAGCGGTTCGGATAAAATGCTTTCGTTGCTCGGCAGAACGCATACGGCGGCGGACACACGCCGCACGGTGGAAAACGCCCGAAAACTCGGCTTTAAAAATATTTCAGCCGATATAATGATAGCCCAGCCGGGGTCCGATACGGAAAGCTTAAAAAACGATATTGATTTTGTGTGCGGATTGGAACCGCGGCATATCTCGGCGTATATTTTAAAAACAGAGGAAAACACGCTGTTTTACAAGAAAGCTTCTCAGCTTGATATGCCGGATGATGACAGCGCCGCCGATCAGTATCTGTACCTTTGCCGCACGCTTGAGGATAGGGGATTTAATCACTACGAAATATCAAATTTTTGCCTTGACGGAACGGAAAGCCGCCACAATTTAAAGTATTGGGGCTGTTTTGAGTATTTGGGTATAGGACCGTCGGCACACTCCTTTTTAAACGGCAAGCGCTTTTATTACCCCGATGATCTGCGAGGATTTTTAAGAGGTGCAGAGCCTGTGCCGGACGGAGACGGGGGAGACCCCGAGGAATACATTATGCTTAGCTTAAGACTGGGCACGGGACTTGAATTTGACGGCTACCGCAGGCGTTTCGGAAAAGAGCTTCCCGAGAAAATGATAAATGCCGCAGGTTCGCTTGAAAAAATCGGACTTTGCAGGATTACAAAAAGCGCAATATCGCTTGCAGACAAGGGTATGGCGGTTTCAAACAGTATAATTACAGAGCTTTTGGAGAATATGGAATGAATACGCTTAAGATACATTTGATAAGACACGGCGCAACGGACGCTAATTATAAGGGCGAATATATCGGATGCAGGACGGATATTCCGTTATCACCCGAGGGACTTAGTGAACTAAGGCTTCTAAAGGACGATATAGACTACCCCGAAATACAAAGGCTCTATTCAAGCCCGATGTTAAGGTGCAGACAAACGGGAGCGGTTTTGTACCCCGATATGAACATAATTCCGGTAGAGGAGCTTAAGGAATACGATTTCGGAAACTTTGAGGGCAAGACCGCCGCAGAGCTTGAAAGCGACCCTGATTTTATACCGTGGACATCGGGTAAGCTTGCGGCACCGAGGGGCGGAGAGGAAAACTCCGAATTTATAAAGCGTGTGTGCGTAGGCTTCAATAAAATAGCGGTTGATATGGTAAACAGCGGAATTACAAGCTCGGCAGTTATAATGCACGGCGGAGCCATAATGATGCTGCTTGCCGCCGCCGGAATTCCGAGAAGAAGTCCCGTGGAATGGACAAGCGATTTCGGAAGGGGATACTCCTTGCTTGTAACTCCGTCGCTCTATTTTAAAAGCGGCGCTGTTGAGGTGTACGACATTATATAAAATATAATAAATTTCCGTAAATGCTTGAGTTCGTTCGTCTAATAATTTACTGCCAGGCAGGTAAAAAATATGGGCGAGAGGAATTCTGTGATGAATTATATCAGAATAACAAAGGAAAATATTGATAAAGAGCATATTTGCTGTGCTATGTCGGGTAAACAAAGTCTGCAAAAAAAGGAATGGCTTAAGGAAAGATTTGACGAGGGACTTGTTTTTTACCGCAGTGAGGAACGGGGGAAGTGCTTTATTGAGTACATACCCGCGGAAAACGCATGGGTGCCTATAATTGCCGACGGGTATATTTTTATAAACTGTCTTTGGGTATCCGGCTCTTTGAAAGGACACGGATATTCAAACGATTTGCTGGAAGAGTGCATAAAAGACGCCAAAGCCGGTAAGAAAAAAGGAATTTGCATACTTTCGTCCGAGGGCAGGAAAAGAGAATTTCTGTCCGACCCTAAGTTTATGGCTTATAAGGGCTTTACGGTTGCGGATAAATCCGATACGGGAATTACGCTTATGTACCTGCCGTTCGACAAAAACGCGCGGCCGCCCAAGTTTAAAGAGTGCGCAAAGCACCCCAAAACAGAAGAAAACGGTTTTGTCCTTTACTACACCGACCAATGCCCGTTTACATACTACTGGGTGCCGAGGGTTGAGGAAACCGCAAAACAAAACGGTATTCTGTTTAAATCGGTTCATATTATAAGCAAGGAAGCGGCACAAAATGTACCGGCGCCCGTAACTACCTACGCTCTTTTTCGGAACGGCAGGTTTGTAACCCAAGCAATACAGTCGGACAAAAAGTTTTTAGCTCTTGCCGATAGGATGAATAAAGAATGAAAAAACATTCAAGATTTAAAACTGCCCGTAATTTTCTTATATTTTGGACGCTGTTTGTCGGTATCGGCGCAGTTGCAGGCGCATCCGCAATGCTGATTGACCCTACGGGCGGACTTATGGGAATGGATGCAATGCTCCCGTATTTTAAGGCTTTACCGTTTGCGGATGTACTTTTTCGGGACTTTGTTTTTTCGGGCATTGCTTTGCTTATTGTAAACGGAATTACAAACCTTACGGCGGCGGTATTGCTGTTTGCGAAAAAGAAACTCGGCGTTGTGTAGGGCGGAATATTCGGCGTGACGCTTATGCTGTGGATATGTATACAGTTTTATATGTTTCCGCCGAACTTTATGTCTACGGCGTACTTTATATTCGGACTGTTGCAGGCGGTAACAGGATATGCGGCATCGGGCAAAATCAGTGAAGCGGATTATATTTTGGTGCATCATCAAAAAAGCGCCTATAAAAATGCCGCAAATGAAATGGATTCTGCCTTGGGCATTAAGCATACACAGCTAAACAGTATACAATGCCGAAAGGGAGTTTATAACTAAGGACGATTTGAAAGCCTGCGGCATATTGAAAAAATTGCGGATTTGAATTATAATAAATATGCTATGTTTATAAATGTTCTACCGTATAGCTTAAAAACATATTTTAAACTGTATGGGAGTGATAGCAAAATGTTTAAGGGACGCATTGCGGCGGTTTTGGCGCTTGTTTTATGCTTTGCTTTTTTCAGCACATATTTTTTAAGAAAATACACAAACACCTCCGCCTTTATGTCGGACGACAAAAGACCTGTTTTGATTTTAGACGCGGGCCACGGCGGTTTTGACGGCGGAGCGGTAGCGCCCGACGGCACGGTTGAAAAAAATATAAACCTTAAAATTGCGGTAAGGCTTAGAGATTTGCTGACACAAAACGGCTTTGAGGTCATTATGACAAGGGAAAGTGATGTTTCAACCGATGATGTGGAATCCGACAAAATAGCGACGCGCAAGAAAAGCGACCTTAAAAACAGGCTTAAGCTTATGAACGATTATCCCGACGCCGTGTTCGTAAGTATTCATCTTAATAAATTTACAACATCTGCCGCAAACGGCTCACAGGTGTTTTACAACGCGAGTATTGACGATTCGAAAAAATTAGGCGATGATATTCAAAAATCCATAGTAAAGCTGTTACAGCCGGAAAATCAGAGAATAAACAAGCCTGCCACAAGCAGTACATATATACTTTATAACGCAACAATACCGGCGGTGCTTGTGGAGTGCGGATTTTTAAGCAACACGGCGGAGCTTAAACGCCTTAAAACCGAGGAATACCAAAACAAAATAGCTTTCAGCATTTTTTGCGGAATAATGAATTATTACGGAGGATAAAAATGGCGGTCAAAAGCAAAACCGTATTCGTGTGCAGCGAATGCGGTTATGAAAGTCCAAAATGGATAGGAAAATGCGCAGGCTGCGGCGCATGGAATACAATGACGGAAGATGTAAGGCTTGCGCAGAAAGCTGTTTCAGCTTCCGTAAAGCCGATTCATACTTACAGCGCACAGCCGTTGTCGAAGATAAACGCTTCCGATGAGCACCGTTTCGTCACCGGAATAGGCGAGCTTGACAGGGTGCTCGGCGGCGGTATTGTAAAGGGTTCGGTTGTGCTTTTATCGGGCGACCCCGGCATTGGAAAATCAACCATACTGTTACAGGTCTGCAATGCGCTTCAGTCCTCTCTTAATATCCTTTATGTATCGGGCGAGGAATCGGCTATACAAATAAAGCTAAGGGCAAAAAGAATAGGCGTGGAGAGCGACAGTGTTTCGGTAATGACCGAGACGGATGTTCAGACAGTCTGCGAATACATAAGCTCCGTAAAGCCCGACCTTGTTATAATAGATTCCATACAGACAATGCAACACAGCGATATTGCGTCGTCGCCCGGCAGTATAGTTCAGGTGCGCGAATCCACAAACCTGCTGCTGAGAACCGGGAAAAGCCTTGATATACCGATTTTTATTGTAGGCCATGTCAACAAGGGCGGCGATATAGCGGGTCCTAAGGTTATGGAGCATATAGTTGATACCGTGCTTTATTTCGAAGGGGAGCGAAACCAGTCTTACAGAATATTAAGGGCAATAAAAAACCGTTTCGGTTCAACAAACGAAATAGGCGTTTTTGAAATGACCGAAACGGGACTGAGCGAAGTTGAAAACCCGTCGGCTATGATGCTCTCGGGCAGAATGAGTGATGTGTCGGGCGGATGTATTACCTGCGTTATCGAGGGGACAAGACCGATTTTGGCGGAGGTACAGGGACTTGTTACCTCAACAGGCTTCGGAAACGCAAGGCGTACCGCAAACGGATTTGATTATAACCGTCTTAATCTTCTTTTGGCAGTGCTTGAAAAGCGGCTTGGGCTTTATTTCTCAAATCTTGACGCATATCTTAATATCGTCGGCGGAATAAGGCTTGACGAGCCTGCCGCAGACCTTGCTGTTGCGATGGCGTTGGTTTCGGGACTTAGGGATATTCCGATTGACGAAAACACGATTGCGTTCGGCGAAATCGGACTTTCGGGGGAACTCAGAAGCGTTCCGAGAGTTCAGGCACGCATTAACGAGGCCGCCCGTATGGGCTTTAAGCAATGCATAATGCCTAAGTCTTCTCTAAAGCAAATCACCGCCGTTCCCGATACCATCAAGCTTATCGGAGTAAGGAAGCTTTCCGAGGCGGTTGCCCTCATCAAATGATTTTTTAATATAATAAGGGCAACCGCCCGAAACGGAATTTACGGCGCTCGGTTTATCGAGTGTACAGTATCCGTCCCTTTGGTATTTGCAATTTTCGGCACATTGTATTACACCCACTGAGTTTACTCCGTTTCCTTACCTCGGCAGATAAAATCTGCCGAGGTCTTTTTTTCAGCCGTCATAATCTTCAAGCGCTTTTTCCGCTTCTTCCTTTGTGGGAAATGAAATACCCGTTTCAAGCAAGCGGACATCCTCGGGCGGCAGCTCGTCTATTTTTATTTTACCGTATACGGCGTTTAGTTCATCGCCGTGATAAAGCGCTACATTGTTTTTGTAGGAGCGGATTACCCAGGACGAGGGTCGGTAATCGGTATTTGACGCCGCAAAGCCTGCGGCGGTAAGTATAATTACTATGGCGGCGGTTATAACAACCGAAATTATCATAAGCTTTTTTGTCTTTTTTGAATCCATAAAGTTTTATCTCCAATCACCGAATTAAAGATTACAATATCAGTATTATTTTTGTCCGATTTTTTTCCATTATGCAAAAATCGTGCTAAAGCTCTTGTATTTTGGAATAATAACCTTAAGAGGGTGAAAATATGTATTCAAAAATAAAAGAAGACGCGCTTAAAAAGCATTATGAATGGAAAGGCAAAATTGAGGTGGGTTCCAGAATAAAAATTAATACTGCCGACGACCTTTCGCTTGCGTATACTCCCGGTGTGGCGGAGCCGTGCCTTAAAATAGCCGCGGATCACGACGAATCCTTTGCGCTTACAAGAAGGTCAAATCTTATAGCGGTAGTAACGGACGGTTCGGCGGTGTTGGGGCTCGGAAATATCGGAGGACTTGCCGGTATGCCCGTTATGGAGGGCAAGTGTGTTCTTTTTAAGGAATTTGCGGATATTGACGCTTTCCCGATATGCATAAACACTAACGATACCGATGAAATAGTCGATACCGTTTACAGAATATCGGGCAGCTTCGGGGGGATAAACCTTGAGGATATTTCAGCTCCCCGATGCTTTGAAATTGAAAGAAAACTTAAAGAAAAGTGCGATATACCGGTGTTTCACGATGACCAGCACGGCACTGCCGTTTGTGTTGCGGCGGCGCTTATAAATGCGCTTAAGCTTGTAAATAAGGAGCTTCAAAGTGTAAAATGCGTTATTAACGGTGCTGGAGCGGCAGGGGCGGCAATATGCCGTTTGTTGCTTGATTTGGGTGTTCGTAATATCATTGTCTGCAACCGTGACGGCGCATTGTACAGGGGCAGGGAAAATATGAGCGAAAGCTACAAGGAGATTGCGAAAATAACCAATCCCGAAAATGAAAAGGGAGAGCTTAAAGAGGTAATAAGGGGCGCCGATGTGTTTATAGGCGTTTCGGTTGCAAATGCACTCACAAAGGAAATGGTTGCTGAAATGAACAGTGATGCCGTTGTTTTTGCGCTCGCAAATCCCATACCCGAAATTTTGCCCGACGAAGCCAAAGCAGGCGGTGCGGCGGTTGTAGGTACGGGGCGTTCCGATTTTCCGAACCAGATAAATAATCTCCTCGCTTTTCCCGGAATATTCAGGGGTGCGCTTGATGTAAGAGCGTCGGACATTAACGCAAGTATGCATAAGGCGGCGGTATTTGCGCTTGCCGATGCGGTAAGCGACGATAAGCTTTGCAGTGAATTTATACTGCCCGATCCGCTTGATAAAAAAACAGCCGCCGCTGTTGCAAAGGCGGTAGCTGAGGCGGCGGTAAAATCGGGTGTCGCAAGAATTTAAAAGCTTTCGGGTGTTATTCCGTTCAAAAGCAAAACAGCGGTTGCCGCCATCACCGCAAACGGCGTGTAATCGGCGGAAAGTTTAATTTTAAACTCGCCCGGGGAAATATCGTTGCCCTTGCAATCCGTAACCGTTCTTTGCAGTGCCGCAAGCAGGGAAGAGCTGTTAAGGCTTGAAAGGGTAACGGTATTTTTCGAATTCATACCGCAGCTTATTACGGGTATGTTGCTTTCTTTAAAAAGGCTAAGTGCGGTTTTGTTTGTGTCCTCGCATATGCCGACCATTCCCGCAGGAAAGCTCTGACCCGAAAATCTGTCCGTATCATCGAGAAACACAGCTATGCCGTCTTTAAGCTTTAAATCGGTTTTTTTGTATTCGCTGATTATGGTAAATATACCGTCGCCCGCGCTTACTGATCTGTCTGAAATATAATCCGCTCCGCAGCCTGTAAGTATTTCTATAAGCTCCCGTTCGGCGGCGTTTTTCCTGCCCGAAAAAAGTATTACCATATAATTCACCCAACGCTTATTATCTGCAAAGGGTGCATATTTATTATATAAAAAAACAAAGCCCACAGTTACCGTGAGCTTAATTTTTTTGTTATTGCGTTGAATATATAAATAAGTAAGGAAAGAAAAAGAAATGTTCCGCAAACTATGTAGAATGGTAAATAGTAGCGACCGGCTATAAGGGTGATGAGCGCTATTATAAGGCAGCAGCAGCAAATTACTCTGAAATCATGCGAAACGCGTTCGGACGGGAAGCTGCCCGACAAAACGGATTTCAGGATTTTTCTGAGCTTTAAAAGCGCAAATCCCAAAAACGGCGCGCACGGATAACAAGTCACCATTATCGTGGACGCAAGGGTTTGCGAGCGGTGTTTAATTTCTACATACCACGAAACCCCAAAGGGGAGAAGTGCGGTAACTATTATAAGAACGCATAAAAAAATGTCTGTAAGTATAAGGCTCAGCTTTAAGGTTTTTTGCGTGTCAAGCATAACTTTGCGCCTCCTGTTATTTTCTTAGTTAATTATACATTTTCAAGCTCCAAAAAGCAAGTCCGTAAAATAAAAAAGCACGGCAAGCGTGCTTTTTTGAGCTTATTTACGGTTTCTGAGGCGTTTATCACACTTTACGGAAAGATAGGTTCCGATGCTCTGGAATATCTGAACGAGCAGTATAAGGAACACCACCGCAAAGAACATTACAAGGTACTGATATCTGTAATAGCCGTAGTTTATGGCAATTTTGCCGAGTCCGCCGCCGCCTATAATTCCGCTCATGGCAGAATAACCGAGTATGGTGGTAATTGCTATTGTGGCGTTTGAAATAAGCGATGGTACGCTTTCCGGCAACATTACCTTAACTATTATCTGAAACGGGGAAGCGCCCATACTCTGCGCTGTTTCTATGATATTAGGGTTAATTTCCCTTAAGCTACCCTCGATAAGTCTTGCAACAAACGGGAAAGCCGCAATAACAAGCGGAACTATCGTTGCAGGAGTTCCGACAACCGTTCCCACAATAAGACGGGTAAGAGGAAATACCATTATCATAAGAATGAGGAACGGGACAGAACGCAAAAGATTTATGATTACATTAAGTACATGGAGTACGGTTTTAGGTATTTTTATTATTTTACCGTCCTCTCCGGCTACTAACAATACGCCGAGCGGAAGACCGATTATTATTGCAAAAAAGGTTGAAAGCACGGTTACATAAACCGTTTCCCATATAGCAAGGGGGAATTCGGTTTTAAGTATATCCATTGCGTTTAAAAAATCCTCGGAAGCAAAAAAATCACTCATTTCCGTTAACCTCCTGTGCAATAATATCGGGTATTGCTCTTAAATATTCAAGCGCGCATTCAAGCTGCGCTTTACCGCCCGGAATACCGAGAAGCATATTGCCGTACGCTTTATCTCCTATGCTTTTGGTGGACGCCGAAAGTATGCTCGCCGTTATTCCCCTATCGATAGCCATTTTTGCGATAAGCGGCGTTTTTGTGGCGTTCGCGCCGTTAAATACAACACGGATAACCTGCCCGTTTTCATCGGCAACCGCGGTTTGCTCAAAGCCCTCGGGGTAAACAAGAGCCCTTGCGGCATTTGATTTAGGAGCGGAGAATACATCGCTTACATCTCCGACCTCCGCAACACTGCCGTTATCAAGTATGGCAACCTTGGTGCATATCTGCTCAACAACACTCATCTGGTGCGTTATTACTATCACGGTTATACCGAGCCTGTCGTGAATATCCCGTATAAGCGAGAGAATAGACTGAGTTGTCTGAGGGTCAAGAGCGCTCGTCGCTTCGTCGCACAAAAGAATTTTCGGGTGAGTTGCCAACGCACGCGCAATGGCGACTCTCTGCTGCTGTCCTCCCGAAAGCTGTGCCGGATAAGCCTTAAGCTTTTCACCGAGCCCCACCAATTCCAAAAGTTCCTTGGCGCGCTTTTCGGCTTCGGACTTTTTAACGCCGGCAAGTTCTAACGGAAAACAGACATTTTTAAGACAGTTTCTTTGCATCAGAAGATTAAAGCCCTGAAATATCATTGTGATATTGCGGCGTTCTTTTCTAAGTTCCGCTTCGCTCAGATTCCCCATATCACGGCCGTCTATGATTATCTTACCCTCGGTCGGGCGTTCGAGCATATTGATACTGCGGACAAGGGTGCTTTTGCCGGCACCGCTCATACCGATTATTCCGTATATATCTCCGTCGTTTATGGTAAGGGAAATATTTTTAAGAGCCTCAACACTGCCGGAGGCAGTGCTGAATATTTTGGATAGGTTTTTAATTTCAATCATATATTATCTCCTGACAGGGAAATAACGCCGACTGCAAAAGCAGACAGCGTTATTCTGTAAATATAATTACTTTTCAATAGCGTCAAGTGTTGACTGCTTGCCGCCGTAAAGACCCATCGGTTCAACATGAATAGCGGCAACCTTTACGATGTGAGTGCCGTTTTCCGCATTGAAATCGTCAAGATAAGGAGTGTGCTGGAAGTAGTTGGCGTCAATTTCGCCGCTTTCAACTACATTGTTAGGCTGAACATAATCGGTGAATTCCTTGATGTCAAGCGTAATGTCTTTCTCGGCAAGAATTTCCTTTGCTACCGCAAGTATCTCGGCATGGGGCGAGGGAGAAGCCGCAACGGAAATCTTTTTGCCCTTAAGAGCGGCATAATCAACCGAAGAGTCAAAGCCGTCACCGGGGTTTTCAACAACGCTTACAACCGCGCCGTCGTATTTTTCTGAAATGAAGTCCGCAACCTTTTTGCTCCGGAGAGCGGCGGTAAGAGCCTTTACGGTGTCTGAATTTTCGTTGCCTGACTTAACAGCAAGAATGTTGCTGTATGCGGAGGAAGAGTTTTCAATGACAAGCGAATCCTTAACGGGGTTAAGCTTTGCGGGGAGTGCATAGTTTGAGTTGATTACCGCATAATCCACATCCTTAAGCACATTCGGAAGCTGAGCCGCCTCAACCTCTTTAAACTTTATGTTGTGGGGATTTTCGGCAATGTCTTTTACGGTAGCCTTAATATCCGCTCCGTCCTTAAGCTTTATATAGCCCTTTTCCTCTAAAAGAAGAAGCGCGCGGGCTTCGTTTGTGGTGTCGTTCGGTACGGCAATGGTAATGCTGCCGGTTTTACTGTCGCCGTCATTGCTGCCGCAGCCGGCAAATACGCCGAGCGCCAATACTGTGAGAAGTAAAAGTGATACGATTTTTTTCATTTTAAAAACAACCTTTCAATATTTTAAAGTTTATATACAATTATTTATTATACAGAAACGACACATTCGTCCGAATCGGAAATTGGCTCTTACAAGCTCTTCAAATAAATTTTTCATACTAAAACCTCCGTAGATATAAAAGAAACCGGAAAGCTCCGACAAGAGATTCCCGGTTAAAAGCAAATGATTTTAATTTAAAATCGCTTTTAATGAGAACACGCCGGAATTTTTGCAACACAAAGCATGCACATGCACATCTGCATACGCATCATAATAATACCGGACATGGTGCAAAGCTTTTTCATACGGCTGTTCTCCTTTCAAATCAATTACCTACTTGTTTGGTTGGTGTTATATTATCATATTGCGGAGCTGTTGTCAAGCGTTTTTTTAAAATATATGAAACATACCAAATTATTTTAAATAATTGCTCGTTTTTTATTGCTTAATACATCCTAAAGTCTTTTGCGGCGGCGTGAATGTTTTTTCACGGAAGCTCTTCTTAATCTTTTGTCGCCGTTTTCCACCGCAAGCGTGAAAATTCTGAAAAGAGATTCCGCGGCAAATGAGAAGATAATTACCACCTGCATTATCGTAGCAGGTAAACGGACTATTGAAAACAGCTGCGGTACAAATAGGAAACAAAGCAGCATACCTGCGATGTTTATAATAAACACAAGCGAGCGGTATTTGTTAAGCGGCAGGCTTATATGTCTTAAAATCATAAATCCGACAACCGTAAGCACCAGTGTGGACGCAGTGGCAATATCGCTTTTATTAATGCCGAATACCTCGCCGAAAAGCGCAAGCGAGCCCACCGTTACGGTATCGGTCAGGGCGGCAGGGAGCGCGTTTTTCAAAACTCCTTTTAAAAAGCGTCCGTCTATGCGGCTTTTATTGCTTTCAAGCGCAAGCAAAAATCCGGGCAGTCCTATTGTAAACATACTTACAAACGATATGTGCGCAGGCTCAAGCGGATACGAAATCATAAGCACCGAAGCCGTAAGCGACAAAAGCAGTGAAAATATATTTTTTACAAGAAAAAGACTTGCGGAACGCTGAATGTTGTTTACAACCCTGCGGCCCTCCGCGACAACGCTCGGCATATGCGCAAAGTCGGAGTCCATAAGCACAACCTTTGCGGCTTGTGATACCGCCTCACTGCCTGATGCCATAGCTATGCCGCAGTCGGCGTCCTTCATAGCAAGTATATCGTTTACGCCGTCTCCCGTCATTGCTACGGTGTTTCCTTTTTTTTGCAGCGCGTGGACAAGCTTTTGCTTTTGCTTTGGGGTCACTCTGCCGAAAACCGTGTAATATGACGCCGCCTTTTCAAGCTTTTCGTCTGTATCAAGGACCGACGCGTCAATGTAGTTTTCGGAGCCTTCAATTCCCGCAAGCCGCGCTATTTCGGACACGGTTTCGGGATGGTCGCCCGATATGACCTTTACGGCAACGCCCTGGGATCTGAAGTATTGGAAAGTGGCTTTCGCGTTTTTTCTTATGGCATTTGATATAACTATAAGTGCGGCGGGAGTTATATCGCTGTCGGTCACATTTTCTTGGAGCTTTGCTTCCTGATAAGCAAAAACCAAGACACGGTATCCCTTTTCGGCATATTTGGCTATTCTTTCCTTTAAGGAGTCAAGCGCATTTTTAAGCACAAATTCGGGTGCGCCCAAAACCCATGTTCCGTTTTCGAATTCCGCCGAGCCGAACTTCACGGCTGAGGAAAACGGATTTACCGATAACGGAGAGGGAAGAGAAACATCGGTTTTTATTCCCTTGCAGGAATCCCTTAAAGCCTCCATAGTCGCGTTGGTATCCTTTGAGGCGGCGGTATATGCCTTAAGCATAGTTTCAATCGGTATATCGGGAAGCAGGTTATTGTTTTTAAGGTCGATAAATTCGTGAACCTGCATTTTAGGTTCGGTTATAGTGCCGGTTTTATCAACGCAAAGCACATTTACCCTTGCTAATGCTTCAATGCTTTTCATATCGTTAAGCAGAACCTTACGCCGGCTCAGCCTTATTGTACCCAAAGCCAGAGCCGCCGTTGTCAGAAGATAAAGCCCCTCGGGTATCATACCTATAACCGCCGCTACGGTTGATACTATGCTGTCGGAAAAGGCGTTATGCTTTACAAAAAAGCTTTGGTAGAAAAGTATGGAGCCTATTGGTATAAGAATAATACCCATCCATTTTACTATTTTATTTATGGAGCGTATCATTTCGGATTGCTCGCTGTCATCAACGCTTTTGGCTTCGGCGGTCAGCTTTGATATATAGGATTCGTCGCCGACATTTTCAAGCCTTGCATAGCACTGACCCGAAACAACAAAGCTGCCCGAAAGGAGCCTGTCGCCCGGCACCTTTGAAATTTCGTCCTCTTCGCCGGTAAGCAGAGCTTCGTTTGCCATAAGAGTGCCTTTTATAACCCTTGCGTCTGCACATATCTGGTCGCCTGCGGAAAAAATTACAAGGTCGTCCTTTACAAGCTCCTCGGAACGGAGCTTAATTTTTAGTCCGTCTCTTACGGCAACAGCGTGCGGAGCATTTAAAAGATTCATTTTGTCAATGGTCTTTTTAGCCCTTATTTCCTGAATTATACCAACAAGGGTATTACCGATAACAATAGGCAGAAATGTCAGATTTCTTATAGAACCGACTATACATAAAAGAACGGTTATGACAAGAAAAATAAAGTTGAAATAGGTGAAGGTATTGGAAATTACAATCTCCTTTACGGTTTTGCCTGCCTTCACTGATGTACGGTTGGAAAGTCCCGACTGTATTCTTTTTCTTACCTCATCCGAAGTGAGCCCCGTTAAATAGCTTTTGTCCTGCATATTAAAACTTCTCCGTGAATTATCTTCATTTAAAGTGAAAAATCCCGAACACCTATGTATTCGGGATCTTATTGTCGAATTGCTCGACTGGTGGGGACTGGCGGGCTCGAACCGCCGACCTCCTGCGTGTGAAGCAGGCACTCTGACCAGCTGAGCTAAACCCCCGTTAACTTATATTTTACCACAATACAGGAAATTTGCAACAATTTTTTTAAATAAACGCTCCGTTATCAGGAAAAGATATTTGTATAAATACTGTAATAGGGTGATTTTTATGAAATGCTTTGCAATGCTTTCGATAGGAAAAACAGGCTGGATAGAAAAACCGGAGCCTGAATGCGGTCCGCTTGACGCTCTTGTGCGCCCGATAGCAGTCTCACCATGTACCTCCGATATTCACACAGTGTATGAGGGTGCGCTCGGAGACAGACACGATATGGTGCTCGGCCACGAAGCGGTCGGCGTTGTTTATAAAACGGGCAGCCTTGTAAAATGCTTTAAGCCCGGCGATAGGGTAATAGTCCCTGCGATTACGCCCGATTGGGGTTCTGCTGAGTCTCAGGACGGCTATCCTATGCACTCGGGCGGTATGCTTGCGGGCTGGAAATTTTCAAACTGCAAGGACGGCGTTTTTGCGGAGCTCTTTAATGTAAATGAGGCGGACTCTAATATGGCGCATTTGCCCGACGGTATGAAGCCGCAGACGGCTGTAATGCTCTGCGATATGATGCCTACGGGACTGCACGGAGCGGAGCTGTGCGATATAGAATTCGGAGATACGGTTTGCGTTATCGGCATAGGACCTGTCGGGCTTATGTCGGTTGCGGGAGCGGTTATGCACGGAGCCGCCCGTGTATTTGCCGTCGGCTCAAGACAAATTTGCGTTAATGCCGCAAGGGATTACGGCGCTACCGATATAATAAATTATAAGGACGGCGATATAGCGGAGCAAATATTGCAAAAAACCGATAAAAAAGGCGTTGACAAGGTGATTATTGCCGGCGGCGGAGCAGAGACAGTTGAGCAGGCGGTGAGGATGCTGAAGCCCGGCGGTAAAATCGGCAATGTAAATTATTTCGGGGACGGCGGAGCGATAAGCGTATCGCTTGTTCCGTGGGGAAACGGTATGGCGCACAAGCAAATAAACGGCGGACTTATGCCGGGCGGCAGACGCCGAATAGAAAGATTGGCAGACCTTGTTATATACGGCAGGATAAATCCCGATCTGCTTGTCACTCACATTTTTAACGGATTTGATAAAATTCCCGAAGCGCTGGAGCTTATGCACAACAAGCCGCAAAGCCTTATAAAGCCTGTGGTTTTGATTGACTGAAATACCGATAGGACGGCCTTTTAACGCCGTCCTATTATTTTGCCAAAATAAAAAATGCAAAGAAATTTATATAAAACGCTTGACAAATTATATAAACGGGTGTACAATATTCAATGTGACAAGGAGGTCATAATATGAAAAAGAGTGTTTATTCGGTTGTGCTTGCCGATGATGTTATCGCAAAGATAGACAGATTGGCTTATATGCAAAACACTAACCGTTCAAATATGATAAATCAGATATTGGCGGAATATGTTTCGCTTACAACACCCGAAAAACGCATAAGCAGTATTTTTGACGAACTTGCACATCATTTGTATTCGGGCGAAACCTTCAGCGAGCTTTCGCCGCCGACCCCGTCGGTAATGTCGCTCAGAACCGCACTTTCATATAAGTATAACCCGACTGTAAGGTACACAATAGAGCTTTACAGAGAACCTGCAAAAGAACAAGGGGTTATAAAGGTGTCCACAAGAACAACAAATTCGGCGCTTCTTGAAAAAATGCTTGAATTTTACAATTTGTGGGCGGGAATTGAATATGAATACGGTTTTACCGGAAAGGATACATTCGAAAACGGAGTTTTCAAACGGCCTATAATGCACAGAAAAGGTCCGTCGCAGATTTCGGGCAAAAGCAATTTGTCTGCCGCGCTTCTTATTGCCGATTATATTCAGATGTTTGATACGGCAATGAAAAGATATTTTAACGGGGGAGACACGGCGGTGCAGGATATACTTGCCGAATACGAAAGCTATATAAATGAAAACAGCGAGATTATTTAGGAGATGAGCTTATGAACATAGATAAATTAACACAAAAATCGTTGGACGCTTTAAAGAGTGCGCAGTCGCTTGCTGGCGAGAACGGAAATAACAGCGTAGGCGAGGAGCATTTGCTTGCCGCCCTGCTTTCTCAGCCCGACGGTCTTGTCGGAGAGATAATCAAGAGTATAGGCGCTTCGCCGGAGCTTTTGCTCTCTAAAACCGAGGAAGAAATTTCAAAGTTGCCTAAAATCAGCGGAAGCGGCTATGACCCGAATAATATTTATATTTCCTCCGAGCTTAACAAGGCGCTCGGTAATGCCGAAAAACAGGCTCAGAAAATGCAGGATGACTACATTTCGGTCGAGCATATTCTGCTCGGACTTATACAGTCGCCGTCCGACGCGCTTAAAGCCTTGTTTAAAGAGCAAAATATTACCGAAGCTAAGGTGCTTGACGCACTTAAAAGCATCAGGGGGAACCAAAAGGTTAAAAGCGATAACCCCGAGGATACCTATGATGTTCTTAAAAAATACGGTACCGACCTTGTCGCGCGCGCCCGTGAACACAAACTTGACCCCGTGATAGGCAGAGACGAGGAAATAAGAAATGTTATCCGTATTCTGTCAAGAAAAACGAAGAACAACCCCTGCCTTATAGGCGAGCCGGGTGTCGGTAAAACCGCAATAGCCGAGGGACTTGCCCTTCGTATAGTAAGCGGAGATGTACCTGATAACCTTAAAAATCATACTATATTTTCACTTGATTTGGGAGCGCTTATTGCCGGTGCAAAATTCAGGGGCGAATTTGAGGAACGGCTTAAGGCGGTGCTTAATGAGGTAAAGTCAAGCGAGGGCAGAATCATACTGTTTATAGACGAGCTTCATACAATAGTAGGCGCCGGAAAAACGGACGGCGCCCTTGATGCGGGTAATATTTTAAAGCCGTTGCTTGCAAGGGGCGAGCTTCACTGTATAGGTGCTACCACGCTTAACGAGTATCGTCAGTATATAGAAAAAGATGCGGCGCTTGAACGCCGTTTCCAGCCTGTTATGGTCAATGAGCCTACGGTTGAGGATACCGTTGCGATTTTAAGAGGACTTAAGGAAAGATACGAGGTATACCACGGCGTTAAAATTATGGATAAGGCAATAATAGCCGCCGCAACCCTTTCAGACCGTTATATACAGGATCGTTTTCTCCCCGATAAGGCAATAGACCTTATAGACGAGGCGTGCGCTCTTATAAAGACGGAAATGTACTCAATGCCGACCGAGATGGATGAAATTTCGCATAAGATTATGCAGCTTGAAATCGAGGAAGAGGCGCTTTCAAAGGAAACGGATAAGCTGACGCTTGCACACCTTGATGAAATCAAGGCGGAGCTTGCGAAACTCCGTGAACAGTTCAGCGCAATGAAGGCTAAGCTTGAAAATGAAAAGCATGGAATAGAAAAGGTGCAGAAGATTCGTTCCGAGATAGAGAATGTAAACCATATGATAGAAAAGGCAAAGGAGGAATACAACCTTACAAAAGCCGCGGAATTGCAGTACGGAAAGCTGCCGCAATTACAGCAGGAACTGCAAAGGGAAGAGGCGGCAAGCGACACCGCGGACAATACGCTTTTGCGCGACAGGGTTACGGACGAGGAAATAGCGAAAATAGTTTCCCGTTGGACGGGAATACCTGTTTCAAAGCTTGTAGAGAGCGAGAGAAGCAAGCTTTTAAACCTTGAGTCCATACTTCACAACAGAGTTATAGGTCAGGACGAGGCTGTCCACAAGGTAAGCGATGCAATACTGCGTTCAAGAGCGGGAATAAAGGACCCGAACCGTCCTGTCGGCTCATTCCTTTTCTTAGGACCTACGGGCGTCGGTAAAACGGAGCTTGCAAAGGCGCTTACCGCCGCACTTTTTGATGATGAAAAAAGTCTTGTCAGAATAGATATGAGCGAGTATATGGAGAAATACTCCGTGTCCCGTCTTATAGGAGCGCCTCCCGGATATGTCGGCTATGACGAGGGCGGTCAGCTTACCGAGGCAGTACGCCGCAAGCCCTATTCTGTTGTATTGTTCGATGAAATAGAAAAAGCGCATCCTGATGTCTTTAATGTACTGCTTCAGGTGCTTGACGACGGAAGAATAACCGACAGTCACGGCAAAACCGTAGATTTTAAGAACACTATTATTATTCTTACCTCAAACTTAGGCTCCGATATTATTCTTGACGGAATAAACGAAAAGGGCGAAATAAGCAGTGACGCAAGAAATAAGGTAAGCGAGCTTTTAAAGCGCAGCTTCCGTCCCGAGTTCTTAAACAGACTGGATGAAATTATCTTCTACCGTCCGCTTACAAAGGAAAACATCAAGGGAATAGTAGACCTTAAAATTGCTGAGATCTCCGAGCGCCTTAAGGAGCAGAGAATAAGCGTAAAGGTTACTCCCGCGGCAATAGAACAGATAATCGAGCAGTCATTTGACCCGATTTACGGTGCACGCCCGATAAAGAGATTTATACAGTCGAATATAGAAACCCTTATCGCGCGTAAGATGATTGAAAATGATATTGAACCCGATTCCGAGGTTACTGTGGATTACAGCGGCGGAGCGTTTACCGCAAGCGCCGAGCATAAGGAGTAAAGATTAAAACCGCAAGGCAGTATATGCTGCTTTGCGGTTTTTTATAACATAAGCTTTTACTTTTCGGCACGGATAAGGTTTTCGTAGAAACGAACAGCTCCGGGCAGACAGTTGTATTCAATATTTTCGTTCAGTCCGTGCATACCCTTCATTTGCTCGGGCGAGTAAATCACGGGCGCAAATCGGATACAGCTTTTACAAACAGGCTGATAAAACTGAGCGTCGGTAGCTCCGGTCATAACATACGGGCTTGTAGCGAGTCCCGGGAAGGTTTTACGGATAACATCCTCAACCGTTTTATAGGCGCTTCCGTTTATATCAACAGGTACCGTGTAGTCGTTTGAATGGAGAACCTCCACACTCAAACCGAATTTTTCTGCCTGACGCTTTATTATTTCAAGGCTTTCCTTTTCGCCCTGATGCGGAATAAAACGCATATTGGCGCTGAGCGTTGCTTCCTGCGGGATTACATTGCAGGCGTCCGAACCGGACTGCATAGTAAATGCTACGGTTGTCCTGAGCATTGCTCCTGCCTGCGCGCTTACAGCGGGGAGAACAGCTTTTAAAAGCGGACGGAAAAGCCAGATATTCCCGAATAACAGCTTAAGCCCGAACGGGGCGTACGGCGCAAGCGTTTTGAACATCGACACAACCTCGGGGGATAGCTTTTTCTTAAAGGGACTGTGCTTCTCTGTTTTGGTTACAAAGGCTGAAAGTCTTGCGATAGGTGTATTTTTCGGCGGAGCGCTGGCGTGACCGCCCGTGCTTCTTGCGGTAAAACGGACATCGGCCTTGCCTTTTTCAAAAATACCTATCATAGCGTAGTTCCCGTGTATGCCGCCGATAGGCTCTCCTATAATTCCGCCGCCCTCATCGCAAAGCAGGTAAAGCTCTACGCCGCGGCGCTGTAATTCCTTTACAAGCTTGGGTGCGCCGTCGCCTGCCCATTCCTCGGTGCAGGATGACGCCAAATAAACATCCTGCGGCGGAACAAAGCCCTCCTTTAGCAATCGCTCCGTCGCTTCAAAAAATGCCATAACCGAGCATTTTGTGTCTGCGGCGCCGCGTCCCCAAACCTTTCCCTCCGCAATTTTTCCGGAGAACGGCGGATATTTCCATTCACCTTCCGCCGGAACCACATCCTGATGGCTCATAAGCAAAATCGGTTTTTCACTGCTTTTACCTTTCCAGTAATAAAGCAGATTTCCGTCAATATCCGTGCGTTCCAATTTTTCGTGTACCGTCGGGAACAGTCTTTCAAGCACTTTGTGAAATTCACGGAATTTTTCGACCTCCGAAACACCCTGATGAGAGGTCGTGTCCGACTGTATCATTTCCGACAGCTTTTCGGCAAGTTCGAGCGCTTCGCGGTCATCCTCTTTCGGTTTATAGGAGGAAACCTTAGACGGCATAAGCAGGGTATGTATTACCGCAATCAGTAAAAGAAAAACTACCAGTCCTATTAACCCTGCCAAAATTAAAAGTAAAGCTTTCATTTGGTGCTTTCTCCTTTGTTTCTTTTATAGAAATAGTACGCAATTCCGATTGCAATAGCTCCCGACGGAATAATCATAAAGCTTGTTGAGCCTACAAGCGACGGGACGAAGATAAACAAAAGGCTCATTACCACAAGCGGAATTAGGGCTATTTTCATATTTTTGCGGTAATATTTATACGCCATAGCTCCGAACAGGGCAGGGACAACATTGTCAAAAGCCGGTTGTAAGGCAGGCTCCTGCAAAAGCGGGCGCAGGGGAGTAAGAGCCGCAACTCCGACGGCAAGCACAAGAATGGTTACCAAGGACGAGGTGGCAATGGAAAGGGTTGAAATAATTTCATTTTCACGGGTTCCGGATTTTGCGCCTACCATATCTCTGGCGTTTACGGCGCACGGAATTTTCATATTGATAAGATTACCTGTAATAAACGCAAGATAACCGCCGCCAGAACCGAGCATGGGGGTATAGATAAGGAATTCGGCAACACTGCTTACCATCCATATCAAGCCAACCGAGAAAAAGCCTTTTCCGGCAGCCTTAATGTCGGGATAAGCACCAAGATATTTACCGATTAAAAACGGAGCGCCCACAAGCATAATAAGAACCGCAATACTTGCGATTTTACCGATTTTGTGGGTTGTTTCGGAGTATTTTTCCCAATTCAGATTTTCTTTGTTTTCCATATTAAGATGCTCCTTAAACTAAATTGATAAATACGGCGGCCGCCATACCCACAAGCATACTGACCGCTATCGAGAAGTTTTCCACAAACGCAAGCTTCGGCTTTTTTGCAAGCCAAACAAACAATGCCATAGTGAGCGCCGATACCCCGACAACAATAATCGGCGTCAGGTCGCCGCCAAAGGTAAACAAACCGTCCAAGGAAGCAAATGCTCCGATATAACTGCCGATATATGCGCTTACAAGCCCAATAAACATAGCGGTCATAGCCATATCTCCGAAACCCATAGTTCCGCTTTTTTTGCCGTTTTTACTAAGCTTGCTTGTGTATTTTCGGTTAAATAAAACCGAAAGAATCATTCCCCACATAATGCAAACACTCATTAAAAGCGCTATGGTGGTAAATCCCGTGGCGGTCATCTGCTCGCCTGACAGCTTTTCCATACCGACCTGCTCTGCGGCGGCTTGAGCTACCTGTGTTTCATAGTGCAAGGCCCCGATAACCGAAAGCCGAAGCCACGGCCACGGTATTCCGAGACTGCCCGAAAGCGCGATTACACCAAGCAGAATACCTATACTCGGCAATACGGAAAAGGTTGCGCTTGAAACAATAACCCGTTTCATTTTTGCGGTATCCATTCCTATTGCTTTTCCTGCTTTGTATGCCCTGACCATAAATATTACGCATAGCAAAGCAACAAATCCGATAATTCCGCCGCAAATCAGATACATCGGAGCGCTGCTCAGCTTTTCCAATATGTTCATTTACAAAACTCCTTACATTTTTAACTTTATTTTAATTATAAGTTTTTTTCTCTTACTTGGCAACCTTATTTTGAAAATTAATTATCGCAACAGAAAACAGTAAAAGCCGGATTAATTTAGCTTGCTCAATGCCAAATTAAATGATATAATACAACAAAAGAAATATATGGGAACGGAGGGTGATATCGTGGCAAAAAAATACGAACGCAGGAAAAAGGAAGAAATGCCTGTGATTGCTATATGCTATGATTTTGATAAAACACTGTCGCCGGACGATATGCAGGCACAGGGTTATATTCAGTCTGTCGGATATGATGTAGACGCTTTTTGGAAAAAGACAAACGAGCTTGCGGAAACCAATAATATGGATCAAATATCGGCATATATGCTTATGATGACAAAAGAAGCGGAGGGAAACCTCGTTTTAAATAAGGGAGCATTAAAGGAATACGGAGCAAAGGTCAAGCTTTTCCCCGGGGTTAAAGAATGGTTCGAAAGAATCAAAGCATACGGAAAGGAAAAGGGCGTAATAATCGAGCATTACATTATATCATCAGGCATACAGGAGATGATTGAGGGTACCTCGGTTGCAAAGTCTTTCGAAAAAATATACGCCTGCTCCTTTTATTACAACGAAAGGGGTGTAGCTAAATGGCCCGCGCAGATTGTAAATTATACGAACAAGACGCAATTTTTGTTCCGAATTGAAAAGGGCGTTTTGGATGTAAACGATGCGGGTGTAAATGATTATTTTTCACCCGAGGATGTTCGTGTTCCTTTCAGAAATATGGTTTATATAGGCGACAGTGATACTGATGTTCCCTGTATGAAGCTGGTTAATTCTTCGGGAGGATTTTCAATAGGCGTTTATAATTCCGAAACAAAAGACAGAGCCAAGGTATATAAAATGATGCGGGAGAACCGCATAAAATACTTTGCTCCGGCTGATTATTCAGAGGGTTCGGAGCTTGATATTCTGTTGAAAAACATAATTGACAGAACGGTTTATAATGAAACGCTGGAATCTGTGTATTACCGCTGTAAAAACGAATATCAAAAAGCGGAAAAAGAAAATAACGAAGAAGAAAATTCAAAGATAGACCTGATAATTGACCTGGAAAACAGCGGTAGTTTTGCAAGAACGCACGATGTCATCAAAAAACTTTCCGCATACAATGCCTGGACTAATGATCAAATAGAACAGCTTTGTTTAATCGCGGTTGAAAACAGTCAGATATATTACATTTTAAAGGATGAAGATATAAGTAAATACTATAAGAAACTGCTGAAAAGTTATAAATCAAGCTCAAGGGCAGTAAAAAAAATCAAGGAAGAACTTGCTATATAAAACGAGAAAGAAAAAGCGGATGTAAACTCGGTTGGTTACATCCGCTTAATTTCGGTTGTTAAACTCAAATTTAAAGGGCGGTCTTGCATTTTCTCCGCGGAGAAAATGTTGCGGTCGGTTCGGTGGCTCTGACAGTCCACAGGACTGTCATTCACTACCGCCTCACCCTTCGGGTTATTCGCCCGCGGGCTCATAACCCTTCGGTCGGACAATTGTATAAAGAAAAAGCACTCCTTACGGAATGCTTTTTTGGCTCGTAGCACCGAAAAAGATATCACCGGATTTTTTGAAAAAGCCGCTTGTGGTAAGGCTTTTTCGTCCTTTTTTATAAATCCGTACTGTCTCACCTGCAGTGGTTGTGATACCTTTTCTTTTTTGTGCTAACCGAAAAAGATATTTTGATCCACTTAAAAAGCAACTTTATCTCTTACCTTTTGCCGTTGAGAATCAGTCAAAATGGAATTTTCAACATATCCATAGTTGTCATGCAAAAGATCAACCGTTTCTTCGCGGAAAAAGTTCGTGGGGTTAACAATTCGTGCAGTTGTAAAATCTAATTTTCCGTGAGAAAAATTGCAACTTAAAAAGCGGTTATCGTTGTTTCCTGTTATCAGCAATTGATCAATCAACACTTTCCCAGAATCAGATACAGCCTTTAGAGATGACTCAATACTACCCAAGTATGAAAGAAGGCTGTCAAAAGATAAGCATAGGAGAAATCTGTCATAACCATCTTTGTTTATTTCTTTAATTATGAAATTTCTCATGACAGACCCTCCATTCTGTTCCTTATTGTTGAGTGCAAATCAATTCAATGCATTTGTTTATTATTTCGTTTGCTTCATCTTTGGATGTAATAAACCTTGTGTTATCAACAGGACCAAGTATATCACCAAAGTGAAAAATGGTGTCTCTTTGTGATTTGTAATAGTTATAACAGTTTTCGATAGAATCTTTCTTTGTGGCGTCAGTCAATGGTGCAGACACAATATACTTTTGGGGAGTATTTGATTTGTCTAAATTAAAACAATCAAAATTCCTTTTAGCAGTTCTTCCTGCTGCAGTGAGCAGATATTTTATATGGCCCTCTAATGCCCTTAATGCCGGAAATACATATTGTGAATAGTCCTCGCTATCCAAATAATATTTCAAATTGACAATTGATTGCTTGATTAAACGCTTGTTGCCTGCGGGATAATCGTCCGGTAAGCTTCTATCAATTGGTGCGTAAGCACTATCTATGTCATCGCTTCTTATGCTCATTCTGTAAGCATTGCCAAGGATTTGTTCGACTTTGCTTTCGTCTTCGAGTTCAACTATCGTTGTAATAATTACTTGAAACAGGTATGTGTTTTTGCCTTGAACTAACAATTTGCGCTTACCACTACTGAATAGAGTTACAGTAACGGAATCGGAATTCAATGAAAACTTATAAATCACCCTATCAGCCATATTATTAACTGTATGAGTAATATTATTATCGGATTCCTCGATAATGCTTGTAAACGCATCGAAATCATCTTGATTGAAGTGAGATATAGAGAACCAATTTTCCCCTTGGACAGCAACTCGCTTTTTATCAGTCAATGCCGACTTAGCAAGTTGGTCAGCCTTATCATTATATGAAATGTTACTATGTCCCGGGACTTTAACAAACTCAATTTGCAAAAAGTCCTCAAATTTAGATTTATATAATCCCACAAACATTTTGCTGACTTTCGATTTGGCTGTCCATTCCCCAGATGTCCACTTCGAAAGGCCTTCGTAATCATGGTAGATTTTTATTTTTTCGTGCCCGTTTGATATTGCCCAATCAAGAGCATTAATAACTCCAAAAATTTCTCCTATAATATTGTTGCTATCAATATATTCCTTATTGCTTCCATAAGCACAGATACCCGTTTCTGTTCCATCAGGCAGAATAAGACAAACACCGTATGAATATCTGTTTTGATTCTTGTCATAACTACCATCAGTAAATGCAACCAAGAATCCGTTTTTATTATCTGCGGCTACCTTGTCAGCCCAAACATCGCGATTTTCTAAATACGCTTCTGCTTCTTCTTTTGTTCTGAACTTTTTGAAATCTGGTCCAGGAAAACCCGCAGTTGCAGACTGTGCTTCAGACCAATTATCAAAAACTCCGGTTTTATGTCCCTTTCTAACTGCGTAGTACATCTACTGAGCCTCTTTTCGTTGGAACATTTTATTATATACAATTCAAAGCAAAATGTCAAGACTTAATTCGACGGTTTTGAACATTCTTAAATCAAAGGAGCGAATTTTTGCCCGATACATGCGTGAAAAGTCCAATAGTACCATTTTTCATTACCGCCCACCTTTATGTTTAGCATATGTCTCATTAATAGTTTCAGCGTACAAGGCGCGCGATTTTTTTACCAGGCCCTCGTTATTGTTCTTTTTGTATAGATAACGATCAAGGACTTCATCCCAATACCCGTGCTTTTTCAACCAATCTTCTTTGGGTTTAGTATAGTATCCTTTGGTCTGATCAGCCCAAACATATGATCGTTGTTCCTTGTTAAATCGTATGTACTGTTGGAGTACTGAACCGGCTTTGTCGGTATAGTTGTTTACAATAGCGAAGTCACAACTTTGTATTATCCTTGAGTGCCAATGGTCAATTTTTTTGATTGTAAATACACGGGTTGAATCTTCACAGTACCCGTATCCATACCGACGAACCACTAAATTAAAAGCGTCCATCATGATATGTTTGATTTCTCCGGGGTCATATCTATCGTCATCATAAAAAACCTCAAGGTCTACATCAAAATCATATCCGATATTACTCTTACGGTCGCAAGTAATCATATTGCGACTGCTGCTCCCAATGAATTGAAATTGGAAAGAGATATCTTTATTTCGCTGTATTTTCTGAACCCCATTGATTATCTCGATCAACTCATTTTTTGCCGGGGCAGCTTCTTTCTTGGGAACATATTCGAAGTTGTACATAGTTAAATCCTCCTCATATTTCCCAAGCCGCCCATTCAGTTCAAAACCAAATCATATTATTATACTTGTTTTTTCTTCGTTGTCAAGACCTATTATAACACATTTTAGGCTTTTGTGCAAAAAAGATTTTCAATCAATCATATCACATCATTCTATATTGCTTCCGCTTTACCGTGCGTCGCACGATTTTGAAGTCTTTGTGCTTGGTGTCGTGTTATTGAGATTATAAGTAAGCAGTTCCTTGGTGTTTTCCAAGAGGCTGCCGTCGCCTGATTCATAAACGCAGACGAAGATTTTCTTTTTTCTGCAATCGGCAATAAACTCCTTTAGTTTTTGCTGCTTTGCCTTGTCCCTTTGGTCGGCGCGGGAGCACCACACCTTTGCTAAATTCAGTTTGTCATCTACTTCAAATTCCATTATATCAAACTCCTTTATCATCGTATTCCTTTCAATATCACATACCATTCATCCGCATGACTTCGTCCTGGGTTTCTTCCTCGACAAATTCCGATGCCGTCATTGTTTCACCCAAAAAGTTCGGCTCAGTGTCCTCGTCAAGCGGAATATATCCATCCTTACCGAAATCGAGGACATCCCGCATCAGCACGGTGCCGCCGTGATTGACTCCAACCTTCGGCTCAATGGAGCAGAAGCGACCTCCGTCATCGCTATGGCGGAGGTCGTATGCATGTAAACCTTCGGGAATCTGTTCGGGCTTAATCCGTCCGTTGCTGAACAGTGCTCTGTGGTCAAGCACCTCAATGACATCTAACTCTTCCTCGGTCTGAGCCGTGGTATTCAGTTCACTTGTTTTCAATTTATCGTAACTCATATTTTATCTCCCTTCGTATAGGTTATGGTCATTGTCTCTTTCTTTAAATTGCATTCGGAAGATGGCGATATATCTTCCAAAGGACTATTTTGCTCATACTGATTCCTTCTTCCAAATTTCTACGGGTATGTCATAAGCCACAAGCTCATCTTTGATTATTTGTTCCACAATGCTCCAAGACCCTCCCGCAAGACCGCTACCCATTTTATAGGGGATTCGGACGGTCGTCAGTGTCCTTGCCGGTAATGGTGTTGCAACGGTTCTCACAGTGGTGAGTGCTTTTCGCAGAGCGTCATAATCGGTATAGCATTTATCCCGACCGAAGCCGTCTTGTGCGAACAGGTTGGCAACGAGCCATTCACATCCGTTGTATCTGATTGGACAAAACAACACCTTCCCGAGCAAGTCCTGACGGTTAGCGGTTTTGGTGCAATTTCTTTGATACATCTCATATACCTGTGGGAACATAGTGCGAATTTGCTTTGAAAGCCCTGCATCCATAATTCCCTGACAGTTTATCTGATGGCAGATTATCAATTCGTGACCGGTTCTGTTGGGAGAAAATATATCACCACAATGATAGTCTATACCGATCCCACCTTTCTCACATTTCGCTCAGATGTTCGGTCTATTCTCAGCACCGGTATACGAGCAGCCGGACATAGTCAGCGGTTGGGCATATTTCGTCCGGATTTGCATCCTTGATAGCATATTCTGCCCATCGGCAGAAATAGCCGAGCATCGTATCCACTCTGTCTACGATTAAGTTATAAACCCTGTACCAGTCCTCGTATTCATCCCACTCGTAGTAGGAATACTCTTGTTTTTCCTCATCGGACAGTTTTTCATATTCCTCGGACGTGAGCCAATAACCTATGGTATCATACTCATCGATTTCAAATGCTGCTATACTGACCTTGGAAGCATACCCACAGTACCGTGTCGGCTTGTCCTTCTTGATTCGACTTTTTACGGATTTGCCGTAGTTCACAAGGAACATGGAACGGTTGTAAAAATCCTTGTAGGTGTCGATATGTAAGTACGGGTCGTATGGTTCATCGTCTTCATGGCAAAATACCGACCTAACTTCTTTGCTCAGATTCTCCGGTCGGCCGCAAGTGTAGCTGACTTCTTCCAGTTCTTCATATGCTTCAAGAAGCCAATTTCGTCCCGAAATGACCGGACAGACATCAATATTTCCGTCAGTGCGCTGAAATAGCGGATTCAGATTGTACCACTGATTGCCGACACGAACCTCGGCGTAAACTGCATAATAAGTTCCCATTGATGACTCCTTTTCTTTTGTCTGATACCATCTGTGTCAGCAATCCGAGTAAAATTCTTTCATGTCATCTAAACGGAGGCACGAAAGGCGTCCATACTCATAGCCACTGCCGCAGTCTATACCGATTGCATTATCGCCCTTCCAAATGCACCACGGCATTTTGTCGTGAAAGTAGCAGGTAGGCGTGTGGCCGAAGATCAGTACATATCCTTCGGGAATCGGTTGTGTTTCATCCCATCTATCCCATATGGCAAACTCACGGCTGTTTTTGTAGTCATAAATGTTCCAGGAGGATTTCATGTAATTTTCTTCGGGGGAAGCATGGACAAGTTTGTACTTGACTCCGTTGACCTCGACTTCAAGGTTTGTCGGCAGTTGGCGGATGAAATTGAAAATCTCGGCTCGGATATCTTTGCGGTAATGTTTGAGCTGCTCATGCGTAATCATACCACCGTTCCTGTACCAAAGCCTTTTTTCTCGCCAATTCGTGTTTTCCTTTTCTTCGGCTGCATCTTTACAGTGACCGATGGCGTTGAGCATCATATATTCATGATTGCCAATCAACATTTTGGCATTGGGCATTCTCATGATCTGTCTTAATATTTTGATTCCTCCGGCGTACCTGTCTATCACATCTCCGAGGACATACAATGTATCATTCGTTTGAAGATTGATTTGAGCCATAATTGACTTAAATCGTTGCAGGTTGCCGTGGATGTCGGATAATACGTAGGTCATCGTTTCATCTCACTTATTCGTTCCATCGTGTCCGGTGGTTTCATATTTCTAAAAGCATGCATTTCGTATCCTCCGTTTCGAACTTTATTTCGGAATATTTTCAAACCCTGTTGACAAAACTATCGTTGCAATGATATAATATGGTTGTGTCATCACAATGATATATGGAGGTTTTGCTTTATGAGCGCAATTCAACTACTTCACGGAACGGATCACATCATCGAGGTTCCGGATATCAATATCGGTAATCCACACAATGACTACGGGAGAGGCTTTTACTGTACCCGTGTCGAGGAGATGGCCAGAGAATGGGCCTGCAAAAAGAATACGGATGGCTTTGTAAATGTCTACGACTTTGACGAAGGCGGACTGAAAGTACTGAACCTGCTGAGCGGCAATCATACAGTCCTCAACTGGATTGCCTTGCTTCTTCAGTTCCGTACCTTCAAACTCGATTCCGAGGTTGCGGTTGACGCTCGGGATTATATCATCGAACATTACTCGGTTGACCTTTCCGGCTACGACATTGTTGTCGGATACCGCGCGGACGATTCTTATTTTCAGTATGCTGAGTCCTTTGTGTCAAACACACTTCCTCTCAGAAGTCTGAACAAGGCGCTTCGTCTCGGCAAACTTGGCGAACAAACCGTTGTTATCTCGCAAAGAGGATTTGAGCGTTTGAAGTTTGTCGATGCATATTCGGTCGATAAGAATGTCTATTATCCCAAGTTCCTGGATAGAGACACCAAAGCGAGAGATACTTATCGTAAAGAAATCAAGAAGACGAAATCATATCGTGATGATATTTTTGTACTTGATATCCTTAGAGAGGAGATGAGTAATGATGACCCACGCATACAACGAATCCTATTTGAGTAATGCAAAGGATCGTCTGTCCTCATTCTTCGATTATGCTATCAATGACTGCAAGATTAAGCCGGATTGGATTACCGTACTTTTTATCAACACAGGCTATGCCGAGCAATTTGAGCGCGGCAATCCTGCCTATGTTGCAGGTATGTCCGGTGTTGAACTTGCCCGTGCGGTTATCCTGAAAGCATACGGCAGAAAAGAACTTCCGAAGCCTACAAACTCTGAGGAATGCTCTCCCGAGTATTGGGCAGGGTGGGCACTTGCAGAATATCAATGGTACTGCGGCCGCAGGTTCAAAGATATCTTCGAGCGAATTCCTTTGACTAAGATTATCGGAATGTATTCGGTCTATCATGAGATGGATATCACGAACTTCATTGATACGATGGAAGAGTTCTACAAGGCTGCCGAAGGCGATTCCAATCTGAAACGCATTCGGGAAAGCAGAGGCTTATCTCAGTCAGAACTTGCGGAACAATCGGGCATCAAAGTCCGAAACATTCAAATGTATGAGCAGAGAGTCAACAACATTGATAAGGCACAGGCACAAACACTTTACAAGCTATCCCGTGTTCTTGGTTGCGATATCGAAGACCTGCTTGAAAATCCTATGATGTAACTCCATTTGTGCACCTGCTTCGGCAGGTGCACTTTCTATGCCAAAATATGCCTTGAGCACAGGCAGGTTTTCGGGGATCACACAGAATTTGAGAAATCCCACGGTCATATCTTCAATCGTTGTCCCGAGGTTCTTGAACAGTTCGGCTGCCTTATTATATACCTCTCTGTCGATTTCAATAGTCATGGTCACAAGATCTTTACTCATCGTCTTCTCCTTATCCATCTCCGAAGAAATAGTCTTTGCTGAAACTCGTGAAGGAAGCCGCAGAGTAATCGTCCAATATTAGTCTGTAGTATCTTCCCATCGTCACAGCTTCTTTCTGTTGGCCCATGTGTAATCGACAAACACATCCCAATTATTCATAATCTGCCAACAGACATCTACCTTCTTTTTCTCAGATTCACGTGCAGATATCCATGGGGCAACAAGAACTTCCCATTCGCACTTCGCCCAAAAGTAATACATTACCTCGCAGCGGAGTTGCTTGGCAAAGTCTTCTTTGGTCTGATACTTCTCAGCGGCTTTCTTCACATATTCACGGAATGAACCGTGTTCGAAGACATTGAAGATTTCGATGCTGCGGCTGTTGCAGTTGTGGTAGAACACATTCCATCTAATCTCATTTTCGGGACTAACGGTTTGATTCTTTTCCCACGGGAATTGTACCACATATTCAGCAGACCTTTCGCCATATGTGGGGCGTATTGTCCTTCCACGCCCAATAATCTCGTCCAATGTTACAGGCTCGTAATTCCAATACATACAACCTACATTATAGATTTCATTCCGGCATCCAATGCTATTAAGACGCTTTGCAAAATCAACCTCAAAATCCGCTTCATCAGTAAAATGGGAATGAGCATGGAGATGAATTGCCTGGTATCTATGTCCGTTGTACATCGGGGTGAAATAATGGGAGAGGATAACTCTTTTCTTCGTTCCGTCTTCCAATCTTACGCAAATATCGTCATAATCTTTGATTCCTGCAAGCGCTGCCTTGGCCTTTGCATTGTGCAGGAAGCGATCATGATTTCCTTTAATGAGAATGATCTGACCGTTTAGACTTTTGATTAGTTCCGGTGCATCATCGTTTCGCGCTTTCCATATCATGTCCCCGAGGACATAAGTGAGATCGCCCTTGCCAACCTTGTTGTTCCATCTGCGGATAAGTTCCGCGTCCATTTCCTCAACCGTCTTGAACGGACGATTATCAAAAGCAATCACATTGGCATGTCCAAAGTGCAGATCACCGGTAAAGAATATCTTACCCATCTTCCATCTCTCTTTCTAAATTTGCTTTGTTGACCTTCATCTTCTGTAATTCCTCACTTGACTCGAACTGGTGGAAAAGAAAATGCATTTTATCAATTCGTTTATTTGTGTGCCAATGTCCGCAGAACCATGCTATATAGTCCGTTGCTTCTTCTATGACATCGAGCCACTTCTCCGTACTGTCATCCACTGTACTTTGGTCAATACCCGGAAGGAATTCTTCGACAGGCTCATATTTGAAAGGACAGGTGTGTGACAGAACCACATCGATAACATTTTCTTTAAGCTGCTGTTCTACATATTGCTTGATTTCTTCGTTTGGTTGTTCATCTGACCACCAACCGTATCCTCGGGAAAGGCGATAGAACTTGTCCACACTGTAGGCGCCGCCGATGACGATGTGTCGAAGCCCCTCTAAGTCATATATCTCGCCGTCTTTGGCAAACAATACGGAGGGATAGGCTTCCTCATACCATACGATGCCGCCGTGCCATTCCTTCGTTTTATATGTTGGAATATGCCATGGCCTTATTTCATGATTGCCGTGGATACAGAGAATAGTGGGCTTCAATTTGTCAAGTGCATACTTCAATTCTGCATCTCTTTCGTCTTGCCCGTAGTTAGCACCGACATCGCCGAGAATTACGATGATATCCTCCCTTGTGGGATTAAAACGCTTACAGAATCGTTCTATATCATGTTTCTGCCCGTGAATGTCACCGGTGTAATAAATCATAGTTGTGCCACCTTTCCGATGATAAGTATATCAGTCAATTTGATTCTTGTCCTGCGATTTGAGAAAATATATTCGCAAACCCCCGAAATCATATTCGCAAGCGAACATTTCGGGGGTTTGCTCTTTTAACCGTTTGTTTATGCAGTTGTTGTTTCGCAAACTGCAGGTTTATTCTTTGACTTTCGGAGTGTTCCATCGAAGCCGAAAGCAACTTATAATTTTATCTGCGGTTGGCTCGGGTTAAATACTTGTATTCACGCATCGCTTGCTTGGTTGCCTTAACGATATCAAGTAATACCCGCATTTCATAGTCACTGCAATCCGAGAGAATTGCGGTGAATTCATGATTGGATGCCTTGATTGTATTGGTAAGGCTGTCAATAAGCAGGTCATCGGTGGAGACATTCAGTTCGTTTGCCACCCTCACCAAGGTATCGAGGCTGCAAAACTTGTACGCCGTCTCCACATAACTCATATAGGCAGCAGAACGATCAATTCGCTCTGCAAGCTCCATTTGGGTAATGCCTTTCTTTGTGCGGAACGCACGGATTCTCTGCCCGAGAAGAATGTAGTTGATTTGCATATAGAAACCTCCAAAAAATTGATGTTTCTATTATAAGGTATAGCCGATGTGTTCAACTGCGGCTTATTCCAAACATCGGGCATAGATTATATAATAATCTATATACTATAAACGGATGAGGGAGGTGCGTCATGAGAGAACTTGACGATGCAAGGTATAAGGCAATCGGTGCAAGGATTCGTGATGTTCGCCTTCAGCGAAACATGAGCCAAGCTGAATTGGCGGAAAAAGCATTCATCTCCGTTCCGCATATGAGTGAGGTTGAAAACGGAAAGACCAAATTGCGGCTCTCCACTTTTGTATATATAACTGAGGCATTGCAGGTTTCTGCCGATGTACTGCTCCGCACCAACACTCCCGAGGTCATTGGAATATACCAAGGTGAATTCAACGATTTGTTGGCAGATTGTTCTCCTGCCGAGATTGATTCCATTATCAAGATCGTGAAGGAATTAAAAACCACAATGCGGATGAAGAAAGACGATTACCTATTTTGACAGGTCGGGCAGCAATGTCTGACCTGGTTTTTGTTCTTGCCACTTTCATTGAAGGGTTTTCTGAAAAATCAATCAACTTTTCAGCGGAGACAATTATCTATTCAATTCAAATATGATTTTCGAGGCAGGTCAATCTTGACCTTCCTTTTTTGCTCTTTGGGTTGGCAGTTTTCAGTCTGCCGACCTTATTTTTTTGCATTTTTTTCGTCTGTGATAAACCGGTGGTTAAGCACTTGACCTGTGGTTAGTCGATATTAAGCCTTGCATGATTTACAATAATCTTAGCCTTATTTTGAATACTGCAAGTGGGAGGATAACCAAAATGGACGAAATAGATATTCACGCTAAATTGGCTCAGATAGAAACTGCACCGCACTTTTCGGAGATATTTGACGGAGACACGGAACGGGCTGAGATGATTGCTGACCATCTGATATGGCTGCATACGATTCGCCGTGAGCGACCTCTTGTGTCAAAGCCGTACAAGGTGGGCATTTACATCCGATACTTTAATCAGACCAAGTATGAGAATTATCTCGATTTTCACAAGAAGGGGTTTGTAGACACATTGGCATTGTGTCCGAAGTGGGAATTGGTTGACTTCTATATAGATGAAGGCTCAACTGCCCCCAATATGGAGAATGCACCCGAGTGGTGCAGACTGCTTCAAGATTGTCTTGACGGCAAGGTGGATTTAATCATTACACAGAAGGTTTCCAATGTAACGAAGAAACCACAGGAGATTACAATCATGTCTCGCTTCCTTGCAACGCTGCCGCATCCGGTCGGAATCTACTTTATCTCCGAAGATATTTTCACCCTTGCTTCTTATTATCAAGAAGATATGCGGGACACAGACTTCTTCCCCGATGGATGGGTGAGCCTGCCGGACGATGACTCCGAGAGGAGGCTGCTGCATGATTGACAAAACGAAACGCTTAGAAAAAGAACAAGCCAAGGCGAAGACCAAAAAACGCATCTATGTTGAAGTTGATCCCGAAAACTATGATTACTTTCCCGAGACCAGACAAGCCGATTATTACGATAATGATGTCCCGCAAAGGGTTGCCATCTATGTTCGTGTTTCTACGGATGATGTCCAGCAGACTACATCCTTTGAGTTGCAAAAGAAGTATTATGAAGACTTCGTTATCAAGCACCCTCACTGGACGCTCGTTAAAATCTACGCTGATGAGGGTATCTCCGGCACTTCTCTGAATAAACGAGAACAGTTTCTTCAGATGATTTCCGACGCAAAGCGCGGAAAAATCGACATGATAATCACAAAGAGCGTTTCCCGTTTTGCCCGCAATATCTATGACTTTATCGGTATAGTCCGAGACCTTGCCGAACGCAATCCGCCTGTCGGAGTCTTTTTTGAAAGTGAGGGGATTTTCTCACTGAATGATGACTCACAGCTTGCATTGTCTTTCCAAGCCACAATGGCCGAGGAAGAGTCACACACACGAAGCAGGTCGATGGAAACATCTCTGCGTATGCGATTGGACAATGGTATCCCTCTGACTCCCAAACTGCTCGGGTATATGCATGATGCTGACGGGACACTGATTCCGAATCCAGATGAAGCGCCTACGGTTAAACTTGCGTTTTATATGTATCTGTACGGCTATTCATCACAGCAGATTGCCGATGCTTTCAATGCTCTCGGACGCAAGTCCTATTTGGGAAATATCAACTGGACTTCCAACGGTATTGTTCAAATACTACGCAACGAGCGACATTGCGGTGATGTCCTCACTCGCAAAACCTTTACGCCAAACTTTCGTACCCATAAGGCGAAGAAAAACAGGGGCCAAAGACCGCAGAGCCGATATCGTAATCATCATCCCGGCATCGTTTCCCGTGATGATTATATTGCGGTTCAGCAAATGCTCGATAACGCTAAGTACGGAAACAAGTCTATCCTTCCCGAAATTCGCGTTGTAGAAGACGGCGTCCTCAAAGGTTTCGTCACCATTAATCCCCGATGGGCAGGATTCAAAGAGGGAGACTACTACCTGGCTTCCAAAAGCGTGTATTCATCTCCCGAGGAAGAACCGCATCCGGAGGAAGAAATTCAGTTTGAGGTGGAAGCAGGTGACTTTGACCTGCGCGGTTTTGAAATAGCCCGCGGCGAGTTCTTCGATGCTCCGCGTCAGCCTCACGCCATTATTTATCATAAGTTTATCAAGTTCAGTAGCGCGTGTGTCCGGAAATTCGGCACACAGAATTATATTGAGATTCTGATAAATCCCATTAGCCGAAAACTTGCGATTCGACCGACCACCAAAGAAAATCGTAATAGTGTAATGGCGTCAAAGCCGGAGAAAGGTATTCTATACCCACGGTTAATCCCAACCGCCGCTTTCAGTGAGACGATGTTCAACCTTCTTGGTTGGAACATCGAATACAAATACCGCATTTTAGGCACTCTCTATGAGCAGGATGGCGTAGTTGCCTATATCTTTGATACCGTTGACTCCGAGGCATATTTCAAGCCTAATGTGCTTTCTAAAGAAAACGGCGAAGAAGACTGTATAAATGTGCAGCCGTTGATGCCATCCGGAAAACGCATTCGTGCAATTCCCGAATCATGGACAAGTTCCTTTGGTAAGCAGTTCTATGCACAGGAGAAGTCCGTAACGGAACTTCAGCGGCAGAGCGAGGAAGATTGGATGCTCCGTTTGGAGGGCCAACTTTTCGAGACCGGCAACAAGCTCCATGTGACGGCGTTTGAAGAACTCAAAAGTTTTATCACGCAGGAATTGCAGGGCGTAGATATTCAGGAGGTAGTTTATGAATGATATTACTGAACAAAGGACAATGACAGAGGCCTTTGCTCCCCCGGCGGACTCAGAGCTGCACAAGATTCCGGTATTAAATGACGAGGAAGAATTGATTGAAATGAGCATGGACTTCAACCTGGAGGAATTCCAGGTTGTCCGCAGAGAGTTCTTTGCTCATATTCGTGAGCCTGCGGTTACATTCAATAACCGCAAATTCTATGTGAATTCAGCTTGCCTGACCAAGTTTCCGCACACAGACTATGTCCAGGCGCTGATCAATCCTCATACAAAGATTTTGGCTCTCCGTCCCTGTGGTGAGAATGAACGAGGGTCGTTCCAGTGGTGTTCAATCGGTCAAGACAAAAGGAAGCCGAGGCAAACAACATGTACGCTGTTCTTCCTGAAAATGTTTGACATGATGGATTGGAATCCTGATCACCGCTATAAGATGCTCGGGAATATCATCCGCGCTAATGGCGAATACCTGATAGCATTTGATTTAACATCCACCGAGGTGTATCAGCGTACATATGATGCGGAAGGTGCTAAATCAACGGCATCAAGGACACCGGTATATCCGATTGGTTGGCAGAACCAATTCGGAATGACCTTAAATGAGCACAAGCAGTCCATGCTTGTGAACATATTCGATGGCTATGCCATCTACTCAATCAAGGAAAATAAGGCAGTTCGGCAAAGTCCGACAGCAACTGTGACTGCCGACACAGTTGCACTGCCGGAAGGAGAAATAAATCATGAGCGAACAGACTCGACAACAAGTGACTATAGCGGTTGACTTGAAAAAATACCGTATTCGCATTCATCGAAGCACACTGGCTTTGCTCGGGACACCCAAGTATGTTCAGTTCCTTGTCAGCCCTTCAGCTATGATGCTTGCTATCCAAGGAACGGACAAGAGAACAAATTATACTCATCGTGTAAATTTGGCTGCGCTGCATCCGGATAACTCCTACGAAATTTACAGCACCTCATTTGTCAATAAACTTTGCTCCTTGATGGAAGGATTAGATAGCGCTTACGCATACAGACTGACCGGAGAGATTATAGCAGAAGAAAATGCAGGTGTTTTTCCACTCAGTTCTCTCCATAAAATTGATGGGTTGGAGGAGCGATAATGGAGTTGAAAAGGCTGAAAATAGACGAAGAATTCAGACATTTAATCCGTCCGCTGCGGCACAGAGAATTTTTGCAACTCGAGCAGAATATTATAAATGACGGCTGTCGTGACCCTATCGTTGTATGGCATGACACCATTGTGGACGGTCATAACCGTTATGAAATTTGTATGCGCCACAGCATCCCCTTTGATACAAAGGATATGGAATTTGAGTGCCGAGAGGCTGCTGTCGCCTGGATATGTGCCAATCAACTCGGAAGAAGAAACATTACCGAAGAGACTCGCAAGTTCCTTATTGGTATGCAGTACGAGAATGAAAAATTGGTTACCCGAATTCGCAATAAGATAGGGAGAAATCAGCACACCCTGGATATATCCACAATGGACGAAGAGGATGCGGACAAGGCTTGCCGCCATTGGACGGCACAGAGAATTGCCGAAGATAATAATGTGTCGGCTGCCACTGTGCAGAAGTATGCCATATTCACGAGAGCGTTAGAAGAAATCGGAAAGAAAGAGCCGAAATTAGTGCCCAAGATTCTTTCGGGGCAGTACAAGATTGCCCATAAGCATGTGTTGGAAATGGCGGAACTAAATCCGCAGGATCTTCGGCGAATCAATCGGAAGATTGATCGAAATCCTGCTGAGTTTATGCATTACAAAGCCACGCGACCGGTTGTGCAAGGGAATAAAACAGTTTATTCCGAGGGAGATATTTCCGCGGGGCCTTCCGTGAAGGATATGCCCGAGTATGATCCGGATGCGGAAATCAGCAGTCTGACTCTAACGATTCCTTCATGGAAGAGTTCTATTGAACGGGCAAAGAATACGGCAGACCTCACCATCGTTTCTCCTCAGGCTAAAGGTGACTTGGCACAGGCTTTGCGTGAGCTGCGAAATACGATAGCGGATATGCTGTCGGAAGTGGAGGATATATAACATGGATGATTATTCGCCGTTTGTGCCGAATGTTCATTTCGAGAAAATTCCAATCAAAAACCTGGTTTCGAACCAGGATTATCAACGGAATCTGTCGCAGGCTCGTATTGAGAAAACGGCAGAAAACTTCGATCTGTTTCAAATCAATCCTGTAAAGGTCAGCCGAAGAGACGGGATCAATTATGTTTTTAACGGGCAGCATACCATTGAAATTGTTGCACTTGCTTCCGGCTCTCGCGAAACTCCGGTATGGTGCATGATCTATGATGATCTATGCTATGAACATGAAGCCGATATCTTTGCCAATCAGATGAAATTCGCAAAGAACCTTGCGCCTTTTGAAATTTTCGTAGCGAACTTGGAGGCTAAGAACCAAGAACAGCTTATGATTCGAGATTTGGTGGAGTCTTACGGTTTGAAGATATCTGCCAAGAGAGCGCCGGGGCACATCTGTGCTGTATCCACTTTGGAGGCTATTTACTCCAAATACGGATACCAGGTTCTCAACCGTGTTCTTCGCCTGATCATCGGCACATGGGAGGGAGACTCCAATTCTTTCTCCGCCAACATTATGAATGCAGTTACCAAGCTTTGCGTGGTGTATAAAGATCAGTTAAAGGATGAGGTGTTCAGCGAGAAACTCGGTGCTGTTTCCATTAAGCAACTGACTCGTACCGCCAGGGATCGCCGGAAGGGGTCAATGGGCTTTGCCGAAGCGATGCTTTTAGAATATAACGGAAAAAGGAAAAGTAATGCGGGCAAACTATTCATGAACAAACTCTATGCTCGGGATGTTTCTCTCTGGATTGAACCGGACGAAAATGAGGATTTTGACGATTCCGAAGCTTTTGAAAATTTCGCTATCGGACAGCTTGGCGAAGATGAAGAAAGCGATAATAACGAAAGCAATGCTTAATAGAGTCAGCGAATAAGCAACTACGGCTTATTCGCTGCTTGCTGTTTTTTTTCGAGGTATTCTTCAAGTTCATATCCGCCGCCGAGTATAATTTGCAGTCTGCCGTCATGGTAGACTTTTATACATTCTACCATCTGCCGGACAATTGAGTCATCATAGGTATCTTTATTTTCTTTTCGTTTGTCAATGGTGTCCTGGATTTCCTTAATCCGCGCTTGAAGTTCTCCGTCCTCACTTTCACTTTCTCTAATTGCCGTGATGCGCCCCGAGAGTTGCTCGATTTGCATGGATATGTTTTTAAACTCATCTTCATAGTTCTCGGCATCATTATCTTCCTGAACACTCAATGTTACAAGGTCAAGCATCCGCTTATTAAGGGCATCGATTCTTCTTTCGAGCAGGTCAATTTCATCTGAGCCGCCGTTGATTCCTATGGCTTCCCCGATGGTGGATTTCATCAGCATTAGGTAGGTAGATTCGTCTTCGATATTAAATCGATTCAAGGCTCTTACAATGGCTCTTTGCAGTGCCTGCTCATCAACGGTGATGGAGTCGGCGCAGTATTTCTTGTCATAGTCAAGGCGGCTCATGCATCGCCACACGATTCTGTGCTTGCCTCGGATGTTCCATGTTACTCTTTTGTACCTGCTCCCGCACTCTCCACACATCATTACTTCCGTGAGCGCGTATTTGGAATACTTTCCCGAAGCGGTCAGCGCCACCTTTTCAGACTGCGGTGCTTTTGCCTTTCTTCGGGCGGATTCCTCTTGTGCCTTATTGAATATCTCACGGCTGACAATGGCAGGGTGGCTGTTTTCTACGAGCCACATGGGTGCTTCACCTTCGTTGGCTTTTCGCTTTTTTGAGATTGGGTCAAGTGTCACCGTTTTTTGCAGGATGGCATCTCCGCAATATTTCTCATTTTTCAACATTCGGATAATCATTGATTTACTGAAGTTCAGTTTCTTGCCGGGAATTTCGATGTTTTCGCCTTGCAGGATTTCGGAGATTTCATCGGTGGACTTGCCGGAGAGGTACATATCGAACACTCTTTGCACTATTGCTGCTTCCGATGGGACGATTTCGGGGTTACCGTCCTCGCCTTTCTTGTAGCCGAGCATTCGGTTATACATAAAGATGGGTCTGCCTTCTTCGAAGTTCTTTCGGTGCGTCCAAGTAATATTCTTGCTGATGCTTTCGGATTCGGATTGTGCGAATCCTGCGTATATGACAAGGTACAATTCGCTATCACTTTTCAGCGTATCGATGTTCTGTTCCTCAAAGTAGATGCCCACGCCGATTTCTTTGAGTGACCTGACATACCTTAAATGCAAAGTCTGCCGCGCGTATACCTTCGGGAATATATTCATCGGTCATTTCACCACCGAAATAGCAGCGCTCTCCGCAGTTTGCTCCGATATCTTCATCAGCCCAAAGGTGCCGAAATGCGATATTCGGAAACATTTTCGACAGACGCTGCAGGATCGGATGCGGTCCTGCCCATGCGGTTTGGAAGGTCAGTGCGTCGGCGCTGCCGTAATCCGTATCCGGCTCATAGCCGTGGGCATTCCACTTGGTTCCCCAATTCTGAATACACCACTCGTACCATGTGGGCGCACCGTACTGCCGGATATTGTTCCATGCGGTTTTTCCGAGCTCCCATTCGTCACACTTAATATCTGTCCTTTGACGAAGAAAGGCGCTTTCGCTCTCGATCGGGATGTTTTCAAGTGCTTTCTTCGCATCCTCTGCCGGGCGTCCGAAGGTGTATACTTCGATAAAATCCCGATAGGCCTTCAGCCCTCGGTCGGTTCTGCTGCCCGCCTCGATATGCAGGCTTTCCGGCATAGGGATGATCTTATTAAAATCGATCGTACCTATACCGTATTCATCGTTTTTTATTGATTCCAGCATAGCCTTGATCTGCCGGGTGTCACCGCTGAATTCAATATGATTTTCTACATGATTTGGCATAGCTTTTTCACTCCTTGATGATCTGATATTTTTCATTTACTGCCTTGAGACGGGAGAGGATATCCACCAGCACCGGCACCATGATGCCGTTGCCTGCCAACTTATACAGCTTGCTGTCGGACAGGCCGAGTTCGTTCTTTAGCTTAAAAAACTGCTCGTCCGAAAATCCCATAAGCCGGAAGCACTCCTGCGGGTGTAACTTCCGAATCCAGCCGTTGTGAAGAATGCCGTGGCGGTCTACCACGGTAAGGCAATATGACGGAGCGCCGTTGGGACGAAAGCGCGGGCCGTTCTGCCGGATGGTTTCCCGGTCGGGGTTGATGACCGGATATACGCCGTCGTACTCAAAGAACACGGCGGAATGTTCGCCCTTGTGGTGGCTCATTCCCGAATCCTGTCGGGCGGTAATACACCGCGCCGTATCGGTAAATTTAGAATTTTCATTGTAATCCACCAGATACAGCCCAGTCTTTCCGCCGAAGCCGCCGCAGGAGGCCGTCTGTGTTATGGCTGCTCCGCCTGCGTCGTAGACTCGCTTTCCCTGAGGCTGATGATCTGTGAGTTCGGAAAGAGCTTTTCCGCCTTTTCTCTCGATAGGTAGTATTTCTCCGGCACATCGTGGATCAAGATATCCGACAAGGAACACGCGCTTTCGGCTTTGGGGAAGGTAAGCCGCGCCGTCAATACATTGCCATTCGCACAGATACCCCAATCGAGATAACTCACTGAGGATCGCGGTAAAAACCCGGCCTTCGCAAATCGTACGGATCGGGGGTACATTCTCAAACACGAAATATGCAGGGTGTTTCGCTGCAAGTATTCGGGAAAGCTCAAAGAAGAGAGTTCCGCGTGGATCGTCGAAAGCCCTTCTTGCTCCGGCAGCGCTGAAGGCGACGCACGGGAAACCTCCGACAAGAAGGTCGAAATCAGGGATTTCATCGGTGTTGACTGCTCTTGCGTCATTACAAAAATATTCTCCTTTCATTTGGTATAAGGTTCGGTAAGCTGCGACGGCGGTGGGATCGTTGTCGCAGTAACCTATAAATGAAAAGCCGCCGATCTGCTCGGCGGCGGTGCGGAATGCACTCATTCCGCAAAACATATCCAAAACTCTGATCGGCATATTTTATCCGACCGTTGCCTGTTTATTTTTTGTTTCACCTCACATTCCCATAACGGGGCCGTTATCCTCGTCCATATCTTCGTTTTGCTCCTCGGCAAGCTCTTCTTCGGTGAGCTTGCGGAAGGAGTCTTCGCCGGGGATGATACCGAGTTGTCTGCCGTTGTCGAAAGCACAGTGAAGGGCGCACATATCGTCCACATACTTTACCGTGCCGCGCATATTGTCCTCAACGGGGCGGGGATCATCGCCCATGTGTAGCAGCAAAATTCTTGTGCCTTCGGGATACATTTCTCTGTACCTCTGTGCCTGTCTGTACAGGCGGTCATATTCATTCATACTGTTTACCTCTGTATTTTCGTTATAATTTCATTTCGTAATATTCGTCCGGCGATTGTAAAAAGGAGAAGTCGACATCCTCGATATTGTCACAGTGGTCGGCAAGGAAGTTTTCATCCCTTTCCATGCGCATCATCAGATAGGCGACTTCTTCGGGTGTCGCCGTTACGATTTCCTCGTCGCCGTACAAATAGGCTTCGGCGTGTACGCTGACTTCGGTTTCGGTATCGATATTTTCTATAAAATTATCAAACGCTGTCCAGCCCACAAGGTCATCGCATTCCCTCGGTATTCCTCCGACCGTAAATTCAATTTCTTCATCGCCTGCGGTTACGGTGACCGCAGAAAAAAGCAAGGCCATATATTACATTCCTCCAATCTGTATACTAAAATTTTGTAGTTGCCCATTGATTTCATCCCTTCGTATTTTGATTTTTTTGCAACAAAAAAAGGGCAGACTCTACGAGGATTATCTCGTAAAATCTGCCCTTAAATTGTGTATTAAATTGTGTGGTTCGGTTCAAATCCCTCCTAACGCTGTTTTTGGGGTGGAGGTATCTTTTTATCCCAAGTGATTTTTAGACACGAAAAAACCCACCAAACCGTGATGGTTAGTGGGTTTCTGCGGTAGGTATCTTTTTTGCACCTACAATATGGTTGCGGAGGCTGGACTTGAACCAACGACCTTCGGGTTATGAGCCCGACGAGCTACCAGCTGCTCCACTCCGCGATATTTTTGTCTCACTTGCTACAATGCTATTATACACTAAACGCCGTGAAAATGCAATACTTTTTTTAAAAAAACTTTAAATCAAGAAGAAAAGCACAGTGTCCGGAAAATCAATTTACCGGACACTGTAAAAACTCAGTTAAGCACCGAACTTAGCTACATTGAGCTTGATCCCGGGGCCCATCGTTGTTGCAATAACGCAAGACTTGATGTACTGACCTTTTGTTGAAGCCGGTTTAGCTTTAACAATAGCACCCATAAGAGCGTCAAGGTTTTCCTGGAGCTTCTCAGCACCGAAAGAAACCTTGCCGATGGGGCAGTGGATGATGTTGGTTTTGTCAAGACGATATTCAATCTTACCCGCTTTAGCTTCGGTTACTGCCTTAGCAACATCCGGAGTAACGGTTCCTGCTTTCGGTGTAGGCATAAGACCGCGAGGTCCCAAAACCTTACCGAGACGGCCTACAACGCCCATCATATCGGGTGTTGCGATAACAACATCAAAGTCAAGCCAGTTTTCGTTCTGAATCTTTGCAACAAGCTCTTCAGCACCGACATAATCGGCTCCTGCCGCCTTAGCTGCATCAGCCTTGTCAGCCTTTGCGAAAACAAGCGTTCTTACTGTTTTACCGGTTCCGTTCGGAAGAACTACGGCACCGCGTACCTGCTGATCGGCATGGCGTGAGTCAACGCCCAAGCGAACATGTATTTCTACTGTTTCATCAAATTTTGCTGTGCCGGTTTTTACGGCAATCTCAACAGCTTCATCGGTATCGTAAAATTTTCCGTTTTCGATGAGCTTTGAGCCTTCAACATACTTTTTTCCGTGTTTCATTGTTTACCTCCCAATAAGTGGTTAAATCGGAATTTTCCTCCCACGAGAGAGAATTAATCGACTACTTCTACGCCCATGCTGCGAGCTGTACCGGCTATCATACTCATAGCCGTTTCAATGCTTGCCGCATTAAGGTCGGGCATCTTTGTTTCTGCGATCTTCTTCACTTGCTCTCTGGTAATCTTGGCAACCTTTGTTTTGTTAGGTGTGCCGGAAGCACTCTCAATGCCGCAAGCCTTTTTGATAAGAACAGCAGCAGGCGGAGTCTTTGTAATGAAGCTGAAAGAACGGTCTGCGTAAACAGTGATGATAACCGGAATTATAAGACCGACATCGTTCTTTGTTCTTTCATTAAACTCCTTGGTGAACGCCATAATATTGACGCCGTGCTGACCGAGAGCAGGTCCTACCGGCGGAGCAGGGGTAGCTTTTCCTGCCGGGATCTGCAATTTAATGTAACCTGTAATTTTCTGAGCCATTTATTTGCACCTCCATTATTCGTGGTAACCGTACCTTTCGGTACTTGGCGGAACGGTCATATTCCGTCCCTCCCACCGTGGCACATTCCCGTGCCGGGGTAACCCGTCCGATTTACGGACGATAATATGCATTTCTGCGTATTAACAAAATTAATCATCAACAGAGATCTGATCAAGTTCAAACTCAACCGGAGTTTCTCTGCCGAACATAGAGAGAACGACGCAAACGCTGTTGCTTGCGGTATCCACCGACTTAACTACACCGGTGTAACCCTCTAGCGGACCGCTTATAATCTTTACATTGTCTCCCTCGGAGTAGCCTACCTGTACGCTGTGCTTTTCAACGCCGAGTGCCACAACCTCTTCTTCAGTTAAAGGAACCGGTTTTGATGCCGGACCCACAAATCCCGTACATCCTCTTATGTTTCTGACAACATACCAGCTGTCATCTGTAACAATCATCTTTATAAGGACATAACCCGGGAAGATTTTGCGTTCAACCTCACGCTTTTTATCTTCGTTTATCTCGGTTACGATTTCGGTAGGGATTTTAATATCTTGTATTAAATCCTGCATACCGCGGCTTTCGACCATTGTCGCAAGATCGCTTGCCACTTTGTTTTCATAACCCGAATAGGTATGAACTACATACCACTTAGCTTCTTGTGTTTCAGCCATTGTTTACCTCCGCCTTTACACGCCCAAAACAAGTTCGAGCAGGCGTCCGAGACCGAAATCTACCAACCATATGAATGCACCCACCAGGACGCACATAATAAGAACGATTACAGTGTTCTTAATAACATCCTTCCAGCCGGGCCATACGATTTTTTTAACTTCGCTCTTGTAATCGCGGAAGAAACGGACAATGCGTTTCATTATCGTGAGCTTCGAACCGTTTGATTCCTTGACCTCGATGTAATCGTCAATAAGCAAATAAGCGACCGCAGATGCGGTGAACGCAAAGAGCGCTATTGCCGTAACGAGTACAAATGGGGTGTAGGAAATTGCGGTAACATCAGGCAGGGGACGGGCGTCAACAAACTTATTCGGATTGCTTAACGCTATTACAAGCATATAGACAGCGTCTATTATGCCGACTGCCGGTGCGAAATAACGAAGTTTTTTCGACTTAAATGAAAGCGTACCGAAAACCGCCGAAAGCACTGTAAGCAAGAAGCAGAAAAGAATATCTGATGATTTTGCCATACGGTACTCTGTGCCGGCCGCGGTAATTTTACTGCCGAAACCAAGCTGAGCGCCGACCAACGATACATCGTTGCCGGAGCTTGTGATTGTAGCAAAGCGCAGGAAGAAAAGTACAACCGAACCTATGCCTAAAACGATTGCGAGAATCTGGCAGATTCTATTTACAGTTTTCATCCGTTCGTCCCCCTACTTAGTTTCTTTGTGTAGGGTGTGCTTTCTACAGAACCTACAATACTTGTTCATTTCAAGCCTATCGGGATCGTTTTTCTTGTTTTTCATTGTGTTGTAGTTGCGTTGCTTGCATTCTGTGCAAGCGAGTGTGATTTTAACTCTCATAACGGCACCTCCCGCTTTACGGAAATATTTTTTGCTTTTACTCGGCAGGCAAAAAGCCGCCGTAAAAGTAAACGCCTCCCTCGGTTCGGTAATCTGCCGCGCCTGACGCCTGAGCGACAGAAAGCATTGCACGGATATTTACCGTCAACCGGCTCCTTACAAAAAAAAAGAACCTTTCAGAGGTAATGCTATTATAACACACATTACCCCTGAGGTCAAGCACTTTTTTAGGCTTTTTTATTTGTGATAGGAGGCACCCGCGTTTATTCTGAAAGCGCGATAGATCTGTTCTAAAAGCAGTATTCTGAAAAGCTGATGCGGGAAGGTCATTTTTGAAAAAGAAAGCTTTACAGTAGAAAGCTGTTTGATTTTATCGGAAAGTCCGTAGGAGCTGCCGATAATAAAGGTAATATTGTTTCCGATATTTGTTTCTTTTTCGAGTAAACCCGCAAATTCTTCGCTTGAGTATTGCTTTCCCTCAATGCACAGCGTTATAACAGTGCCGGATTTCGGAATTTTTTTAATTATGCTTTCCGCTTCCTTGCCGAGCGCAGAGTCTATTTCCGCGGCAGAGGGCTTTTCGGGAAGTTTAACGGGTTCGATTTCGGTGACGGTTAGACTGCAAAAGCCGCTCAGTCTTTTTTGATACTCGGCGGCAGCATCACGGAGATATTTTTCTTTAAGTCCCGAAACGGCTATAATGTTTATTTTTATCATACTACCGTAACTCCGTTTCCCGTGGGCGCGGCCACCGAAAGAATGTAATCAACGCCGTCCTTTGCTCCGCAATCCACAAGAGCCGCCTGTGCGCAGTTGAACGCAAGAAGCGGACTGTTATTTTTACGGCTCAAATGCCCGAGAATGAATCTTTCTGTTCCGTTTTTCAGCAGGTTCGGCAGTTCGGCGGCACAGGCATTGTTCGAAATGTGACCGTTGTCCGAAAGAATACGCATTTTAAGGGCAGGGGGATACGGTCCCTTTTTCAACATATCAATATCATGGTTTGACTCTATTAAAATTACATCACTGCCCGAAATTGCTGACCTTACCGAATCGGTAACCCTGCCGAGATCGGTGCAGACGGATATTTTTCTGCTGTCCGCCGTGCGAACCGAATAACCGCTTGAGCCTGCGCAATCGTGCAGGGTGGGGAAACGGGTTATTCCGAAACCGCAAAGCTCTGCTTCGTTGCCCTCATCAAGTGATAGCACTTTTGTTTCGGGCGGTATAATATCAAGGTCAACAAGCGTATTCAATGTGGTCTCCGACGCAAGCACCGGTACTTTAATATGCTTTAAGAGGGTTTTAAGCCCTTTTATATGGTCGGTATGTTCGTGCGTGATTAAAACCGCGGAAATTTCTTCGGGACTGCCGCCGACGGCATTAAGAGCCGCCGTCACTGCGCGGAAGGAAACTCCGACATCAATAAGAAGCGAGCCGCTTTCGGACGCTATGTAGGTACTGTTTCCCGAAGAGCCGCTGAAGAGCGGACATATTCTTGACATTTAAAATTCCTCGTATAATAAAGTAGTAGTTTTTAGTGTCCCTCTCCAAGGACATATGCTACACTGTAAATGGTGCTGTGGATTGGTGGATTTCTCCTACCGGACAGACGGTTTCTGAAAGGTTCCAACCACAGACCTTTGCAGTATTGTTAATCAGTTAGATACCGTCCGACGGTTTATTTGGAACGAGGTTACAAAAGCAAAGTGCCCTGTGGATAACAGCATCAAAATAAATCTATCGGAGGTACTTAAATGATTTGCGTTGGAATTGATGTTGCAAAGGACAAGCACGACTGTTTTATTATGAGTTCAGAAGGCGAAGTCCTCGCAGATGTTTTTACTGTTCCTAACAGTAAAGAAGGTTTTGAACATCTTCTTCAAACAATCAATACCTGTACAGGTATCGGCGACTCAAAAATAAAGGTAGGGCTTGAGGCAACCGGACATTATAGTTACAACCTTCTCGGGTTTCTTCTTGACAACGGTCTGACCACCTATGTCATAAACCCTCTGCATACCAACCTTTACCGTAAGAGTCAATCTCT